>NZ_CP017181.1:2440128-2745144 GCF_001729765.1 Enterobacter kobei
CCACGCTTGCTGCTCACCTTCACGCGGTCACCGTTGGCAATCCCCTTCGCTTTCGCCAGCGTCTCGCTGATCTCCACAAACTGTTCCGGCTGGGCGATGGCGTTAAGCCGCGCGTGCTTGGTCCAGGTATGGAAATGCTCGGTCAGGCGATAGGTTGTACCCACATACGGGAATTTGTCTTTTTTGCCTAAGCGCAATACGTCGTCTTCATAGATCCGCACCACCGGGCTGGAGACCACGTTCGGGTGCAGCGGGTTAGTGCCGAGCGGCGTTTCCATCGGCTCGTAGTGTTCCGGGAATGGCCCTTCTGCCAGCTTGTTGAGCGCAAACAGGCGACCCAGCCCTTCCGGCTGCATGATAAACGGCCCGGTGTTGCTGCCCGGCGCGGCGGTGTTGTAGTCCGGGATATCATTCCCTGCCCACTTCGAGCCGTTCCACTGGATCAGCATGCGTTTTGGATCCCACGGCTTGCCGTTCACGTCGGCGGAGGCGCGGTTATACAGCACGCGGCGGTTCAGCGGCCACGCCCAGGCCCAGCCCAGCGTATTGCCCAGCCCGGACGGGTCGGCGTTATCGCGGTTGGCCATCTGGTTACCCTGCTCCGTCCAGCTGCCGGTGTAGATCCAGCAGGACGACGCCGTCGTGCCGTCGTCGCGCAGCAGCGCGAAGCTGTTCAACAGCTGGCCTTTCTTCGCCACCAGGTTGCCGTTAGCGTCATAGAGATCCGCCAGCGCCACGCCGTTGTTCTCTTTGGCGACCTCTTCAGACTCAGGACGGTCCGGCTGCTTGTAGTCCCAGCCCATCCTCAGCAGCGGCTCAGCGCCTTTGCCGCCTTCGGTGCGGTACATCTCGCGCAGACGATGGTAAATCCCGGCCAGGATCTCACCGTCATTCCGCGCTTCACCCGGCGCCTCCTGGCCTTTCCAGTGCCACTGCAGCCAGCGACCGGAGTTGGCAATGGAGCCATCCTCTTCCGCAAAGCAGGTGGACGGCAGGCGGAACACCTCGGTCTGAATCGACGCCGGATCGACATCGTTCGCTTCACCGTGGTTCTGCCAGAAGGTCGAGGTTTCGGTCACCAGCGGGTCGATGACGACCATGTACTTCAGCTTGCTCAGGCTGCGAACCACTTTGTTCTTGTCCGGGAAGGACGCTACCGGGTTAAAGCCCTGGCAGATATACCCCGTGACATTCCCCTTATCCATCATATTGAAATACTTAATGACGTCGTACGCCTGGTCCCACTTCGGCAGCCACTCGAAGCCCCAGTCGTTCTCTTTCTGCGCCGCGTCGCCGTAGAAGGATTTCATCAGGCTGACGTAGAACTTCGGATAGTTGCTCCAGTAGTTCACCTGATCCGGCAGCGTCGCTTTTGGCGTGTTGGCCTCAAGATACGTTTGCAGATTTGCCTGCTTTTCCGACGGCAGCGTCAGGTAACCCGGCAGGCTGGTGGAGAGCAGGCCGAGGTCGGTGAGCCCCTGAATATTGGAGTGACCGCGCAGCGCATTTACGCCGCCCCCTGCCATCCCCATGTTGCCGAGCAGCAGCTGGATCATCGCCATGGTGCGGATGTTCTGCGCACCCACGGTGTGCTGCGTCCAGCCCAGCGCATACAGGAAGGTCGTTGTTCTGTCTGCCGCACTGGTGGAGGCCAGCACTTCGCACACTTTCAGGAAGTCCGCTTTCGGCGTACCGCAGATGTTCTCCACCACGTCCGGCGTATAGCGGGAAACATGCTGCTTCAGCAGGTTCCACACGCAGCGCGGGTGCGTCAGTGTTTCATCGCGCATCGCATAGCCGTTTTCGTCGAACTGATAGTTCCACGAGGACTTGTCATACTGGCGTTTTTCCGCGTCATAGCCGCTGAACAGCCCGTCGTCGAAGGCAAAGTCATCCCGCACCAGCAGGTTTGCGTTGGTGTAGTGCTTAACGTATTCCGCGTTAATTTTGTTGTTTTCGATCAGGTACAGCAGTACGCCGGACAGGAACGTAATGTCCGTGCCGGAGCGGATCGGCGCATAGATATCGGCCACCGAAGCCGTGCGCGTAAAGCGCGGATCGACGACGATCAGCGTCGCATCGTTGTTGTTTTTCGCTTCCATCGCCCAGCGGAATCCCACTGGATGGGCTTCAGCGGCGTTACCGCCCATTACCACCACGACGTTAGCGTTTTTGATATCAACCCAGTGGTTGGTCATCGCACCGCGACCAAATGTTGGAGCAAGACTTGCTACCGTTGGTCCGTGTCAGACGCGCGCCTGGTTATCAACCGCCAGCATGCCGAGAGAGCGCACAAATTTTTGCGTCAGCATGCCGGTTTCATTACTGGCCGCAGAGGCACATAACATACCGGTGGAAAGCCAGCGGTTTACCGTCACCCCCTCTGCATTCTTTTCAACAAAGTTGGCGTCGCGGTCGGCTTTCATCAATTTTGCAATACGGGAGAAGGCCTCATCCCAGGAAATACGCTGCCATTTGTCCGAACCTGGCGCACGGTATTCCGGATAACGCAGGCGGTTTTCGCTGTGAACGTAGTCCAGCAGACCCGCGCCTTTCGGGCATAACGCCCCACGGCTCACCGGATGATCCGGGTCCCCTTCAATATGATAAATCGCTTCTCTGGCGTTCTTCGCGCCATCACCCAGGCTGTACATCAAAAGCCCACAACCCACGGAGCAGTATGTGCAGGTGTTACGGATCTCTTTCGCGCGCAGCAGTTTATAGTTGCGTGCCTGAGCCAGCGCCATTTTAGGAGCGAATCCCAGCATAGCGGCTGTTGTTCCGGCCATACCGCCCGCGCAGATTTTAAAAAATTGTCTGCGGCTGACGTCCATTGTTGTCCTCGTGTTCAAATAAGACTTCGCGCCGCAAACTAACAGCAAAACCCCTTTTTTTTTTGCGTCAAATCAAGGTCGCGTGACTTCGCCCTCTTAATGGTCACCGCTCGCGCCTTCAAATAATCCTTTAGGGTTAAACACATGCGAGAATAATTCGCAACAGCGTCAGGATTAATGCTATATCTTTTTCCTTTGATTTTTTTAGCGATGAAGACGTAATGGACAGAAAGAGAGCAACGCTTATCGGGCTGGCAGCGATTCTGTTGTGGAGCACAATGGTGGGCTTGATTCGTAGCGTGAGTGAGGGGCTGGGGCCCGTCGGCGGTGCGGCGATGATATACACCCTCAGCGGATTATTGTGTCTGGTAACGGTGGGATTTCCTGATATTAAACGCTTTTCACCCAGGTATCTTATTGCCGGCAGCGTACTGTTTGTCAGTTACGAAATTTGTCTTGCCCTGTCGTTAGGCTATGCCGCCACGCGAGCGCAGGCCATTGAAGTGGGGATGGTCAATTATCTCTGGCCGAGCCTGACGATCGTCTTTGCTATTTTGTTCAACGGACAAAAATCAACGCTGTGGGTTATCCCCGGCTTAATCATTGCACTACTCGGTGTATGTTGGGTACTAGGGGGTGATCAAGGATTACACCCTGATGAAATAATGCGCAATATTGTATCGAATCCACTCAGCTATACGCTGGCTTTTGCCGGGGCATTTATCTGGGCCGCCTACTGCACGGTAACCCGTAAATTTGCTAACGGGCAAAACGGCATTACGCTGTTTGTTTTGCTGACGGCACTGAGCCTGTGGGTGAAATATGCGCTGAGCGATCAGCCGGAAATGGTCTTCACTGTTCCGGTTGTCGTGAAACTCGTTATGTGTGGTGTGGCGCTAGGGTTAGGTTATGCCGCCTGGAATGTTGGCATTCTGCACGGTAACGTCACGGTGCTGGCCGCCGTATCCTATTTTACTCCCGTACTCTCTGCCGCGCTTGCCGCCGTGCTGCTGAGTTCCCCCCTCTCTTTCTCGTTCTGGCAAGGCGCGCTGATGGTCTGCGTCGGGTCATTGCTTTGCTGGTACGCCACCAAAAAATAATTCCGGGTCAGCTGTCGGGTAATATTCATCCCGACAGCAAAAAATTAACATAAATTTAATATTTGGGCGCGCGTTTAACTTCTGTTTATATTACCCTCTTTTCGTAAATTTGCGTCTCTTAATATTGACACAAACTGACACCGCTATGTGATTAATTGCCGACAAATACTCACAATATTAATAGCACAAAGTGCAATAGTATGTTTCTGTGTGTTTCTGTCTAAGCAACGGAATTTCCGTGCAATTAAGGGCGCAAGGCCGCCCTTTTCGGTTAAATACACTCTGCCATCCCAACCAAAAGAACGGCATTACCGATAATTAACATATTTTATAACAACCCAATGAAACTATATTGACGGAAATAAACCCCACCCAAAATTGATTAAATACTCATCATTTCAGGCTATTTTTAGGCCATTTATCCGATCTCGATCACACTAAATGAAATTATTATTAATATTTTGAAACTTATTATTGAAAGAGGACTACAAGATTTTTAAAAATAACGTGCCATTGACGAGCAGCCTCGTTTAAAACTCGTTCAAAGTGGCTCAGGAAATACCTAAGAAAATTATAAGGAATATTTAAGATGAAACTTAAATTAGTTGCAGTGGCAGTGACTTCCATGTTGGCAGCAGGCGTTGTAAACGCGGCTGAAGTTTATAACAAAGACGGTAACAAGCTGGATCTGTACGGTAAAGTAACAGGTCTGCACTATTTCTCTGATGACGCTGGCAACGACGGCGACAAAACTTACGTTCGTCTGGGCTTCAAAGGTGAAACTCAGATCAACGATCAGCTGACCGGTTACGGCCAGTGGGAATATGAGTTCAAAGGCAACCGTTCTGAATCCCAGGGCACTGACGGCAGCAAAACGCGTCTGGCCTTCGCAGGTCTGAAATTCAACGAATTCGGTTCTTTCGACTACGGTCGTAACTACGGTGTTGCTTACGACATCGGCGCATGGACTGACGTTCTGCCAGAGTTCGGTGGTGATACCTGGACGCAGACTGATGGCTTTATGACTGGCCGTACGACTGGCGTTGCAACCTACCGTAACACCGACTTCTTCGGTCTGGTTGACGGTCTGAACTTTGCTGCTCAGTACCAGGGTAAAAACGATGACCGTAACATCACCGAAGCGAACGGTGACGGCTGGGGTCTGTCTTCTACCTATGAAATGGACGGCTTCGCTGTCGGTGCCACCTACGCGAAATCTGACCGTACTGACCGTCAGGTTGCTGCAGGTCGCGTAGCCAATACCGTTAACGCTGGCGGTGAAAACGCAGAAGTTTGGGCTGCTGGTCTGAAATACGATGCGAACAACATCTACCTGGCAACCACCTACTCTGAAACCCGCAACATGACCAACTTCGGTGACGGTTATATCGCGAACAGAGCTCAGAACTTCGAAGTTGTTGCTCAGTATCAGTTCGACTTCGGTCTGCGTCCATCCATCGCTTACCTGAAATCCAAAGGTAAAGATCTGGGTTCATACGGCGACCAGGATCTGGTTGAATACGTTGACGTTGGCGCGAGCTACTACTTCAACAAAAACATGTCTACCTATGTTGATTACAAAATCAACCTGGTTGACGACAACAGCTTCACCAAAGCAACTGGCGTTGCTACCGACAACATCGTTGCTGTCGGCCTGACCTACCAGTTCTAAGATTTGTCACGCTAAAAAGCCAGCCCATGTGGCTGGCTTTTTTTATACGGATTTCTGGCGTCAAAAAGGAGAACGCCATGCACCTGTTCAAAGGACGCTGCTTATGCGGAATGAGTCAGTTCAGCGTGAGCCTCAACCATTTTGATGTATATGCCTGTCACTGTACGCAATGCCAGAAGTGGTCAGGCGGCATTGCCATGTATCTTGAGACGCAGGGCGAGCCGCTTGTGGAGCAAGATTCCATTGCCCCGTCTCATTTCGCCTCATCCGCACGGGGAGAACGCTGGTTTTGTCCAGGCTGCGGCTGCCCGCTGTGGTTCAAACTGACCGCAACGGCGCGCTATTTTATTCCCTGGACGCTGCTTGAGATGAGCGAAGATGAACGACGCCGGCTGGTACTTGCCGCAGAAATCTATACTGAAACCCAACCCGCGTTTTTTGGCCTGACCGGGCAATACGCACGCTATAGCGGTTCAGAAATTGAAGCACGAGATGAACACTGCCTGCTAACGCCCTAAACTGCTGCCCGGCCAGCCTGCGCACCAGGCTTGTCTACTGCTTTGGCACCTTCGCCAGGCTAAACCACATTCCTGCCGCCAGCAGCAACAGCATGCCCCCCGCACTCCCCAGCGCCACGCTGTGGGAGGTAATAAACGCACTTTTCGCCGCCTCCGTCACCGAAACCGCCAGTGCTGGCGTGAGATCCTGCGCCACCTTCATCGCCTCGCCGATGGATGACGAGGCTTTGTCGACGAGAGACGCATTCAGCCCCTGCGGCAAATCAATCGACGCAGAGAAACTGCGGGTCAGCAGCAGACCAAAGATAGCGATCCCAAGCCCGGCCCCCAGTTCATAAGACATGGTTTCAATCGCCCCGGCAGCGGCGGCCTTTTCTTTCGGCGCGGCGGCCATGATTGCAGAGGTCGAGGCCAGCAGCGCGCTGGCGGCGCTGAAGCCCAACAGCACCATCAGGCTCCACGCCTGCCACTGCTGCGTGCTGAAATCGAGCATCGAGAGGCCAATGAAACTGACCGCGCTGAGCGCCATGCCACCCGCAGCCACAATGCGTAGCCCCAGACGCCCCACCAGTACTCCGGCGATCGGCCCGCTAAACCCGCTCGCCACCATGACCGGAAGCATAAACATGCCGGCTTCGAATGGCGTAAAGCCGTGAACGAATTGCAATTCCTGCGCCATCAGCAGCTCAAAGCCCACCAGCGCGATCATCGCCGTCATCGCCATCACCACACCGCTGAGAATGATGCGGTGACAAAACAGGCGCATGTCGATCATTGGCACGCGGGCGCGCAGTTGAATACGCACGAAAATCAACAGCATCACAGCCCCGGTAAGCAACGTACAGGCTACCAGCCACGGCGACAGCACGCCTTTCAACGCGGTTTTGGCGCTGTAGACCAGCAGCAGGATTGCCACAATCAGCATGATGGCATGGCTGATATTCAGCGGCTGCTCAGGACGCCCCTGTTGACGGGGTACAAAACGCGCCGCCAGCGACACCACCACCAGCACAATCGGGACGTTGATTAAAAACACCGATCCCCAGTAGAAATGCTCAAGCAGGATACCGCCAATCAGCGGACCAAATGCCGCCCCACCTGAACCCACGGCCGCCCAGACGCCAAGCGCGATATTACGATCCCGCGCGTCGGTAAACAGCGTGCGGATCCCGGCCAGCGTGGCCGGAATGATCATTGCCGCACCGATTGCCAGCGAGGCGCGCGCCGCAATCAGCCACCCGGCTGACGGCGCAAAGGCTGCCGCCAGGGACGACACCCCAAACAGCATGCTGCCGATCATTAACAATCGTTTAAACCCCATGCGGTCACCGAGTGCGCCCATCGGCAGCACCATACCCGCCATCACCAGCGAGTAGATGTCGATAATCCACAGTAATTCGTTACCGCTGGCGCCCAGCGTCATGCTCAATGTCGTCGCCGCCACGTGCAGCACCGTCGCGTCGATCGCGACCGGGATATAAACCAGCACGATAATCACTAACGCTAACCACTGACGAAACATAAATTTCCTTTTCATTTTAAACATGGACACATGTCCAGGATGCGATCCTACGTAAAGTTGAACGAGTGTCCAGCTTTTTGTTACACTCGTTTCATTCCCATTGAGAGTGAGTAAACATGCGATATCTGAGCAAGGATGAACGGCGGGAAGCAATCTTACAGGCCGCCATGCGCGTGGCGCTCGCCGAGGGGCTGGCGGCGATGACGGTGCGGCGCATTGCGACTGAAGCGGGCGTCGCTACCGGGCAGGTGCATCACCACTTTGCCTCCGGCGGTGAGTTGAAATCGCTGGCATTCGTTCGCCTGATCCGCGAACTATTAGATGCCGACGTAGCGGATGAACGTGCCACCTGGCGGGAACGGTTGCACAGCATGCTCGGCAGCGACGACGGTAAGTTTGAGCCTTATATTCGACTGTGGCGGGAAGCGCAAATTCTCGCCAGCCGGGATCCCGAGATCAAAGCGGCTTATGTCCTGACCATGGAGATGTGGCATCACGAGACGGTGGCTATTATCTGTGCCGGGGCGGAAGCCAGGGCATTCACACTCACCGATCGGGCGGAAAATATTGCCTGGCGTTTGATAGGGCTGGTTTGCGGCCTGGATGGGATCACCGTATTAAATATGCCGGAAATGGACGATGCGGCGCTAAATAAACATCTCGACAAACTTATCACGCTGGAATTGTGTTAATACTCCTTCTGGAGTATTAATTCCCGCAACACTTACAATTGGTAACATATTAAGCGCTCCGCAATTTCCATTCTCACCTCAGGGGCGCGCTTTTTTATCTATCCTTTCAGATGTATCCCAAAACATCCAATAAATCCAACAGCAAATTCTCACTCATCTTTTTGTTTTTACTTCTTTTTTCTTTCCATTAAGGTAAGCAAGAGGGCGCTATGTCGCAACAAAGTGAAAAGAATAATCCGCATCTGTTGAGTAACTGGAAACCTGAAAACGCGCAATTCTGGGAGAATAAAGGAAAACATATCGCACGAAGAAATCTATGGATTTCTGTGGCTTGCCTGCTATTAGCGTTTTGCGTCTGGATGTTATTTAGCGCTATCGCCGTCAACCTGAATAAAGTCGGATTTAATTTCACCACCGATCAGCTTTTTATGCTAACAGCATTACCTTCTCTCTCCGGTGCGATATTGCGCGTCCCCTACTCATTTATGGTACCGATATTCGGTGGGCGTTACTGGACGGTATTGAGTACCGTCATCCTGATTATCCCCTGCGTGTGGCTGGGAATTGCCATTCAAAACCCCGCGACGCCGTACTGGATCTTTATCATCATCGCCCTGCTCTGCGGATTTGCTGGCGCTAACTTCGCATCGAGCATGGGCAACATCAGCTTTTTCTTCCCGAAATCCAGACAGGGCAGTGCGCTGGGCATCAACGGCGGGCTGGGCAACCTGGGCGTCAGCGTGATGCAGCTGGTTGCGCCGCTGGTCATTTTCCTCCCGATGTTCACCTTCCTCGGGGTGCACGGCGTGCCACAGGAGGATGGCTCGACGATGTGGCTGGCAAACGCGGCCTGGATCTGGGCCCCCCTCCTGCTGCTGGCAACCATTGCGGCGTTTTTTGGCATGAACGATATTGCCAGCTCAAAGGCCTCCATCGCCAGCCAGCTTCCGGTCCTGAAACGCTTTCACCTCTGGCTGCTAAGCCTGCTCTATCTGGCGACCTTCGGCTCATTTATCGGTTTCTCGGCGGGCTTTGCCATGCTGTCGAAAACCCAGTTTCCGGACGTGAACATCCTGCACCTCGCCTTCTTTGGTCCCCTGATCGGCGCGCTGGCCCGCTCGGCGGGCGGGATGATCTCCGACAAACTGGGCGGCGTGCGGGTGACGCTGATCAACTTCGTCTTTATGGCGATTTTTAGCGCCCTAATTTTCCTGACGCTTCCGGGCTCAGGTTCAGGCAGTTTCTTCGCCTTCTATCTGGTGTTTATGGGGCTGTTCCTCACTGCCGGACTGGGCAGCGGCTCCACCTTCCAGATGATCGCGATTATTTTCCGCCAAATTACCCTCGACCGCGTCAAAAAGCAGGGCGGCACGGACGAGCAGGCGCAGCATGAAGCGGTGACCGAAACAGCGGCCGCGCTGGGCTTTATCTCTGCCATCGGCGCCGTGGGCGGCTTCTTCATTCCCAAAGCGTTTGGCACCTCGCTGGCGATGACCGGATCGCCGGTCGGGGCCATGAAAGTGTTCCTCGTGTTTTACATCGTCTGTGTCCTTGTCACCTGGCTGGTGTACGGCCGCAAATCGTCACAAAAATAATAACGACCTCTTTGCCGGAGCGGGATGCAACCCCCTCCGGCCATGCTATCGAAGCAGGAGAAATGTCATGAGCAAACTGTTGGACCGCTTTCGTTACTTCAAAACAAAAGGCGACAGTTTCGCCGATGGGCACGGGCAGGTGTATCACACCAACCGCGACTGGGAAGACAGCTATCGTCAGCGCTGGCAGTTCGACAAGATTGTGCGCTCCACCCACGGCGTGAACTGTACCGGCTCCTGTAGCTGGAAGATTTATGTCAAAAATGGCCTGGTGACCTGGGAAACCCAGCAAACCGACTATCCACGCACCCGCCCTGACCTGCCCAACCACGAACCGCGCGGCTGCCCGCGTGGCGCAAGCTATTCCTGGTATCTCTACAGCGCCAACCGTCTCAAATACCCGCTGGTGCGCCGCAGGTTAATTGAACTCTGGCGAGAAGCGCTGGCGCAGCATACCGATCCGGTGCTGGCCTGGGATGCCATTCAGAACGATCCGCAGAAAGCGCAGAGCTACAGGAAAGCGCGCGGAAAAGGCGGTTTTATCCGCTCAAACTGGAAAGAGCTGAACCAGCTGATTGCCGCCGCCAACGTCTGGACCATCAAAAATTATGGCCCCGATCGCGTCGCCGGTTTTTCCCCTATCCCGGCGATGTCGATGGTCTCTTACGCCGCCGGGACCCGCTATCTCTCGCTGCTGGGCGGCACCTGCCTGAGCTTTTATGACTGGTACTGCGATCTGCCTCCGGCCTCCCCAATGACCTGGGGTGAGCAGACCGATGTGCCGGAATCAGCAGACTGGTATAACTCCAGCTACATCATTGCCTGGGGCTCGAACGTGCCGCAGACGCGTACCCCGGACGCCCACTTTTTCACTGAGGTGCGCTACAAAGGCACCAAAACCGTCGCCATTACGCCGGACTTCTCGGAAGTCGCGAAGCTGAGCGACCAGTGGCTGGCGCCTAAACAGGGCACCGACAGCGCTCTCGCCATGGCAATGGGCCATGTGATCCTTAAAGAGTTCCACCTCGATAACCCGAGCGACTACTTCCTCAACTACTGCCGCCGCTACACCGACATGCCGATGCTGGTCCTGCTGGACGAACAGGCCGATGGTCGCGTCGTACCGGGGCGGATGCTGCGGGCCTCAGACCTTGTCGACGGGCTGGGTGAAGCCAATAATCCTGAATGGAAAACGGTCGCCTTTGATATTGCCGGGAACCTGGTGGTGCCAAACGGTTCCATCGGCTTCCGCTGGGGAGAAAAAGGCAAATGGAACCTGGAGCCCCGGGCGGCAGGCCATGAAAGCGAGCTGACCCTCTCCCTGCTGATTACGCACGATAGCGTCGCAGATGTCGCCTTCCCCTACTTTGGCGGTAATGAGAACCCGCATTTTCGCAGCGTGAAGCAGGAGCCGGTGCTGACGCGCCGCGTGCCGAGCAAAACCCTGACGCTCGCCGACGGTCGCGAGAAACGGGTGGTCAGCGTTTACGATCTGGTGCTGGCGAACTACGGCCTCGATCGTGGTCTGCAGGACAGTAACGCCGCAGACAGCTATGACCAGATCAAAGCCTACACTCCCGCCTGGGGAGAGCAGATCACCGGCGTACCCGCGTATCTGATTGAAAAAATCGCCCGCGAGTTTGCCGACACGGCGCACAAAACGCACGGGCGGTCGATGATTATCCTCGGTGCCGGGGTGAATCACTGGTACCACATGGACATGAACTACCGCGGGATGATCAACATGCTGGTCTTCTGCGGCTGCGTCGGGCAGAGCGGTGGCGGCTGGTCGCACTATGTGGGCCAGGAGAAACTGCGTCCGCAAACCGGCTGGCTGCCGCTGGCCTTTGCGCTGGACTGGAACCGCCCGCCACGTCAGATGAACAGCACGTCATTCTTTTACAACCACGCCAGCCAGTGGCGCTATGAGAAGCTGACCGCGCAGGAGCTCCTCTCCCCGCTGGCCGATGCCACCCAATTTACCGGGCACCTGATCGACTTCAACGTTCGCGCCGAGCGCATGGGCTGGTTGCCCTCGGCGCCGCAGCTCAACCTGAACCCGTTGCACATTAAGGCACGTGCCGATGCGGCGGGCATGACGCCGCAGGACTACACCGTTCAGGGGCTAAAATCGGGTGACGTTCGCTTCGCCTGCGAGCAACCCGATAACGGCAAGAACCACCCGCGTAACCTGTTTGTCTGGCGCTCTAACCTTCTTGGCTCGTCCGGGAAAGGTCACGAGTACATGCTGAAATACCTGCTCGGCACCGAGAGCGGCATTCAGGGTGAAGATTTGGGTTCCACAGACGACGTGAAGCCTGAAGAGGTCGAATGGCAAACCGCTGCCATCGAGGGCAAACTCGATCTGCTGGTGACGCTCGACTTCCGCATGTCCAGCACCTGTCTGTTCTCCGATATCGTCCTGCCGACTGCCACCTGGTACGAAAAAGACGATATGAATACCTCGGACATGCACCCGTTTATTCACCCGCTCTCCGCCGCCGTCGATCCGGCGTGGGAATCGCGCAGCGACTGGGAGATCTACAAAGGCATCGCCAGGGTCTTCTCCGAGGTGTGCGTCGGTCACCTGGGCACCGAAACCGACGTGGTTCTGCAACCGTTGCAGCACGACTCTCCGGCGGAACTCTCTCAGCCGTTTGATATCCAGGACTGGCGCAAAGGTGAATGCGATTTGATCCCCGGCAAAACCGCGCCAAACATTGCGGTCGTTGAGCGAAACTACCCGGAAACTTACGAGCGCTTTACGTCTCTTGGCCCCCTGATGGACAAGCTCGGTAACGGCGGAAAAGGCATATCGTGGAATACCCAGAACGAGGTCGATTTCCTCGGCAAGCTCAATTACGTCAAGCCCGACGGCCCGGCAAAAGGTCGTCCGCGGATTGAAACCGCCATTGACGCTTCAGAGGTGATCCTCGCCCTCGCGCCGGAAACCAACGGTCAGGTGGCGGTTAAGGCCTGGCAAGCGCTTGGGGAGTTGACCGGACGTGACCACACGCATCTGGCGCTGAACAAAGAAGACGAGAAAATTCGCTTCCGCGACATCCAGGCGCAGCCGCGCAAAATCATCTCCAGCCCAACCTGGTCCGGTCTTGAAAGCGAGCATGTCTCCTATAACGCGGGTTATACCAACGTTCATGAGCTAATCCCCTGGCGCACCCTTTCCGGTCGTCAGCAGTTGTATCAGGATCACCCGTGGATGCGTGCTTTCGGGGAGAGTCTGGTGGCCTACCGTCCGCCGATTGATACCCGTAGCGTGAGCCATATGCGCGAGATCCCGCCGAACGGCTTCCCGGAAAAAGCGCTTAACTTCCTGACGCCGCATCAGAAATGGGGCATTCACTCCACCTACAGCGAAAACCTCCTGATGCAGACCCTGTCGCGCGGCGGGCCGATTGTCTGGATAAGCGAAACCGACGCGCGTGAGCTGGGCATTGAGGACAACGACTGGATCGAAGCCTTTAACGCTAACGGCGCCCTCACCGCCCGCGCGGTAGTCAGCCAGCGCGTGCCGCCGGGCATGACCATGATGTACCACGCTCAGGAGCGCATTCTGAACATTCCGGGCTCTGAAGTGACCGGCCGGCGCGGGGGGATCCACAACTCCGTTACCCGCGTCTGCCCGAAGCCGACGCACATGATCGGCGGCTATGCGCAGCTGGCGTACAGCTTTAACTATTACGGCACCGTCGGCTCGAACCGCGACGAATTCATCATGATCCGCAAAATGAAAAACATTAACTGGCTGGATGGCGAAGGTCGGGATCAGGTACAGGAGACGAAAAAATGAAAATACGCTCACAGGTTGGCATGGTTCTGAATCTCGATAAATGCATCGGCTGCCACACCTGCTCGGTCACCTGTAAGAACGTCTGGACCGGGCGTGAAGGCATGGAATATGCGTGGTTCAACAACGTCGAAACCAAGCCGGGCATTGGCTATCCAAAAAACTGGGAAGACCAGGATGAGTGGCAAGGCGGCTGGATCCGCGGGATCAACGGCAAACTGACCCCGCGTCTCGGCGGCAAAATGGGCGTTCTGTCGAAAATTTTCGCTAACCCTGTTCTGCCGCAAATTGACGATTACTATGAACCCTTCACCTTTGATTATCAGGACCTGCATCGCGCCCCGGAGGGGGATCATCTCCCTACCGCTCGCCCTCGCTCGCTGATTGACGGCAAGCGGATGGATAAAATCGTTTGGGGGCCTAACTGGGAGGAGCTGCTGGGCGGTGAGTTCGAAAAGCGCGCCCGCGACCGCAACTTTCAGAAGATCCAGAAGGAGATGTACGGCCAGTTTGAAAATACCTTCATGATGTACCTGCCGCGCCTGTGCGAGCACTGTCTGAATCCAAGCTGCGTCGCCACCTGCCCGAGCGGTGCCATTTACAAGCGCGAAGAGGACGGCATTGTGCTGATTGACCAGGACAAGTGCCGCGGCTGGCGTCTGTGCATCAGCGGTTGCCCGTACAAGAAAATCTACTTCAACTGGAAGAGCGGTAAATCCGAGAAATGCATCTTCTGCTACCCGCGCATTGAGTCCGGCCAGCCGACCGTTTGCTCAGAAACCTGCGTCGGGCGTATTCGCTATCTCGGCGTGCTGCTGTACGACGCGGACCGCATTGAAGAAGCGGCCAGCACCGAGCACGAAACCGATCTGTACGAACGTCAGTGCGACGTGTTCCTGAATCCGCACGATCCGGCGGTCATCGAAGAAGCGCTGAAACAGGGTATTCCGGCGAACGTCATTGAGGCAGCGCAAAAATCGCCTGTTTATAAAATGGCGATGGACTGGAAGCTGGCTCTGCCGCTGCACCCGGAATACCGCACCCTGCCGATGGTCTGGTACGTGCCACCGCTGTCACCGATTCAGTCCTACGCGGATGCCGGCGGCCTGCCGCAGAGTGATGGCGTGCTGCCTGCTGTCGAAAGCCTGCGCATCCCGGTGCAGTATCTGGCAAATATGCTTAGCGCAGGTGACCCAGGCCCGGTGCTGCGTGCTCTGAAACGCATGATGGCGATGCGCCACTACAAACGCTCCCAGACCGTGGAAGGCGTGACCGATACTCGCGCCATCGAAGAAGTCGGGCTGACCGAAGCGCAGGTTGAGGAGATGTACCGCTATCTGGCTATTGCGAATTACGAAGATCGCTTCGTGATCCCCACCAGCCACCGTGAAATGGCGCGCGACGCGTTCCCGGAGAAAAACGGCTGCGGCTTCACCTTTGGTGACGGTTGCCACGGCTCCGACACCAAATTCAACCTCTTCAACAGCAGCCGCATCGATGCCATCAACATTACCGAGGTGCGCGAACATGGGGAGGGAGAATAATGCAGATCCTCAAGATCGTCGCGCTGCTGATTGAGTATCCCGATGACACGCTGTGGGAGAACCGTGAAGAAGCGCTCTCGTTGATTGCGCAGGACGCGCCCATGCTGCTGCCGTTTGCCCGACAGCACCTGAGCGCCCCGCTGCTGGATAAACAGGCCGAGTGGTGTGAAGTGTTCGAACGCGGGCGCGCGACCTCGCTGCTGCTGTTCGAGCACGTTCACGCCGAATCCCGCGATCGCGGTCAGGCGATGGTTGACCTGATGAGTCAGTATGAAAAAGCGGGCCTGGTGCTGGACTGCCGTGAACTGCCGGATTACCTGCCGCTCTATCTGGAATATCTCAGCATCGTAACCGACGACGAAGCGCGTGAGGGATTGCAGAACGTCGCGCCAATCCTCGCCCTGGTTGGCGGTCGTCTGAAACAGCGCGGCGTGGCGCATTATCAGCTGTTTGACGCCCTGCTCGCCCTCGCCGGAAGCCGCCTTTCAAGTGACAGTGTCACTCAACAGGTGTCAGGCGAGAAACGCGACGACACCCGCCAGGCGCTGGATGCCGTGTGGGAAGAGGAACAGGTGAAGTTTATCGAAGACAACGCCACTTCGTGCGACAGCTCGCCGATGCAGCACTATCAACGACGCTTTAGCCAGGACGTCGCGCCGCAGTACGTGAACGTCAGTGCCGGAGGCCCAAAATGACACATTACCTGAACGTGTTTTTCTATGATATTTACCCCTACATCTGCGCCACCGTTTTTTTCCTCGGCAGCTGGCTGCGTTACGACTACGGGCAGTACACCTGGCGCGCCTCGTCGAGCCAGATGCTCAGCAAACGCGGTATGAACTGGGCCTCTAACCTGTTTCACATCGGGATCCTGGGGATTTTCTTCGGCCACCTGTTCGGCATGTTAACCCCGCACTGGATGTATGCCTGGTTTTTGCCCGTCGCGGTTAAACAGCAGTTGGCTATGATTGCGGGCGGGATTTGCGGCGTGCTGACACTCATCGGTGGGTCAATGCTGCTGATCCGCCGCCTGTTCAACCAGCGCGTGCGTGCAACGTCCACCACGCCGGATATCATCATCATGAGTATCCTGCTGATCCAGTGCATTCTTGGGCTGTCGACCATTCCGTTCTCCGCTCAGTATCCGGACGGAAGCGAGATGATGAAGCTGGTCGGCTGGGCACAGGGGATCGTGACGTTTAAGGGCGGCTCGTCGGAGATGTTAAGCGGCGTGGCACCGATCTTCCGCGTACATCTGGTGCTGGGAATGACGATCTTCCTTATCTTCCCGTTCACCCGCTTGGTCCACGTCTGGAGCGCGCCGTTTGAGTATTTTACCCGGCGGTATCAGGTGGTGAGATCGCGCCGCTGAGTGTGTCGGGTGGCGGCTACGCCTTACCCGCCCTACGTTCGAGCCCTTGCAGGCCCGGTAAGGCGTAGCCGCCACCGGGCTATAAGGTCAGAACGGAGTGCTTCCGCTTATGATTGAAACAACTAACATCAGAACTAAAACCGCAATGATGAGACCAAAAGCCAGTAACGCCGCATGAAAAGCGATCGTGGCCCCGGAAAAAAAGAGTGCCCCACTCACGGTCCATTTGTTCTCTTTACGCAGGCCACTAATGAAAGCAAGTCCAAGCGACACGACAGACAACACTATTCCGCTGGCGATCAGTAACCGGTCGATATCTACTGGTTTCTTTTTCGTCTCAACGATCGGCTGCTCTCCTTTTAAACCAGCCATTATTCCTTTTTTTACTGCCGAAACCTTTTCAGCCACAACAACTTCAAGTGCTGTCGACTTTGAAGAAAACGGACCGAGGGTGAACTGAGCTAAGGAGAGAAGCAGCGCAATAACACCGAGCAACATTCCCACAGAACTAAATTTATTCCGAATCAAGATTTCCATATCAGTATGCCTTTTATGTTGTCGGGTGGCGGCTGCGCCTCACCCGACCTACGTTCGAACCCATGTAGGCCCGGTAAGGCGTAGCCGCCACCGGGCTATTTTCCTGCCTGCGGATGCGTATCAAACCCCGCCATCACCGCCGTCAATTCTGCTAGTGTAAAGCCGTGCTTCGGATCGTCAACCCCAAGACCAAACCGCGACTGCATCAGCTGATACAGCGCCTCTGCATCCGGCAAATGGATCTGCTCCTCCACATGGCCATTCTGCCAGTGGGTGAAATTGAAGTTGGTCAGCGTCAGCTTACCGCCGTCCGGCAGATGGCGGCACATCAATAGATGATGGCGGAAATGCGATTGCGGCCAGTGCGCCGACCAGAAGTTCCCCATAACATAATCACTGAAATATTGCGTCGTCAGGTCAAAGTGATACATCGACTGCCAGTGTTCATGATGGCGGAACTGCAGCACCCAGTCGTTCCCCTCGCTCAGCAGACGATACTGCCCGTGCGGCGTTTCCTGTTCTTCGTTAGCCAGCAGACGAATCGGCGCCGTCAGCGTCTGGCCGCCAAACCCAACGTCAGCAATCCAGCGTTCACCGTTAAGCTCGACCAGCAGCAGGCGGTGCGTACGCGGCGGCATCTGCGACGGATTCGCCAGGACCACACGCCCGAGCACGCTGCGCACCGTAAATCCGACGTCACGCAAGACTCGCTCAAAAAGGCCGTTTTGCTCAAAGCAATATCCCCCACGGCGCGCGGTCACCAGTTTGTCCTCCAGGCATTGATCTTCAAGATGAATTTCGCGCGGCAGGACGACATCAATATTTTCGAATGGAATGGCGCAGTTGTGGTGTAAATGCAGCTCGCGCAGGGTATCGATATCTACCCGTGTGGGTTGCGTCCAGCCGATACGCGCGAAATAGCCAGTCAGAAATGGGGACATGCATCAGTTTCCTTTGATTGTGATGTTCTGTTTATAAACTAATTTTGCGCATTCATTTTGATTTACGTGCTTTTTCGCCATACTCATCGTGTAGATGAGGAGATCCTATGAGCCACTTTCGCCCTGTTGAATTACGGCATGCCAGCCGCCTGCTGAACCACGGTCCTACCGTACTGATTACCAGTCGGGACGAATCTCTCGACAGACGCAACGTGATGGCCGCCGCATGGTCAATGCCCGTGGAGTTTGAACCGCCGCGCATCGCTATCGTGGTCGACAAAAGTACCTGGTCGCGCGAGCTGATTGAGCGCAGCGGAAAGTTTGGGATTGTCATTCCCGGCGTAGCGGCGGCCAACTGGACTTACGCGGTCGGCAGCGTCAGCGGGCGCGACGAGGACAAATTCAACTGCTACGGCATTCCGGTCGTAAACGGCCCTGAACTCGGCCTGCCGGTTATCGAAGAAAAATGTCTGGCGTGGATGGAGTGTCGGTTATTACCCGTTACCTCCGCGGCGGAAAAATATGACACATTGTTTGGCGAAGTGGTTTCGGCGGCAGCAGATGAGCGCGCGTTCGTCGCCGGACGCTGGCAGTTTGACGGGGATAAACTGAATACGCTGCATCATCTTGGGGCCGGGACGTTTGTGACGAGCGGGAAGATGGTGAAGGCTCTGGATTGAATTCATCAATGTCATTGCATTAAATTATAATAATTTTCTATGACATTTTATGTTTATCATAATCCTGTAAATCGGAGGATATTTCTGGAGTTGCTGCGGATGCAAACTCTTATTGAGGAAATATCAATGTCATGGAATAAAGAAGGCGCAATCTCCTATGCGAAATCGCACGCACAACCGAAGAGCACGGGTTATTGTGCTCACTACGTCACCGAAGCAATCAGAATGGGTGGGAGATTAAAGATTCCCAATACGCGTCTGGCAAAAGATATGGGACGGACATTGGTCAATGCGGGTTTCCGCTTAGTGTATGATCAACCCCACGCCGGAGACGTAGCCGTTATTCAGAATATTGTTGGTCACGATAGCGGGCACGTTTGCATATACGATGGTCAGCAGTGGATTAGCGATTTCATACAACGCACCCTGTATCCAGGGCAAGCATACCGTACTATGCAACCCCATTATGAACTGTTCAGGCACGACTAATGAAAATACTCTTCTTTGTTCTTTTCGCCCTGTCTCCTTTCGCGGTCGCAGAGAGCATCTCTGCACCGGAACAGGCTGCGCTTAAATTCAATCAGTGGTATATCGCGCAGTTAAATCAGAATAAACCGCCAGTACTGAATCCCGACATCATGAATGATTACGTTACCTCAGGAACAATTGCAGCAATTAAAAAAATGTACTCAGGCGACAGCAACGAAAAAGATATGCCCGATGCGGATATGTTCATCAAGTCTCAGGATTGGGACGAAGACTGGAATCAGATCACCGTCTTGCATTCTGAGTTTGATGCGGTTTGCACAAACGTTTATATCGCGTTTGGTAAAAAACAAGATCACGTTGTGGCAGATTGTCTCGTTCAGGAGAAAGGTAAATGGAAAATCCGATCGGCAACGCTGATTAAGTAAAAGATGATACAAGGAAAAGACACATGGTAGCCCAGGGACTACCATGTGCACTTCATTAACTCTTCGCGCGCTTCGAAATAATCTCATCCGCAACATTCCGCGGTGCTTCCGCAAAATGATGGAACTCCATCGTATACGTCGCGCGTCCCTGGGACATTGAGCGTAATGTCGTGGCGTAGCCAAACATCTCGGCCAGCGGCACGTCAGCGCGGATAATCTGGCTGCCGTACTGCTCTTCCATGCCCTGCACCATGCCGCGTCGGGAGGAGAGATCGCCCATGATGTTACCGGCGTACTCTTCCGGTGTTTCCACCTCCACGTGCATGATCGGCTCAAGAATCACCGGATCCGCCCTGCGAGCGCCCTCTTTGAAACCAAGGATTGCCGCCATGCGGAACGCCATCTCAGACGAGTCGACATCGTGGTACGAGCCAAACGTCAGCGTCGCTTTAACATCGACAACCGGATAGCCCGCCAGCACACCGCTGTTCATGGCCTCCCGCAGCCCTTTCTCAACGGACGGGATATACTCGCGTGGCACCACGCCGCCCTTGGTCGCATCCTCAAACGTAAAGCCACTGCCAGGTTCTGTCGGCTCCAGGCTCAGGACAACATGGCCATACTGCCCTTTACCACCGGACTGACGGACAAACTTACCTTCGATATCCTTCACCGCCTTACGCAGGGTTTCACGGTAGGTCACCTGTGGACGACCAATGTTCGCCTCGACGCCAAACTCACGCTTCATACGGTCGACGATAATCTCCAGGTGTAACTCACCCATTCCGGAAATAATGGTCTGACCGGACTCTTCGTCAGTATGCAGACGGAACGACGGATCTTCCGCTGCCAGACGCTGCAGCGCGATCCCCATTTTCTCCTGATCGCCTTTGGTTTTCGGCTCGATTGCCAGCGAGATAACCGGATCCGGGAACTCCATGCGTTCAAGCGTGATAACGGCGTTCGGGTCGGTCAGCGTATCACCTGTGGTCACGTCTTTCAGCCCAACGCAGGCCGCGATGTCCCCGGCGCGCAGTTCATCCACCTCGTGACGGTCGTTGGCGTGCATCAGCACGATACGCCCGATGCGCTCTTTTTTTCCTTTCACCGGGTTATAGACCGCATCACCTTTACGCAGCACGCCAGAGTAAACGCGGATAAAGGTCAGTTGCCCGACATACGGGTCGCTCATCAGCTTGAATGCCAGGGCGGAGAACGGCTCATCATCGCTCGGATGACGCTCCGCGTGCTGCCCTTTTTCATCCACGCCATCAATGGCCGGCACGTCCAGCGGGGACGGCATCAGCTCAATCACCGCATCAAGCATGCGCTGCACGCCTTTGTTTTTGAACGCGCTGCCGCACAGCATCGGCTGGATTTCGCCAGAAATGGTGCGGATACGCAGGCCTTTAATCATGTCCGCTTCCGTCAGATCTCCCGTTTCAAGGTACTTATCCATCAGCTCATCGCTGGCTTCCGCCGCGGCTGAGACCATTTTTTCCCGCCATTCCTGGGCGGTACTGACGAGATCATCCGGCACGGGTGCATAGGTAAACACCATGCCCTGAGTGGCATCGTCCCACAAAATGGTGCGCATCTTGATGAGATCCACCACGCCGGTGAAGTGCTCTTCCGCGCCAACCGGAATCACAATCGGCACCGGGTTGGCCTTCAGGCGTTCCTGCATCATCCGCACCACGCGGAAGAAATCGGCCCCCGGGCGGTCCATTTTGTTAACAAACGCAATGCGAGGAACTTTGTATTTGTTCGCCTGACGCCAGACGGTTTCCGACTGTGGCTGCACGCCACCCACGGAGTCATACACCATGACCGCGCCGTCGAGCACGCGCATGGAACGTTCGACCTCAATGGTGAAATCCACGTGCCCCGGGGTGTCGATGATGTTGATCCGGTGCGGTTCAAACCCTCTGTCCATGCCTGGCCAGAAGCAGCTGACCGCCGCGGAGGTAATCGTGATCCCGCGCTCTTGCTCCTGCGCCATCCAGTCAGTGGTTGCCGCGCCATCGTGTACTTCACCCAGCTTATGGCTCATCCCGGTATAAAACAGGATGCGCTCAGTGGTGGTTGTTTTACCGGCATCGATATGCGCGGAGATACCGATGTTGCGATAACGTTCGAGAGGGATGGGTCGGGGCATACTATTTCCTTAAGTCTTTCTGACTTGTCTGTGACGACCGGGATGGTCGTGTATTCGTTCGTTTGCTATAATAGTCCTATTGTACGAGTATTATCGAACTATTTTTTACGGGTTGACCTATTGTTGATATAGCTCAATCTGACGCCATACGCAGGAAAACGATGATCCCAAACCACCCTGAAACAGAACAAATACTGCTGGAAAATGTGCTGTTTGCCCTCGGCAACCCGCTCCGGCTGTCAATTATCCGCCGACTTGCTGACGGCGGCGAACTCAGCTGTAACGCGCTGCGCCCAGAAGATGTGGTGAAATCCACCATGACCCACCACTGGCGCGTATTGCGGGACAGCGGCGTCATCTGGCAGCGTCCGCAGGGACGAGAAAACATGCTTTCTTTGCGAAGAGACGATCTGGATACCCGTTTTCCAGGGCTGATGGAGATACTTTTGCAGGCTAAATGATAAGAGTACGTCTGGTTTAATGCCCCTTAAAGATTTAAGGGGCACACGGACAGCGAAGGGATTTATCTTACGTACATACGATATTCAATCATCCCGCTTTTTTTCGCAATCCAGTCGTACAATCGTTGCGCGCGATAATTGGCTTCATGCGTATGCCAGTAAAGATGGCTGGCGTGATGTTTTCTTGCTTCTCTCTGCACATATTCTATTAACTGTTTGCCCGTGTGTTTGCCCCTTGCTGTATCGCTGACATATAAATCTTCGAGGTAGCAATAATCGCTCTCGGACCAGGTCGAACGGTGAAAAAGATAATGCGCAAACCCCACCACCTCTCCATTGCATCGTGCCACTACGCAGAATACTGGCTCAACGGGGCTGAAAAATCGTTGCCAGGTTCGTTCAGTCACTGCCCCGGACAGATTGACGTTGTAAAATTCCTGATATTTTCTCCATAGTGGCATCCAGCTTTCAAAATCACGTTCTTTAACTGCTTCAATGGTCACGCTCGTATTATTCATATTGCCTCTGTGCTTATCCCGTATTTGTTTCAGGAAGAGTGTATTCGCTGAATGGCCCGTTTTGCCCCGCCAATTCTCATCACAAAGGCAGACCAATTTTTCATCCTGCTGCATGCACTATTGCTTTAGAATCAAGGGACACAGAGGGAAAAGTGGACAACATAATGTTTAAGCACGCGCAGCTTGAAACGGTTAAGGCATGGATTTCCGACCCTGCAAACGGTTCACTACCGCTTCATGAAAGGATCCAGAGAGCGATACGCACATTGATACTTGAAGGGACCTTATCGCACGGTAAGGCGCTTCCTGCTTCACGTGCGCTGGCTACCTCATTGAATGTTTCGCGGGATACGGTTGAAGCAGCCTATTCCAGCCTGCATGCAGAAGGTTTTATTGAGCGGCAAACAGGCAGAGGGAGCTTCGTCTCTTCCAGCGCCCGGTTTTTAAAACCACGTATCCGACAGCATCCGCCAACCGCGGAAACACGAAAAGCAAAACTTAGCGCCCGTGGAAAGGTCATCTATGAAAGTGGCGGGATCCGCGAGTTTTCTTCGCCACGTCCGCTGGCGCCCGGTATCCCCGAAACCCGCCTGTTCCCCATTCCAAGCTGGGAGCGTCTTCAGCGGCAGGTCCTGAAGGAATATCAGCACAAAATACTGGAGCAAAGTCCACCGCAGGGCATGGAGCGCTTACGGCGGGCCATCGCGGAATATGTCAATCTTGAGCGCGGGACACGTGCGAGTGCAGAACAGGTGATCGTTCTGACAAGTTCTCAACAGGCGCTAGCGCTCTGTTCACACGTGCTGCTGGACAACGGGGAGAGTATTGTCATTGAAGATCCCACCTATCAAGGGGCACACAAAGCGTTTAAGGCTGCCGGACTGCACCCTGTCCCGGTTCCTCTTGATGAAAAAGGCATATCCGTTGGCGCACTTAATTCGCTAACCGAACCTGCCAGAGCTATCTACCTTACCCCTTCTCATCAGTATCCAACCGGGGTGACACTCTCTCTTGACCGACGACTGGCCGTCATTGACTGGGCAAACCGTCACGCCGCCTGGATCATTGAGGATGACTATGACAGTGAGTTTCACTATGAAGGAAAGCCTATGGCCTGCCTTCAGGGGCTGGATGCTTACAACCGGACAATTTATATCGGCACGTTCACCAAGTCGCTGTTCCCCGGGCTACGTATTGCGTACATGATCGTCCCCTCAGAACTGACCGAGCCCTTTACCATGGCCAGGACATTAATGGACGGCCATACCGCATCAATCACTCAACTGACGCTGGCTAAATTTTTGGAGGGGGGCCATTTTGGTGCCTATATTCGCAAGATGAGGAACGTTTATGTTGCTCGTCGCGACAAACTGGCCAGCCTGATGGACGAGTATCTTTCTGATTATGTTGTGTACGCAACGCCAGCGGGTGGCATGCAGATGCCTTGCCACCTGAGGCACGGGTTATCCGAGAAGGATATTGCCGCCGCGGCCCGTCGCGCTGATATTGATATATTAGGACTTACCGGCTTATATGCAGGCAGCCCGGTATCCACCGGTTTTTTAATGGGATTTGCCGCTTACACCGAAAGGGAAATAGAAGACGCGGTAAAAAAGCTGGCCGCAATTTTCCGGTCATGTTGTTATCTCTCGCCACTGTAGATACTCGACAGCAGCCCTGGTGGCCTGCGGACTATGCGCCGTACCGCAGGCCCTCACCGCATGGTGAGGGCAGGATGCTCCCTTAGTGCTGGACGCCCGAGCGGTCAGTAAGCTCGTCGGCGGAGAGAATATCCGCTCGCGATGCCACGCTCTTGCGGCGGGCGTACCTGTCCGGCTGGCCTTCCGGGCGCGTTTTGAAGCGTCGGTGGAGCCACATATACTGCTCCGGTGCCATCAGCACGGCTCGCTCGATAGCCCTGTTCATCTGCGTTGCAACCGTCTCTTTGTCAGCACCCTGCAACGACGCGCTGATATCCTCAAGAATAATCAGTTCGTAACCGGTTCCGTCCGCCCTGCGACGCGGCACGAACGGAATCACGGCGGGCTGAGCGCTTTTTACCAGCATATAGCTTCCTGCCGTAGTTGCGGCATCCGGGACAGCAAAGAAGGGTGCAAACACGCTGTTAGCCTTGCCATAGTCGTGATCCGGGGCGTACCACAGAATCTCATTCTGCTTCAGGGCGCGGATCATGCCTTTTAAATCATGACGGTCCAGCATGGTTTTATTAGAACGCAGACGCCCGCGCGTCTGAAGCCAGTCCAGCAACGCATTATTATTCGGACGATAAACCCCAATCCCCGGGTTGAGCATGCCAAAAATCCGCGCGCCCAGTTCAAGGGTGAGAAAATGCATGCCAACCAGCACCACGCCCTTTCCTTGCGCCCTGGCCTGCTCCATATGCTCATACCCGCACACGGTAAAGCATTTACGCACCCGCCACTCGGGCCAGAACCACGCCATGCCGGTTTCAATTACCCCCATCCCCACGGATTCAAAGTTACGCTGCAGCAAGGCTTCACGCTCCTCTGCTTTCATCTGCGGGAAGCATAGCTCAAGGTTGCGGCGGGCAATCGCCACGCGGCGAGAGAGAAGGCGCATAGCCAGCCGCCCGAGGCGATGTCCAATTCTGAATAACAGCGGATAAGGCAGTAGCATAATGAGCCATAGCGCGGCGATGCCTGTCCAGCTTAGCCAGTATCGAGGATGGAAAAAGGCAGGTGAAAACCGGGGTAATTTTGTCATGAGAAAATTATCCTTTAACGTTGCTGTCCTTAATTGATTCTGTTGTCGATCTTTCCTAAGGATTTATAAAATGTCAGTCAGGAACGTAAAGTGTACCGGATAAGATTAAACTTATTTTTATCGTTTTTTGCGGAAAGAAGGCTGGAGAGGCAGACAAAGCCGGGTAAGACGAAGCGGCCACCCGGCATAAAACTTACATTGAATATCCCGGTTTCTTAATCAGGTCATCCATCTTCGGGGCGATCTCGGTATCCCAGACCTTGGCTTTCCAGTCTGCTTCCTGAACTTCATTCAGCGCTACCGAAATGGAACGGTCTTTACTGTTAAGATGGCGCGTGATCACTTCGGCAATATCGGCCGCCAGCGCGGTTTTTTGTTCGTCATTGAGATCGCGGGGAAAGTATTTGATATCTACGTGTGGCATATGCAGGTTTCCTGTTGTGGTTGAGCGCTTCACGTTATCAGATAATAGTATTTGCCTTTAACACCTTGTGCAGTTCTGGCAGCTGACAGACGGTATCGGCGATCGCCGTAAATTTCGGGGTATTGGCAGCAAACCAGTCGTGACGAGCCCCCCAGGTGCGCGCCACGGCAATATACACATCCAGCAGCGTCAGTCGTTCTCCCAATGCAAACGGCGCGGCTTTAAGCTGACTTTCGAACCATAAATAGAGGGATTTCCGGTACGCAATGCAGTTTTTCTGCAACTGTTCCGGTGCGTCGGGCGCCCAGCGTTCGGGATAATCTGCAAACGTAAAAGTGGGATAGACGTTAGCCACAAACCAGATAAGCAAACGCTGAAACTGCTGGCGTTCGACCTGCCCCACGGGCGGCGCAAGATCGGGACAGCGGTCGAGTACCATCAGGGCAATCGCCGCCGTTTCGGTCATGATGGCGCCATTTTCCAGCGCCAGCGTGGGCACCTGACACAGCGGATTGAGCTTTTGCAGCAACTCACGCTGCGGACCAGGCTGGTCAAACCCGTCCACGTTCACAAACTGATAAGGGATATCGGCCAGGGTCAGCATCACTTCACTGATTGTCGAGCCCCAGCCGGGTACGCCATAAAGTTTCATCATGTTGCCCCCTCAGGGATGAAAACCCTAAGTGTAGAGCACCATTAGTAGGTTATCCCAGGCGGGTTGACCTCCGACTGCGTGACCGCTTCGCCCTGTTCACCCCAGCGCGCCAGCACCTTCTGGTACTCACCCCGCGCAATCGCCCCGTCCAGCGCGGCCTGCAGGGCGTACACCAGCCCATTCCCCTTTTTCGTGGTCGTGGCGACAAAGGCTTTCTTTGGGCCTAACCCCACGACGCGCGTTTTTCCGGTGAGCGCCGCTTTCCAGGACGAAACCGACTGCGGACCAAATAACACATCCGCCCGGCCAGACTGAATATAGAGATTGCCCGAGGCATCGTCGTGGAGATAGACCGGCAGCGCAGGTTCGCGTCCCGCCTTTTTGTTCTCCTCGTTCCAGCCCAGCAGGATGCGCTCCTGATTGGTCCCCGAGCCGACAATCACCTTTTTCCCGGCCAGATCTTCCGGGCTTTTGATCGACTGAATCTCGCTGGTGGATTTCACCGAGAACGCCAGCGAATCGACGCGGTAGGTCGCAAAATCAAACTTCTCTTTACGCTGTTCGGTCACCGCAATGTTCACCAGCGCCACGTCGTAGCGTCCGGAGGCGATCCCCAGCGGCCAGTCTTCCCACGCCGTCGGTATCAGCTTCAGCTTGAGCCCCAGGCTACACGCCAGCAGGCGGGCGATATCCGGATCGCTGCCGATGCGCGTGCGATTGTCGCTGGCCAGCAGCGCCAGCGGTGGAGAGTTCAGCATGGAAACGGCAACCGTAAGCGTTCCCGGCTCAACAAACCTGTAGTTTGCGGGGATCTTCGCCACCGCCTGCCGATCCACCGTCACCGGCAGCGGCTGCTCGTTGGCCTGCACATCAATCCCGGCGTGGCTCACCGTCGTGAAGAACAACCCAACCAGACATCCATATTTCATCTGCGCTCCTTACAGCACTTTAGAGAGGAACTGGCGCGTTCGCGGGTGCGACGGACGGTTTAAAACGTCGTCGCTGTTGCCCTGCTCCACAATTTTCCCGTCGACCATAAATACCACCTGATCCGCCACTTCCCGGGCAAATCCGATCTCATGCGTGACCACCACCAGCGTGGTGCCAGAGCGGGCCAGCTTTTTGATGACGTCCAGGACTTCCCCCACCAGCTCCGGATCCAGCGCCGAGGTAGGCTCGTCAAACAGCATTACGCGCGGACGCAGCGCCAGCGCACGGGCAATGGCAATGCGCTGCTGCTGGCCGCCGGAGAGATGGCGGGACCAGGCGTCCGCTTTATCCCTCAGCCCCACCACATCCAGCAGGCTATATGCCCTTTCCACCGCCTCTTTCCTGCTGAGCTTTTTATGCGCGATGGGCGCCTCAATCAGATTTTCCAGCACCGTGAGATGCGGAAAGAGATTGAAGTTCTGAAACACGTAGCCCACGTTGACGCGCTGCTTGAGGATCTCGTTCTCTTTCAGTTCGTAAAGCCTGTCACCCTGACGACGGTAGCCAATGTAGTCCCCGTCGATCTGGATGAAGCCTTCGTCGACGCGCTCCAGGTGGTTAATGGTGCGTAGCAGCGTCGATTTACCCGAGCCGGACGGTCCGAGGATCACCGTTACGGAGCCCGGCGGGATCTCAAGCGTGACGTTGTCGAGCGCTTTATGGCGGCCAAAATATTTGCTGACGCCGGTAATTGAAATATGTCCTTCAGGAGAGGCTTGCATGGACGGGCTCCTGTGCAGGCGTGGTGGTGACAGCGCGGCTACGACGGGTGGCGCTGTTCTGGTTCACGGCGGAGCGGCGTTCGCTGCGGGCGAGCCCGCGCTCAACACCATACTGGATAGCGGACAGAACGGTGGTGATCGCCAGGTACCACGCGGCACCGACCATCAGCAGCGGGATCACCTCCTGCGTGCGGTTGTAGATCATCTGGATGGTATAGAACAGCTCCGGCATCGCCAGGACATACACCATCGCCGTACCCTTGGCGAGACTGATAATTTCATTGAACCCCGACGGCAATATGGTACGCAGCGCCTGGGGCAGAATGATCCGCACCGTGCGACGCCATGCGGGCAGGCCGAGCGCGGCGGCGGCCTCATACTGGCCGTGATCGACCCCGAGGAATCCGCCACGAATGATCTCGGCGGTATAGGCACTCTGAACGAGGGTTAACCCCACCACCGCGGTAGAAAATTGCCCGAGCACGTTGATGGTTTCAAAACTGCCCCAGGTGATGCGGGTGAACGGTACGCCGATCGAGAGCGTGTCGTAGAGATAGGAGAAGTTGTAGAGGATGATCAGCACGACTATGAGCGGCAGCGAGCGGAACAACCAGATGTATCCCCACGCCAGGCTGCTTAACAGCCAGGAGGAAGAGAGTCTCGCCAGGGCCAGCAGGCCGCCAATCACCACGCTCAGCGCAGTGCCGATCAGGGTCAGCAGCAGGGTCTGCCCGACACCTGCGAGGATCACCGGGTCAAAGAACCAGCGGGCAAACACCGCCCACTCCCAGCGCGGGTTAAAGGCCACGGACTGGATCACAACGGCCAGGATAAACAGGGCCACCACGGCGCCGACGGTCCGCAGCGGATAACGCGCCGGGACCACCTTAATGGTTTCAACGTTGCTCATCGTCGTTCCTCATGCGGTTTTACTGAACGCTTCGCGTACCAGCGTTTTGGTGAAACGCAGCCGACCGTCAAACGGCGGCTGGCTGTACTCTTCCGGGTCACGGGTGAGATCGAACTGCGGCTGGTATCCCTGGCTGAGATAGAGCCGCACCGCTTCCGGTTGACGAAAACCGGTCGTCAGGTAGATCTGGCTGTAACCCGCCAGCACCGCCCTGCGCTCCAGTTCCTGCACCACGCGGGCAGCAAGCCCCTGCTGACGCAGGGATTTGTCCGTCCAGATGCGTTTAATTTCGGCGGTCCGTTCATCAAAGGGTTTGTACGCACCGGTGGCGATAATCTTCTCGTCACGTTCCAGCACGATAAACAGCCCCTGTGGCGCCAAATACCACGCCGTGAGCTCAACTTCCGCGTCCTTAGAGAAGTAGTCGCCGTAGCGGGCGGCATATTCACCGAACAGTCCCTCGATAATCGGCTGCAGTTCGGCATCTTCCGGCGAAACATCACGAAATTGTTCACGCATAGCGCCTCCTTAATCTCCCAGACCTGCCGGGTTTACCTCGGAATGAGCAATGCGCTCAACCCCTTCTCCCCAGCGGTTTAGTACTTTGTCGTAATCGCCGTTTTTGATTACGCCATTAAGCGCGGTTTGCACCGGCTCGACCAGGCCGCTGCCTTTTCTCAGCGTGACCGCGATATGCGCCGCTTTCGGCCAGCCGCCGTCCACGCTGCCGACGAGTTTGGTTTTGCCGTTGAGCGCCGCTTTCCACGCGCCAATCACGTTCGGGCCAAAGTAGGCATCCGCGCGCCCGGACTGCAGCGCCAGCGTTTGCGCCGCATCGTCTTTGGTGTAGATCGGAGTAAAGGGTTTTAGCCCCTTCTTGAGGTTCTCGGCATTCCATGCCAGCAGAATGGCTTCCTGATTGGTACCGGAGCCCACAATAATCCTGAGCCCGGCGATGTCCTCTGCTTTTTTAAGCGAGGTAATCGGGCTGGTCGATTTCACGTAGAAACCGAGGGAGTCCTTACGGTAGGTGGCGAAATCAAACTTCTCTTTGCGCGCTTTGGTGACGGTAATATTGCTGATGGCGGCATCGTATTTTCCGGACGCCACGCCCAGCGGCCAGTCTTCCCACGAGGTCGGCACCACGTTCAGCTCCAGCCCGAGGCTGTCAGCCACCAGGCGAGCGACGTCGACCTCGCTTCCCAACAGCGTTTTGTTGTCATCGGAGAAAACCGTGAGCGGCGGTTGATTCAGCCCCGCTACCGCCACGGTAAATTTCCCGGGCACGGCAAAGCGATAATCCTTCGGTAGCTGCGCCACCGCATCACCGTTTTTGACGGTGTTGATCGGCGTTTTATTGGCCTCAATACTCACGCCAGTGCCGTTAATCGTGACATTCTCTGCCCGGACGACAGGGGTAAAGGCCAGCGCGAGCGCCAGAATAAGCGATGTTTTCTGCATAGCGGTGTTCTCTTTTATTGTTGTGTGAACGTGTTTTTCGGTTGATCCAGACCTAAGCTGTCGCGCAGCGTGGTGCCGGGATAGTCGGTACGGAACAGGCCGCGGGCCTGCAAAACGGGCACTACCTGGTCAACAAAGCGCGGGAAGGTATCCGGCGTGCCGCCCTGAATGATGAAGCCGTCTGCGGCATAGCCTTCAAACCAGGCCTGAAGGCCGTCTGCAACCTCTTCCGGCGTGCCGGAAAAACGCGGGCGCGGCGACGCGGCTTCCAGCGCCACCTGGCGCAGGGTTAAGTTGCGCTCGCGGGCGTTACGCTTAATTTCATCGGTGGTGCTGCGGAAGTTGTTTTTCCCTAGATCGCCGATATCCGGGAACGGCTCGTCGAGCGGATACTGACTAAAATCGTGATGCTCAAAATAACGTCCGAGGTAATTAAGGGCATCGTGAATCGACACCAGCGCCGCCGTAGTCTGGTACTGGTTTTCCACGTCTTCGGCATCGTTGCCAACGATGACGCTGACGCCCTGGAAAATCTGTAAGTCAGACGCGCGCCGACCGTTCGTTTCCAGTTGCTGTTTCACGTCACGATAAAACGCTTTCGCTTCTTCGAAGGTGTCATGGTGGGTAAAAATGGCGTCGGCATGTTTTGCCGCCAGTTTTTTCCCGTCATCCGACGCACCGGCCTGAAAGACAACCGGACGTCCTTGCGGCGTGCGACCAATATTGAGCGGCCCGGCGACCTGGAAGAAATCCCCGTGATGATTCAGGGGGTGCAGTTTAGCCGGGTCAAAAAACTGACCGCTCTCTTTATTACGGATAAAGGCATCCTCTTCCCAGGAATCCCACAGCCCTTTCACCACATCGAGATACTCATCGGCAATGCGATAGCGCAGCGCATGTTCCGGGTGTTTTTCGCGGGAAAAGTTCTTCGCTGAACCTTCCAGCGGCGAAGTCACCACGTTCCAGCCAGCGCGTCCGTTGCTCAGGTGGTCGAGGCTGGCGAACTGCCGTGCCGTGGTAAAGGGCTCGCTGTAGGAGGTGGATAAGGTTCCCACCAGCCCCAGGCGCGAGGTAATACTTGCCAGCGCAGATAACACCGTTAAGGGCTCAAACCGGTTTAAAAAATGCGGGATCGATTTTTCGTTAATATAAAGACCGTCGGCAACGAATAAGAAATCGAGTTTGCCCTCTTCCGCTTTTAATGCCGTCTCTTTAACGAAATCAAAATTGATACTGGCATCCGCGACGGCCGCCGGATGACGCCAGGCGGACATATTTCCGGATGCGCCATGCAAAATGGTCCCGAGCCGCAGTTGACGATGTGCAGACATATTTACCTCATGATTAATCAGACGTGTTGCAGGGCGTGTTCCGCAAGCTGGGCAAAATAGCGGGCAGCGGGTTCAATTAAGGCTTCATCCGGATTAAATGCCGGGTGGTGTAAACCAAACGGACTGTTGCTGCCGATGCTGACAAACGCGCCGGGCACAGACTGGAGATAGACTGCGAAATCTTCTCCGCCCATATGTAGCTCGGCGTGATGGGTTTCATACCCCGCTTCACGGGCGACCGAGGTGGCGAAATCGGCCCAGCGTTGGTCATTGACCAGCGCAGTGGGCCCGGCAAACCAGGTGATATCAATCTGCGCGCTAAAAGCACTGGCAAAACCGGCCGCAATTTCCCCCACGCGGGCCTTCACGTTCTGCTGCACTTCCGTGCGGTGAGTGCGTAGCGTACCTTCCAGCTCAACGCTTTCCGGCAGCACGTTCCAGGTGTTGCCCCCGGCGATGCGCGTCACGCTCAGCACTACCGAATCCAGCGTATTCACATTGCGGCTGGCGACGCTTTGCAGCGCGGTCACCAGCTGGCTGGCCAGGAGAATAGCGTCGTTGCCTTCATGCGGGCGCGCGGCGTGCGCGCCTTTACCGGTAATGCGGATCGCGAAGCGGTCGACGTTGGCATAGAACGACCCGCCACGGGTCGCGAACTTCCCCACCGGCAGGCCGGGCTCGTTGTGCATCCCAAAAATCGCGCTGACATCCCGCAGGGCACCGGCCCGCACCATGCTCTTCGCCCCCCCAAAGTTCTCTTCGGCTGGCTGAAACAGGATACGCACCCGCCCCTTAAGCGAGGCTTCCCGCGCTTTCAGTTTTAACGCTGCACCGAGGATCACGCTGGTATGGATATCGTGTCCGCAGGCATGCATCACGCCGGGCTGCTGCGAGCTAAACGGCACGCCGCTGCGCTCCTCAATGGGCAGGGCATCAATGTCTGCCCGCAGCGCGATCAGTTTGTTACCGGTCCCGATCTCCGCCACCACACCGGTCGGCAGGTCGTAAGGCAGCGGCGTGATGCCCGCGGCTGACAGCCACCGGCGCAGGCGCGCGGTCGTTTCCACTTCCTGGCCGGACAGCTCCGGGTTCTGATGCAGCTCGCGACGCCAGGCAATCAGTTGTTCACCAAAGCTCATACGGTAACCTCCCTGTTCAGACGCGCCTCGGCCAGCAAACGCAGGGACTGCACGCGCGTTGCCCCCTCCGCAACCGGCGTGTCGATGATAAATTCGTCGATCCCCCACTGCGCGTGTAGCGCGTTCAGCTGTTCCAGCACCGACTCCGCCGTCCCCACCAGCAGCGACTGGGCGCGACGGGCGATGCGCACCGGCTCACTCCCGGCCTGACGCGCAAAGGCATAGGCCTGATCCTCGCTGGCGACGGTCACGCGCTGGCCGTTTGCCAGCTCAACACCCCACACTTCGACCTTCTGCGCCAGGGCTTCGGCCTCAACCTGGGTCGGCGCGATAATCGCCTGCACCGCCACTATCACCTCCCGCGCGCTGTTCTTGCGCCAGGTCGAAACCACCTCGCGTAACAGTTCCGGATCTCCGTTCAGATGCGCGGCAAAGACAAAGTGCCAGTCGAGTGATGCGGCGAGCAGCGCGCTTTCCGTGCTGGCGCCCAGCAGAAAACCCTGTGCAGGTACCGGCGGCTGCGGCGTGGCGCGAACGGCTTCCTCCGCAGAGTGGTTTTCAGGGCGAATCCAGCGATCGAGCTGGGCCAGCTGTTCGGCAAAGCTGCCCTTTTCCTGCTGATCCAGCCCCTGCTGCAGCGCGCGGGTCGAGAGCGGTAATCCCCCAGGCGCTTTTCCGACGCCAAGATCCACGCGGCCGGGCGCCAGCGCGGCCAGCACGTTGAAATTCTCGGCGACTTTATACGGGCTGTAGTGCTGGAGCATGACGCCCCCGGAACCGACCCGGATGCGCGTTGTTTGCCCGAGGATCCAGGCAATCAGCAGCTCCGGCGAGGGACTGGCAAGCTGAGGGGTATTGTGGTGTTCGGCAATCCAGAAGCGGTGATAGCCCAGATTTTCTGCCTGCTGCGCCAGCGCTAACGTACGCGCCAGTGCATCGGCAGCCGTTTCGTTTTCAGCGATGGGGCTTTTGTCCAGAATGCTGATTCGCCATGACATGTTGCGTTCTCGTTTGACTTAACATGTCGACATTATTAAAGGCGTATTTCACCACTGAGAAACAATTAATTTACATTTAGTTTTCTGGAAATCAGATATACAGCGCCCTGCTAGGGATGAGTTTTCAGCGAAGCAATCAGCGCATCCGCCTCCTGGCGATGGGTGATGCGAACAAACTGAATGTGGGCGTATTGCGGGTTTTTCATATCAGCGTCGTAACGCTCGCGGTTAATGCGCCAGGTTTTAAGGGTCCAGATGATGATGGATTCCCGGCTGAAAAATGAGCGGCGGAAGCTTTCGCAGTTTCCGGTGCCAGGCCACAGTTCCTGTTGGTGCCATGCGCGTTTAAACGCGCGCGTCACCGCCTGCCAGAGCGTACGGACAAAACCGCAGTCCACCCACACGACCAGATCAACCTCACGCCATTTCACCGGGCGCGTGCGGTTGTAGTTGCCATCAAGCACCCAGCCGGGTGTGGCAGCGAGCGTATTTTCCAGCGTCTCCAGTAGCTCCTCATCGGGCGTTCCCTTCCACTCAGAACGCCAGTAGAGCCTGTCCATCTCAATATAAGGGAGCGACAGTTCCGTCGCGATGCGCCGGGCAAGCGTACTCTTTCCGCTCCCGCTGGTACCGATAATATTGATTTTCACCGTTCCGCCTGGCCATGCTGAAGAAAACATTTCGGATCATATCGTTTTATTTTTGTTAATGAAATGCCCGTGACGCGCTGCCTCATTGCGCGCTACCTCAACGTAATTATTAAGGATTTCTGATGATTAAAGCAGCACTTCACTATTAGTTCTGTCTAAAAACTCGCCACGATTCAGCGTGTTGTAATCCTCATCTGCTCTGACCACACGATTTCCTTCGACCTGCATCACTTTCGACACGGTTATATTTTGCGTCGCTTATGAATTGCAGGTAGGATGCCTCGCCATGTTTCGCCTTATCCATACGCAGAATGACTGGGAAGGCGACATGTGTTTGCGCAGAAGCAATCGTTTGTATCGCTCTCTGCCAGGCAGGACTATCACGATAATGGTTCAGACAGGCAAACAGGTAACTCAATGAAAACAAGCAATAAAAGCGCAGCCGATCATCACGCTGCTAAACGTCGCTGGTTGAACTCCCACGAAGAGGGCTACCACAAAGCGATGGGCAACCGTCAGGTGCAAATGATCGCCATCGGCGGCGCTATCGGAACAGGTCTGTTTTTAGGTGCTGGTGCGCGTCTGCAAATGGCTGGCCCGGCTCTCGCCCTGGTGTATCTGGTGTGCGGGATCTTCTCTTTCTTCATTCTTCGCGCACTGGGTGAACTGGTGCTGCATCGTCCGTCCAGCGGGAGTTTTGTTTCCTACGCCCGTGAATTCCTCGGTGAAAAAGCGGCCTACGTGGCAGGCTGGATGTACTTTGTCAACTGGGCGATGACCGGTATCGTCGATATCACCGCCGTTGCGCTCTACATGCACTACTGGGGCGCGTTCGGTGACGTGCCCCAGTGGGTCTTTGCCCTTGGTGCGCTGGCGATTGTCGGCACCATGAACATGATCGGCGTGAAGTGGTTCGCCGAAATGGAGTTCTGGTTTGCGCTGGTAAAAGTGCTGGCGATTGTGATTTTCCTGGTCGTCGGGACCGTGTTCCTCGGCAGCGGTAAGCCGCTGGATGGCAATGCCACCGGCTTCCACCTGATAACCGATAACGGCGGTTTCTTCCCGCACGGTCTGCTGCCTGCGCTGGTTCTGGTTCAGGGCGTTGTGTTTGCCTTTGCCTCTATCGAACTGGTCGGTACCGCAGCGGGTGAATGTAAAGACCCGCAGACCATGGTGCCGAAAGCCATCAACAGCGTGATCTGGCGTATCGGTCTGTTCTACGTTGGTTCCGTGGTGCTGCTGGTTCTGCTGCTGCCGTGGAATGCCTATCAGGCTGGTCAGAGCCCGTTTGTCACCTTCTTCTCTAAGCTCGGCGTGCCTTACGTTGGCAGCATCATGAACATCGTGGTGCTGACGGCGGCACTCTCCAGCCTCAACTCCGGCCTTTACTCTACCGGTCGTATCCTGCGCTCTATGTCGATGGGCGGTTCTGCGCCGAAGTTCATGTCGAAGATGAGCAAGCAGCACGTACCGTATGCCGGTATTCTGGCGACCCTGGTGGTGTATGTCTTCGGTGTATTCCTGAACTATCTGGTGCCGTCTCAGGTCTTCGAGATCGTTCTGAACGTGGCCGCACTTGGGATTATCGCCTCCTGGGCCTTTATCGTGGTTTGCCAGATGCGCTTGCGTAAAGCCATTAAAGAAGGCAAAGCCGCAGACGTCAGCTTTAAGCTGCCGGGCGCACCGGTGACCTCATGGCTCACCCTGCTCTTCCTGTTTAGCGTGCTGGTACTGATGGCGTTCGACTACCCGAACGGTACCTATACCATCGCCACCATTCCGCTGCTGGCCGTATTGCTGATCGCAGGCTGGTTCGGCGTACGTAAACGCGTTCACGAAATTCACAGCACCGCGCCGGTTCATCCTGATGATGAAAAACACGACGCACCGCTGGTGGAAGAGACCTCGCGTTAATAAAAAAGCCGGGTGGCGGCTTCGCCTTACCCGGCCTATATCTTATCGTTTTTGTAGGCCCGGTAAGCGCAGCGCCACCGGGCAATTCCCACATTAGAGTGCAATACGAATCACATCGTCAGGCTGAGTGGCTTCCTGCTGGCGAGTGGATTTTTGTTTCACCGTCACGTACAGGATTTTGCCATCGGCAGACAGCGCCAGGCTATTCGGGTAGACAGGCGTGTCGAAGGTTTTTGTCACCTTATAAGACTTCGCGTCAATCACGCTCACTTTACCGGCTTCACGGTGCGTCACGTAGGCTTCATTGCGAGCCGGGTTAAACAGAACCGCCAGTGATTCAGGCGCCGCAATTTTCTCAATCACCCTGCCGTCTTTCAGGCTCACCACCAGCACTTCCGGCTGTTTTGAGTCGGTCAGGAAGGCACGCTGACCGGCGGTGTCCAGGCTCAAATTCAGGTAGAAGTGTTCTTTGCCGTCGTCCTGCACTTTTTTGCGGCTGAGGATGGTGTTGGTGGCGGTATCAATGGTGACCAGCTCGCCGTCCGCATTCGTTGTATACAGGCGTTTCGCCCTGGCATCAAGTGCCAGCCCGGTGCTGTAGGTACCCGTATTTGCGATGGTTCCTTTCAGCTTCAGCGTGGCGCCATCCACCACCCAAATCACGCTCTCTTTGCCCACACCGGTGATGTAAATCGTGTTGATCGCGTCATCCGCCACCAGCTGTCGCGGCTGCAGCGGTTTCACCGTTTCGCTGCGCTGGCGACTATCCAGCACCAGACGCCCTTTCACGTCGCCCGTTTTCGCATCAATGGCCGTCACCGCGCCGTTGATCGTGTTACCCAACCACAGGGTTTGCGTCGCGCCGTCGAGGGTTGTACCAAAAGGTTTGAGATCGCTATGAATGGCCTGCGTGACCTCCAGCGTGGCAGGATCAAGGCGATAGATAATCCCACCCTTGTCAGTTTTACGGCTTTGCGACGTCGCAACCCACAGCGCATTCTCCTGCTGGCTGACCGCCATTTCATAGGCACCTTTACCCACTGCTTTACGCAGCATCTCTTCGGCGGCATGCACCTGGAAGGTTCCGGCAAACAGTAAAGCGGCAGACAGCAGAGAGGTGCTCAGTCGCGGTGAGCACAGATGGCGTAAAGACATAACAATTCCTTTTTTGAAAAATGGGAGTACGGCTGACATCGCTTCCGGCTGGCAACGTCATGGCGTCGCCGTTATGATAATGAGAATAGTAATCATTAATGAGTTAAAAGTGGAGTTTTTCTTTCCCTTCTCGCCTTTCATTAACGCAATGTGCGGTTATAGTTTTCAAAACATTTACAAAACCTTTAACATGTATGGACATGTTCCATTTGGTTCGTTTACACACCACAACCGGTTTTACTCATGAAAATCATTTCTGCCCGTAAGGCATCTCTCCCGCTGCTGCTGGTCCCCGTTGTTTTTGTGCCGCTTAGTGCGATCGGCGCAGAGGAACAAACCATGATCGTCAGCGCCACGCCGCAAACCGTATCAGAGCTTGATACCCCGGCGGCGGTCAGCGTCGTGAATGGCGATGATATGCGTCATGCCACGCCACGCATTAACCTCTCTGAATCGCTTGGCAGCGTTCCCGGGCTGCAAATCCAGAACCGGCAGAACTATGCCCAGGATCTCCAGCTTTCAGTGCGTGGGTTTGGTGCCCGATCAACGTTTGGCGTGCGCGGCATTCGCATGTATGTCGACGGTATCCCTGCCACCATGCCGGACGGACAGGGCCAGACGTCTAACATCGACCTCTCCAGCATTGACAGCGTTGAAGTGCTGCGTGGCCCCTTCTCTGCCCTGTACGGTAACGCCTCTGGCGGCGTGATTAACATGACTACCCAGACCGGGCAGCAGCCACCGACCCTTGAGGCGAGCAGCTATTACGGCAGTTACGGTACATGGCGCTATGGAATGAAAGCCACCGGCGCCATGGGGGACGGAACGCATGCGGGAGACGTGGATTACACGGTTTCGACTACCCGCTTCACCACCAAAGGCTTCCGCGACCACAGCGGCGCGCGGAAGAATCTGGCTAACGCCAAACTGGGTGTACGCATTGACGACGCCAGCAAGCTGACGCTGATTTTCAACAGCGTGGACATGAAAGCCAACGATCCGGGCGGACTGAGCTATCAGGAGTGGCAAAACAACCCACGTCAGTCTCCGCGCGGCGATCAGTACAACACGCGCAAGACCATCAAGCAGACCCAGGCCGGTCTGCGCTATGACCGCCAGCTTAGCGCTCAGGACGATCTGAGCGTGATGATGTATGCCGGTGAGCGTGAAATGACGCAGTATCAGTCGATTCCTTATCAGCCGCAGCTGCGACCTTCTCACTCCGGCGGCGTGATTGATATGCAGCGCCACTATCAGGGCGTTGATACCCGCTGGACGCACCGTGGTGAGCTGCTGGTGCCGGTCACCTTCACCACCGGTCTGAACTATGAAAACATGAGTGAAGATCGTCGCGGGTACGAAAACTTCGTGATGAACAACGGCGTGCCGGATTACGGCGTTAAAGGCGATAAGCGTCGTGATGAACGCAATCTGATGTGGAACGTCGATCCTTATCTGCAAACCAGCTGGCAGTTAACGCAGAAACTTTCCGTCGACGCGGGCGTGCGTTACAGCTCGGTCTGGTTCGATTCCAACGACCACTACGTTACGCCGGGGAACGGCGATGACAGCGGTGACGCGAGCTATCACAAATGGCTCCCGGCAGGCTCGGTGAAATATGCGGTGACGGACGCGTGGAACCTCTATGCGGCCGCAGGACGTGGATTCGAAACGCCGACCATCAACGAACTTTCTTATCGCGCCGATAATCAGGGCGGCCTGAACATCGGCCTGAAACCTTCCACGAACAACACCTATGAAGTGGGCAGCAAAACCCGCATCGGTAATGGTCTGCTGACGGCAGCGCTGTTCCGCACAGACACAGATGATGAGATCGTGGTAGATGCCAGCGCTGGCGGTCGTACAAGCTATAAAAATGCCGGGAAAACTCGCCGTCAGGGGGTAGAAGTCTCTCTCGATCAGCAGTTTGCTGAGAACTGGAAACTGAAAATGGCGTGGACGTACCTGGACGCCACCTACCGCACCAACGTCTGCGGCGATGCCGACTGTAATGGCAACCGTATGCCGGGCATTGCCCGCAATATGGGCTTCGCGTCGTTTGGCTGGCAGCCAGAAGAAGGCTGGTACGCGGGTTCTGACGTGCGCTATATGAGCGACATCATGGCTGATGACGAAAACACGGCGAAAGCGCCGTCGTACACGGTGGTTGGGCTCAATACCGGGTATAAATTTAACTATGGCAACTGGGGGATGGACGTCTTTGGCCGCGTAGATAACCTGTTCGACAAAGAGTATGTCGGCTCCGTTATTGTTAACGAATCGAACGGGCGTTATTACGAGCCCGCACCTGGCCGTAACTACGGTGTTGGTCTGTCGGTCTCTTATCGCTTCGAGTGAGAAAAAAAGTAAAGTTTATTTTATAAATGAAATAATGCTCCTGATGGCAATAAGCCATCAGGAGTTATTCACAAGATAAATAATTAGGTGCGGGATATAGTCGCTCTGCTAAATAATCTCTTAGTTAAAATATTGTCGCTGTAAAAGCGTATTCGCTTCATCAATCAACTTATCAATCGCCTTCTGGCTGGCATCAACATCTCTTCTCTCAAGGGCTGAAAGCAGCTCGTCGTAGTGATAAGTCGACACTTTGATGTCATCAAGCTCACGGTGAAGATAGTTAATACACGGGCCGATGCGCACCCATAGCTGTTCAATCAACGCATTCAGCGTCGGCATTTCGGCATACTGATAAAGCGTAAACCGGAAAACGCGATTCGCATGCAGCGCCTGCTGGACGTTCCCGTTGCGCATGGCCTCATGAAATACGTCCGACAATTTGCGCAACGTCTCCAGCTTTTGCTCAGACATATTCTGGCAGGCCGCGGCGACTGCCATGGGCTCAAGCTGTTTGCGAATGGCGTTAATTTCGTTATAACGATCCAGCGTGACCTCTGGCACCAGAAAGGCCTGCGCGGGCGTAGCGTGTAACGCCCCTGCCGACACCAGACGCAGCAGCGCTTCGCGGACCGGCGTAATACTGGTTCCCAATTTATCGGCAATCTCTTTCGTAATCAGCCGTGCGCCAGGTTTGAGGGAGCCTGTAATTAATGCTCCTTTCAAACTGAGTTCAACTTGCATGGTAAGACTGATCCTTTGGGCTTTTTCTAAGTGATCCAAATCAAGCATGTTCAATTCCTGTAGCTAAAACTTAATGCTATTTTTAAGCGTCGGTTTAATAAAACGACGCTGCTTCGATATATCCTGTATCGTCATGCCTGGTGGTGGGAAGTACGTAAAAACAGCAAAAAAAGCAAACTGTGATTTTTTATCGGCTCCGGGCGCATCCGGGATGATGGCGCGAAAAACCATGTCCGTTAATTAAAGACAATATATCGTATCTTCACAAATAAATATGGCGGGAAACCCCGCCATCATGCTTTTTATTTATTGTCACCCGCGACGCGAATCACGACTTTGCCGAAATTTCGACCTTCCAGCAGGCCAATCAGCGCCTCGGGCGCGTTCTCCAGCCCATCCGTGACCTGTTCACGATAGTGAATTTTACCTTCCTGCACCCAGCGCCCCATCTCGTCCTGGAACGCCTTAATGTGGTGGCCATAGTCCTGAGCGATAATGAACCCCTGCATCCGAATACGTTTCTTCAGAATGGTGCCCATCAGCAGCGGCAAGCGATCCGGTCCTTCAGGCAAGCCCGTCGCATTGTAGCCACTCACCAGGCCGCAAACCGGCACGCGCGCAGAGGTATTCAGTAGCGGCAGTACGGCGTCAAAGACTTTCCCCCCGACGTTTTCATAATAGACATCAATCCCTTTCGGGCAGGCGTGCTTCAGCTGGTCAGCAAAATCCACCGCGTGGTGATCGAGACACTGATCAAACCCAAGAACATCAACGGCATGACGGCACTTTTCTGCCCCACCGGCAACGCCCACTACCCGGCAACCTTTGATTTTGCCAATCTGCCCAACGGTGGCGCCAACCGGACCTGTCGCCGCAGCGACCACCAGCGTTTCACCCGCTTTCGGTTGTCCAATATCCAGTAACCCCATATAGGCGGTAAAACCAGGCATACCCAGAATACCCAGCGACCAGGAAGGATGAGACGGATTGTCTCCCAGCTTGACCAGGCCGCTGCCGTCCGAAAGTTCATATTCCTGCCAGCCGCTGTAGCCCAGCACCCATTCACCGGGTTTGAAATCGGGATGGTTTGACTGCTCAACGCGGCTGACCGTTCCCCCAACCATTACGGCACCCACCTCTACCGGAGGGGAATAGGATGGCGCATCGCTCATGCGACCCCGCATATACGGATCCAGCGACAGCCAGACGGTACGAAGCAACAGCTGCCCCTCAACGGGCGTGGGAACAGGTTGTGTTTCCAGACGAAAATTTTCCGCGACCGGCGCGCCCTGTGGACGAGAAGCCAGCACCCAGCGGCGATTTTGCGAAACAGCGTGATTCATCAGGATCTCCTTCTGCTACAAATGTCATTACAGCCTGGCTCATGAACGGCGTTATCGCTTCCTTTACGAGCCCGACTGGTTAAGCCGTACAACCAGATAGACACAGCTTTCATTCGTTTCGTTGATGAAACGGCAGTCATTTGGCGGCCCAAGTTCAAGACAGTCACCGGCCTGCATCTCGTGGCGTGTGTCGCCTTCCTGAAACACCAGCTCGCCGGACTGCAGCCAGATGAGCTGACGAGCCAGCGCGTAAGACGATGCGGGCATCGGCACATCGCTCCCGGCAGGCAGTTCTACCTGAACAAGGTCGATGGGCAGATCGGTACGGGGAGAAACATGACGGCGGAGATAGTGCGTTTGCGGGTCGCGCCAGACAGGCTGGTTGGCAAGGCGCAGGAGTTTACCTTCCTGCATCTCCGCGCGTGCAATCAGCGTGGACATGCTGATGCCAAACGCGCCGGACAGGCGGGCAAGAAGAGTCGCTGTCGGGCTGCTGTCTCCGCGCTCAATTTTGTGGATCATCGCGCGCGAGACCCCTGCCCGGTCAGCCAGCTCGCTCAGGGACCATCCGCGGGACTCGCGTTCAAGACGAATTCTTGCACTAATTCGTTGATTCATTGTGTCTGTTATTGTGTTCATGACGTCATACTATAGTGTATGAATGGCATTTCAATGGGGTTCTGATAACAAAAAATAGGGCTTATGGCGTAGCGCCCGGACGATGCAGTTGTGTAATATCGTATCTACAACGTAATACTATAGTGAACAACACACAGAGGGAACATCATGATCGTTCGTCATGCCTGCAAAGAAGACTGCGCTGCGATAGGAGAGATCTATAACCACGCGGTGCTGCACACTGCCGCGATCTGGAACGATAAAACCGTCGATACCAATAACCGTATCGCGTGGTTTGAGGCTCGTACACTTGCAGGCTATCCGGTTCTGGTGAGCGAGGAAAATGGTGTGATTACCGGATACGCCTCTTTCGGTGACTGGCGAGCCTTTGATGGTTTCCGCCATACGGTAGAACATTCGGTCTATGTCCATCCGGATCATCAGGGCAAGGGGATTGGCCGCACGTTGATGAAAGCGCTGATTAACGAGGCCCGCACCCTCGGTAAACATGTGATGGTGGCCGGTATTGAAGCGCAAAATCAGGCCTCCATTCACCTTCATGAAACCCTCGGTTTCGTGACTACCGGACAAATGCCGCAGGTGGGAACCAAGTTTGGCCGGTGGCTGGACTTAATCTTTATGCAGCTGCAGCTTGACGAGCGCAGCGACCCGGACGCTATTCCATGAATCAATCACTGACGCTGGCATTTCTGGTGGCGGCGGGGATCGGTCTGGTGGTACAGAATACCTTGATGGTGCGCATCACCCAATCCTCCTCCACCATTCTGATCGCGATGCTGCTCAACTCGCTGGTCGGCATCGTGCTGTTTGTCAGCATTCTGCTGCTGAAACAGGGCGTCGCCGGGTTTAGCGAGCTGGCCGCAACGGTGCGCTGGTGGACGCTTATTCCGGGACTGCTGGGTTCGTTTTTCGTCTTTGCCAGTATCAGCGGATATCAGAACGTTGGCGCAGCGACCACCATCGCCGTACTGGTGGCCAGCCAGCTGATCGGTGGGCTGGTGATGGACGTTCTGAGAAGCCATGGCGTTCCACTCCGCGCCCTGGCAGGCCCGGTGTGCGGTGCGGTGATGCTGGTTGTCGGGGCCTGGCTGGTCGCACGACGCCAGTTTTGAGGCTACAGAATCGTGCCGCCTTTGGTCAGCTGTTCCTGCCGCGCGTCCATTTCTTCTTTATGCTGCTTACCGTGATGCGAAATCGCGGTACGCAGACGTTGCTGCTGGGTATAGCGTTCTTCCCGGCTGAGCTCGGCATCATCGCTCAGTTCAATCAGCAGTTCGTTCATATGGGCAATCACGCTCTCGTCGATGGCGGCATCCACGCGGGCGATCACGTCGTTTAAATGTGACATTGTCACTCCTCCTCACGTGCCCGGTGGCGCTACGCTTACCGGGCCTACGGGTGCAAAATGTAGGCCGGGTAAGGGGTACCCGCCACCCGGCAATAAAATGCTTAGTTCAGCTTCGCTTTTGAAAAATCACTGCCCATCAGGCTCACGCTGTACCCGGTCACGTTGCTGCGGGTCGCATAGAACGTTTTGCCGTTTGCCAGTGCGATCCACGGCGCCTGCTGGTAGAAAATCTCCTGCGCCTGGCCATAGAGCTTCGCACGCTCAGCCGGATTGCTGGTCAGCTTCGCTTTTTGTACCAGGGAATCATAATCTTTATCGCACCAGCGTGCGGCATTTGACCCGGTTTTAATGCTGTTGCAGCCCAGCAGCACATCGGCAAAATTGTCCGGGTCACCGTTATCGGACATCCAGCCAAACAGTGCGGAATCATGTTCGCCTTTACGCATTCCGGAGAGATATTCGCCCCACTCGTAAGAGACGATTTTTGCCTTTACGCCCACCTTCGCCCAGTCGCTCTGGATCATCTCCGCAATGCGACGCGAGTTTGGATTATACGGACGCTGAACCGGCATTGACCATAGCGTAACGTCTGCGCCCTTCTCCAGCCCGGCCTGCTTCAGCAGCGCTTTCGCTTTTTCCGGATCGTAGCTGTAATCCTTCAGCTCGTTATTAAAGCCCATCATATTGGGTGGGATCGGCGATTTTGCCACCGTCCCCGACCCCATAAAGACCGCGTTAACGATAGCCTTTTTGTCGGTCGCGTAGTTCAGCGCCTGGCGCACCAGCACGTTATCAAACGGTTTTTTCTCGGTGTTAAACGCCAGATAGCCGACGTTCAGCGCATCAACCGAGTGCAGCGTCAGGTCTTTGTTCTTCTTAATCACCTCAAACTGCACCGGAGACGGCGCGGGTATAATCTGGCATTCGTTGGTCTGCAGTTTCGCCAGACGCGTCTCCACATTTGGCGTGATGGAGAAGATCAGATGTTTGGTCGGCACCTCGCCATCCCAGTAGTTCGGATTAGCGACGTAGCGGATCAGTGAATCCACTTTGTACTGCTGCAGCACATAAGGACCGGTACCGATCGGCCAGGTGTCCACGTTTTCAGGCGTACCTTTTTTCAGCATCGCATCGGCGTATTCTGCGGAGAGAATCGAGGCAAAATCCATCCCCCAGTCGGCCAGGAACGCGGCGTTGGGTTCACTCAGGGTGAACTGAACGTGGTAATCGTCGACTTTTTTGACGTCCTGAATCAGCTTATCAAGACCCACGTCGTTAAAGTATTCATAGTTACCCTGGGACACGTTGTGGTACGGATGCTTAGGGTCTTTCTGACGCATAACCGAGAAAATAACGTCATCGGCGTTAAAGTCGCGGGTCGGCTTGAAGTATTTGTTGCTGTTGAACTTCACCCCTTTGCGCAGGGTAAAGGTATAGGTCTTACCGTCCGGTGAAATCGTCCAGGATTCCGCCAGCGACGGAACCGGCGTGTTTTTCACCGGGTCGAAATTGATCAGGCGGTTGTACAGTACCTGAGAACTGGCGACAAAAGAGGGGCCGGAACTGGCGATTTGCGGGTTGAACGACTCGGGTGACGCTTCAGAACAGTAAATTAAGGTGTCGTTGTTTGCCGCCCACGCGGCACCGGCTGGTAAAAGCGCGCTCAGCGCAAGGGCGAGCAGTGTTTTCCCTGTAGACATGGTTATAACCCTGACAGTTTTATTATATAGGACAGTAATAACAGCACAGCCGTTATGACCTGGCAAATAACGAAACACTATCAGGTTATTCTAAAGCCGCGTTTTTTGCTGGTTTTACGGTCAGCATCCGAAAAGATGATTTGCCTTAAGTGCCATTATCCGTCAAGCACAACCGTCACTTTCTATGCCGCAAGAAATCGGCCCTTTTAGCGTCTCTTCCTCCGTTTGTTTTCTTCCTCGTTTCGTTAAAGTAACGGTGTGAAGAAGTATATGGGATCAAATCGTGGCTAAAACTCTTTTACGCAGCGGTAACCTGGATGATTTTCAGGCCGTGGGCGGCGGCGGACAAGCCGTTTTTGAATCAGCGTTACAAATTCGGGAAGCGCTCCGGTTGCGCAAACAACAGGCTATCGTTGACTGTCTGGCGATTCCGCAGGTCAACGACAGCGGCGACCGCGTGGACTGGTACTCCCCGGTGGAGGGAAACGTCACCAGCTGGAAAGCGGCTGATGAGGACGACCGCTATCGCGCCCTGCGCTATCTGGAAAACACCCTTGCGAGCGTAGAGTCGTTAAGCAAGAAATGCCTTCAGTCGCCGAAAACAGCGCAACAGCTCTTCGGCTCGCTGCTGTCGAAAGCATTTCAGTTCCCTGGGGAAAATTTCGTTTTTCTCGTCGACGGAAAACCGATCCTGTGCTTCTGGGGTTTTGTAAACCTGAATGAAAATGCGCGTGACGATGTCCTCGACTGCCTGCGTGAATCGCTGATCCCTGAGCCCGCCCCTGTTGTGATTGAAGATCCTGAGCCCGAGCCCGAGCGGGTGCCCGAACCGGCCATCACCTTTGAAAAAGCTGACGAGCCGCTGATTGCCCCGGTCGCCGCGATACGGATTACGCCGGAAGACCTGTATGCGCCCGAGTCCGCACCGGTTGTTGCGCAACCTGCGCCTGAACCCGCACCTGTCGTCATCACGAAGAAGCGTCGCGTTCCCCTTTGGACGCTGCCTGTCGCGGCGGTGATCGTTGCCGCTATTGCCGCCCCGCTGATGTGGCCAAAACCGGCCCCTTCTGCAGAGACCGCGCCTGCGCCGGTCCCTGAGCCCGTGGCTATCGCCCCAAAACCGATCAAAGCCGTTGAGCCACTGGCGATGAATTTACCCCTGCACCAGGCTGAGGTGGTGGTGAGCAAAGAAAAAGAGCCTGAACCCGCTCCCGTGGTGATTGTCGCGATCCCGAAAGATGCCATGGTAATGGAGGCCGGTCAGGTGAAAGCCGGATCGACACGCTTCCTGAACGGTACCTGGCGCGCGATTCTCGACGTGAAAGACCCGGTCACCGGCAAGCCACCGTCAATGCGCTATCAAATCCAGAACAATAAAGGTTTCGTCCGCATAGTCCATGGCGACAATATTGTCTGCCGCGCGGAGATCTTCTCCGGGCTACACAGCAATGGTGAGCTGATGATCAAGAGTCGCGGCACGGCCCGCTGCACCGACGGTTCCCGCTACCCGATGCCGGAAGTCGCCTGTAAAGCCGGCACCAGCGATATCGCAGAATGTCGCGCCCGTTATGATGCCAACACCGTCGTCCCCCTGACGTTCAAGAAAGCAGGTGCCTGATCCTATGCTGGTAAATCTTTGCGACTATAAACAAAGCGTTACGCTTATTGCCAACAGCGGCGTGCAATTCCTCGATTTCGGGCTGACGCCGCAGGACACCGCCAGCCAAGGGCGCTTCGTACGTAAGACCGCCAACGGCCCTCTTTTACGCCTCGATTTCGATCTGGTTAACGGGCGCTATACCGTGCCGGGAACGCACGGCGGCCAGCCTGAAGTGGTTAAACCGGAAACGACTATCCCGCTGCAGCAGTCCCTTGCGGTGCTGGACGGCGTCTGGCTTCCCGTCCCGTTTCTGCGTTTCAACCCGCCGCGCACCTTTGTGGAGGGGCCGGATAACTGGGCCCGCGTGCAGGTCCGCAAGCTCGACACCCCCGACACCGCAGGCAATACGCACCGCGTGACCCTCGCCCTCGACAGCCAGATTGCGGAACATGCCACCTCCGCGCTATCGCCGGTTGAAAACGATATTCTGAACGGCACCCGTTTCGCGCTGGCCTGGCGCGATAGCGAGGTTGAAAGCTTCCTCGACCAGACCTGGATTGACGGCTGGCTGCGTGAAGCATTTACCCAGTATGCTGACGGCGTTGAAAATCGTTCTGAACGTGACCTGCATCAGGCGATGCGCAGCTTTGAATATCAGGCCCACTGGCTTAACCTGCTGACCATGCTCGGTGAACAGCTCACCGTGCCGGAAGTGAAATTTGTTACCCATACCCTCAGTACGCCCGCGATTCCGGTCGACCTGATCCTCGACGTCGGTAACACTCACACCTGCGGCGTCATTATTGAAGACCACGGCGATGCGAACGATGGACTGCGGCAGACCGCCGAGTTACAGGTTCGTTCATTGAGCGAGCCGCAATTCCTCAATGAGCCTCTGTTTACCAGCCGTCTCGAGTTTTCCGAAGCACGCTTTGGCAAACAGCACTTCTCGGTTGAAAGTGGCCGCGAAGATGCGTTTGTCTGGCCGTCGATCGTTCGCGTGGGTGATGAAGCCCGCAAGCTGGCGATGCAGCGTCTGGGAACCGAAGGGAACAGCGGCATCTCCAGCCCGCGTCGCTATTTGTGGGATGAAACACCGGTGGTGCAGGACTGGCGCTTTAGTCAGATGAACGGCAAAACCCAGCGTGAGCCGCTTGCCACGGCGTTCCCGCTGATGAACCTGATGAACGATGACGGTGAACCGCTGTTTACGTTACCGCAGGACGAGCGACTGCCGGTCTTCTCGCCGCAGTACAGCCGCAGCACCCTGATGACGCATATGCTGTGCGAGCTGCTGGCGCAGGCGCTGGGTCAGATCAACAGCGTCGCCACCCGCCTGCGTCTGGGCTTCCCTGCCTCGCCACGCCAGCTGCGCACCCTGATCCTGACCCTGCCCTCGGCAATGCCAAAGCAGGAGCGCGAGATTTTCCGTCGCCGCATGTTCGAAGCCATCGCAATCGTCTGGAAAGCGATGGGCTGGCACCCGCAGGATGAGGATTTTGCCACCCGCAAACAGCAGGAAAAAAGCGTGGTGCCGGTCCCTGAAATCCAGATGGAGTGGGATGAGGCCAGCTGTGGTCAACTGGTCTGGCTGTATAACGAAGCGATCTCCCATTTTGGCGGCCAGACGGAAGCCTTCTTTGCCTCGCTCGCCCGCACGGATCGTGAGCCTGAGCCGGGTGTGCAGCCCGGCCGCGCATTGCGCGTCGCGTCTATCGACATCGGTGGCGGCACCACGGATATGGCGATCACCCATTATCAACTGGATGACGGCTCCGGTAATAACGTCAAAATCACGCCGCAGCTGCTGTTCCGCGAAGGCTTTAAAGTGGCGGGCGATGATACCCTGCTGGACGTGATTCAGCGCTACGTGCTGCCCGCCCTGCAAACGCAGCTGCAGAAATCCGGGATTGCGGACGCCTCGCTGCTCATGGCGTCGCTGTTCGGCGACTCCGGGCGTATTGATACCCAGGCCGTGCTGCGCCAGCAAACGGCGCTGCAGCTCTTTATGCCGATTGGCCACGCCATTCTTGCCGCGTGGGAATCCAGTGACGTTGACGATCCGCTGGCTGGCCTGCATGCCACCTTTGGCGATCTTCTGCCGCAGAAACCAACCCGCAACGTCATGAATTATCTGCAGCAGGCGATTGATCATGCCCTGCCTGCGGGCTCAGAAGCGTTCGACCTGTTCGCCGTACCGCTGCACGTCAATTTCCGCGAGATGCAGGATGCGATGCTGGCCGGTCAGTTTACGCTGACCTCTCCGCTTCACGCAGTCTGTGAAGCGATTTCCCACTACAGCTGCGATATTCTGCTGATTACCGGTCGCCCTGGCTGCCTGCCAGGCGTTCAGGCGCTGATCCGTCACCTGCAGCCGGTGCCGGTCAATCGCATCGTCTGGCTGGATAAATACCAGGTACATGAGTGGTATCCGTTCAGTCAGCAGGGGCGCATTGGTAACCCTAAATCAACCGCCGCCGTGGGTGCCATGCTGTGCAGCCTGGCGCTCGACCTGCGTCTGCCGCGCTTCAACTTTAAAGCTGCGGACATTGGCGCATATTCCACCGTGCGTTATCTCGGCGTGCTGGATAACACCGTTAATACCCTGCGTGAGGAAAACGTCTGGTATCAGGATATCGACCTCGATAAGCCAAGCGCAAAACTCGACGCACGCCTGCACTTCCCGCTACGCGGCAACGTCACCCTCGGCTTCCGCCAGCTGGCGAACGCACGCTGGCCTGCCACGCCGCTTTATACGCTCAGCATCAATTCGGCTGAACTGGCGAAAGCGATTGCCGGTGACGGCGTGCTGAACGTGCGGCTTAAGCTCTGCGGCGGCAGCAAGCAGGAAGGTCCTGAGTCCTTTGAACTGAGCGATGCCTGGCTACAGGACGGCACACCGGTAGCGCCTGACGCCTTAACCTTCAAACTGAATACTCTGGCCGATCGCCGACACAGCGGTAGCCACTACTGGATCGACAGCGGGAGCGTATACCTGAAATGACAGCGACGACCACCACCACTCAGGCGTTAATCGGGTGGATTAATGAGACGCGCATGAATGCCCCTGTGCTGGACAACGATGCTGACGCCCTGCTTGCCCGCATCAACGCGGCGCAGGCGCGAGAGCAGGCTATTGAACGTGCCCTGACCCGCCAGAGCAGCATTGGACTTTACGGTCATTCGCAGAGCGCAAAAGCACACCTGCTGCTGTCGCTGTGCGGCAGCGGTAATGGACGGCTAAACGTTACGCCAGGCCAGCGCACCTTTGACTATTTTTCGCATATCAATCCGGGTCATGCCCTGACCAACATGGCCGTCCGCTTTACCCGGGAAAACCGGGAGGTGGTTGATGAGGCGTTTCCGCTACGTCTGAGTCTGATCACCGAGGCCGAGCTGGTACAGCTGTTTATTGCCCGCACGACGCTGCATCCGCAGATGCGCGCAGTGGATAAGGCGGTCATTGAGACCCGTCTTGAGAAATGGCGTGGCCTGCGTCAGCCGCAGGGCGTACCGGGTATCACGGCGCAGGAAGTGGGTGCCATCGCCCGCTTCTGGCAGTACACAATACCCACTGCGAAACAGCAAATTGATGATGCCCTGTGGTATGAGCTTGCCCAACTGGTGCCTTCACTTGATCTCAGCACCCGGGCAAGCGTCTGGTCGCTGCTGTGGGGTGAGCAACAGGAATTCACCCAACAGTGGCTGAAGCTCGCCCATGTTCTGCATCAAACCAGCCATGCCAGCGAGCTTGCTGCTCCGCTGAGTCTGCTGGTAGATAGCTTTGGCTTGCCGGGTGAAGGGTTCCTGACGCATGGCACCTTAACCCAGCAGGACGCACAGGAGACGCTGCTGCATCCGCTGAATAACGGCGACATGCTCAACGCCATCAGCCTCCCGGTTGACGTGCTGGCCTTCCTGACCCGCGAGCTGATCCTGCCGGTTGAGAGTGGTGCGCTGGATAACGTTGATATCATTGATATTCCGGTCTTTGAAGACAGCAGTGCCGATCCGTTAGCGCAGGCAAAATGTCAGTGGCTGCTCGACCATTACCGCCAGCAGCTACAGCCTGACGTGCTGGTTATCTGCAATGCGACAGCGCAGCACGAGCAGACGGCCAAAAAAGCAAAAGTGTTAATGAACTGGGTCAAAGAGACGCAGCCTGCTGAAGAGTCTGCCCTGCCGGGGCTGGTGTGGGCGATTACCCCGCATGACGCCCGCTTTACCACCCGCCAGAATCTTGATGAAGCCGTACAGCATCTGCTCGGTAAACCGGGTTTACGCTGGGGCACGCTGCAGGCGCTGGATAGCCACAGCATGCAGCGCGTCATTGAGTGGTTGTCTCAGGCCACGCTCCCTGCGCAGCGGCAGAAGCGCCTTGGAACGCTGAAAAGCTTGCTTCGCCAGGAGCTTTCGGAGCTAATGCGCAGCTATCTCGCCCCGCTGGTTGAGGAACCGGCTACCCGACGCGCACAGGCCGAAAACATGGTGCGCACCCTGCAAAGCAGTGCCGCCCGTCACGGCGAGCTTCTTGAAGGATTGATGCCGCCGATGAAAGCGTTTGAAACGCTGCTCGCCGTCCAGCAACCGCGCGAGGAGCAGGTCAATGGGCTGTTTACGGATACCATTGATCTGTTTACCGATAACGCCCAGGAAAGTGCTGGTCAGTTCCAGACGAAGGACAAGGCGCGTCTGGCGCACAGAGTATGGATAAATCATCTGCGTCAGTGGAGCCGTAATGAGGCCACGGCCGCCCGTCTCGGTCTGGAACCCGCAGTATTACAGCAAATCGCGGATGTTCTGGTGGTCACCAGCTACCGGCTTAATCTGGCGCAACAGCTTCAGCGTATTGTCGAAGCGGATAAGAGCAGCGCCGCGCAACTGCACGCCGTGATGGGCAATTTCGTTGGCTGGCTGGGGTATGACCAAACGCCTTCAGCAGAGCGTCCGGCAAGCCGCATCCGCAAGGGACAGGCTATCTTCGTTACGCCCGTCGTCAGCAGCGCCGCGCCACGTCTGACGCGTCTGGCGGAACAGCCAGTCCATGCGGCCACCGCGTACGTTTACGACTGGCTGGTTGCCCTCTATAGCCGGGCGATAGAGAACATTGATTACCAGCATCCGCATGATATTCAACCTGACGCACGTCAGGCATTACGGGCTTTAATCAGGTAGTTGCCTTTCTTGCCGGGTGGTGCTGCGCTTACCCGGCCTATATTCCGCCATAATATCAATACCTTGCACAATTCATCGTAGGCCCGTGCAAGCGTCGCGCCGCCGGGCGAAACTTTTGCGCACATCACTCCGTCATACACCCGGCTAACGTCTGAGCCAGTGCTGACGGATTTTCCCACGACATAGAATGCCCCGCCGCAGGGATAATTTTTACCTCAACGCCTTTCTGCTTCAGATTATCAACATCGTCGTCAGGCAGAGAATGTTCGCCGAAGATCAGCGTCACCGGGCACGAGAGCGACAGGAATTGCGTTTCCCATACCGGCATTACACCCTCAACCAGGCTCTTTGCTCCGCGCCAGACTGCATACGGCGCATTGCTTTGCAGACACCCCGCCCACGCTGAGGTTTCTGCGCTGAGCATGGCGTCATAACCCTGTTCCAGAAACTGCTGTTCGGTTTGCGCCGCAATCGAGCGGCTGAACATCCCACCACCCGCGTGAAAATTAGGTTCCGACACCATCAGTCCTTTAACACGCGTTCCCAGCATTGCCGCCGTTTCAATCGCGATACTGCCGCCCATGCTGTGGCCGTATAACCAGAAGGCATCCAATTCAAGATGGTCAATCAGCTCTGCCACCACGCGGGCCTGGTCAGTGGTGTGATAGCTGTAATGCTCGGGTTTATCGCTGTAACCGCTGCCGGGCAAATCAATGAGAATGGCCCGGCGTGCGCCAAACTGAAGGTCACGGACAACGCGGGGATATTCATAGGAAGAGGCACACCCCAGCCCGTGGATGAAGACCACGGGCTCGCCTGAGCCGGGCAAATCATGCCAGCGCACGGTGCAACCCGCCTGCTGCGAGTAAAAACTGTTCATAAGCACTCCTTTTACGATTCACTGTGTATTTATACAGTTATCGAATCAGGAATGCCATGTTCATCTGGAAAAAGTGGAAGCGTGCTTCAGAAAAGCGAGATCAGGAGCGCAACGGGGAAGCTCATCGGCCAGGTCGACCCCACCAGAAACGCGCTGAGCAGGCGGATGCGTTTGCGATCTTTTGAAAGGAACCAGGTAATTAATGCACAGATGGAAGCCATCACTGCGTAAAAAACCAACATCTTTTGATACAACGTCATTCTGTATACCAGAGCCGAAAAAATAACCGCACGCAATATGCGTCATATGTTGATACAGATCAAGTTTTTTCGTTACAGAATAACCACTTAAATATTATGGCTAATAACAATGGAGTAGCTTGCTTAACACGCAGGGCGAAGAAGGAGAATGCCCGGCCGCGCAAGCGGCCAGGCAGGATGGCTTAGTGTTTGATCATCACATGCCGGACGACCGTATAATCCTCAAGCCCGTACACCGACATATCTTTGCCGTAGCCGGATAACTTCATGCCGCCGTGCGGCATTTCGCTCACCAGCATAAAGTGGGTATTCACCCAGGTACAGCCGTACTGCAACCGCGCACTCAGACGATGAGCACGGCCCACGTCTTTGGTCCAGACCGATGACGCCAGGCCATACTGTGAATCATTCGCCCATGCCAGCACCTGCGCTTCATCGTCAAATTCAGTGACGCTCACCACCGGCCCAAACACTTCGCGCTGAACAATGGCATCGTCCTGTTTTGCCCCCGCCAGCAGGGTCGGCTGGAAGTAGTAGCCAGCCCCCTCCTTTTTGCTTCCACCCGTCACAACGCTGATATGACCGAGCGCTTTCGCCTGATCGACAGCCTGACAGACGCGTGAAAGGTGAGCGGCCGAGCTGAGCGGCCCCAGTTCGGTAGCGGCATCTTCCGGCGCCCCCATTTTGAGGCTGGCGACCGCAGCACCCAGCTTTTCAACCAGCGCAGGATATATGCCTTTCTGGGCATAAATGCGGCAGGCCGCCGTACAGTCCTGCCCGGCATTGTAGAAACCAAACGTTCGCACCCCTTCGACAACCGCGTCCAGGTCAGCATCATCAAAAACGATTACCGGAGCCTTACCGCCCAGCTCCATGTGGGTGCGCTTAATGGAGGACGCCGTATGGCCGATGATATGCTCGCCGGTGGCAATTGAACCGGTCAGCGACACCATGCGGACTTTGTCATGCCCGGTGAGCGGATCGCCAACCGTCTTACCGCGACCAAATAACACGTTCACAACGCCTGCCGGGAAGATATCTTTCGCCAGTTCTCCCAGTTTTAACGCCGTCAGCGGCGTGATTTCAGAGGGTTTTATCACCACGCAGTTACCGGCAGCCAGCGCGGGTGCCAGCTTCCATGCTGCCATCATAAGCGGGTAGTTCCACGGCGCAATCGATGCAACTACCCCCACCGGATCACGGCGGATCATCGAGGTGTGCCCCTCAAGGTATTCACCTGCGGCCAGACCGTTCAGGCAGCGGGCCGCCCCGGCGAAGAAACGAAACACGTCGACCACCGCCGGAATTTCATCCCCCAGAGCACAGTGGAGCGGCTTCCCGCAGTTGAGCGATTCAAGCCTGGCAAATTCTTCACCCTGCGCCTCAATGGCGTCAGCCAGTTTCAGCAGACATTCCGCACGCGCTTTGGGCGTGGTCTGCCCCCAGTCGATAAAAGCCCCATCGGCGGCCTGAACTGCCGCGTCAACTTGCGCGACAGAGGCTTCAGCAATCTCCAGCAGTACTTCTCCGGTGGCCGGGTTATATACCGGCTGCTTTTCGCCTTGTCCGGCGACCAGTTCACCCTTTATCAGCAGATGTGTTTGCATAGCATTGTCCTGTTCAAATCAATGTTATTTCCCGCTGCCGGCGATGTTCTCGCCATCGCGGGTTAGCCACCAGGCACCCAGAATGGGGAAAGTTGTCACCAGCATGACCAACAGTGCAACAACGTTGGTGACCGGCACGTCGCGAGGACGGCCGAGCTGATTGAGCAACCACAGCGGTAACGTGCGCTCGTGTCCCGCCGTAAAGGTTGTGACGATGATTTCGTCAAACGACAGGGCAAAGGCCAGCATTCCGCCCGCCAGAAGTGCTGAACCCAGATTGGGCAACACCACATAGCGGAAGGTTTGCCACCCGTCGGCCCCGAGATCCATTGACGCCTCCACCAGACTCCAGGAGGTGCGTCTGAACCGGGCTATGACGTTGTTGAACACCACCACCACGCAGAATGTGGCGTGCCCGACAACGATGGTGAAAAAACCCGGTTCAAGGTTGATCGTTTTAAATGCGGTCAGCAGCGCCAGACCGGTAATGATTCCCGGTAAGGCAATGGGCAACAGCAGCAACAGTGAAATGGCGTTTTTGCCAAAAAAGTCGCTTCGCCACAGTGCCGCTGCAGCAAGCGTGCCAAGCACCAGGGCAATGGTGGTGGAGAGCGCGGCAATCTGAAGTGACAACGTCACGGATTCAATGATATCGCCACGCCCCGCCGCCACGCTAAACCACTTGAACGTCAGCCCCTGCGGCGGGAAGCTGAAGGCAGCATCTTCAGTGTTAAAGGCGTACATCGCGATAATCAGCAGCGGGAAGTGCAGGAAGATGACGCCTCCCCATGCCGCCACTTTCAGGAACAACGGTGCGCGTTCAGAGTGCATCGAATGCTCCCAGACGTTTCACGAACGCCAGATAAAGCGAAATCAGCACAATGGGAACCAGCGTAAACGCAGCCGCCATGGGCATATTGCCGATAGCGCCCTGCTGAGCGTAGACCATGTTACCGATGAAATAGCCCGGCGGCCCCACCAGCTGCGGGACGATGAAATCCCCCAGCGTCAGGGAAAAGGTAAATATCGAACCCGCGGCAATTCCCGGGATCGCCAGCGGCAATACAACATAGCGAAAGGTCTGGCGGGGGCGCGCGCCGAGGTCGGCTGAAGCCTGCAGTAACGACGCTGGCAGACGTTCCAGCGCGGCCTGCACGGGCAGGATCATAAACGGCAGCCAGATATAGACAAAGACCAGAAAGCGCCCCAGCCCGGAGGTGGATAACGTGTTACCGCCTATCGCCGGGAGCGTAAGAAGTGAGGTGAGGATCGGCTCCAGCCCCATATGACTGAGAAACCATTGCGCCACACCATCCTTCGCCAGCAGCAACGTCCAGGCGTAGGCTTTGACAATGTAGCTCGCCCACATCGGCAGCATCACGGCGATATAGAAGAACGCTTTCCACTTGCCGCGGGTGTAACGCGCCATATACCAGGCCATCGGGAATGCCAGAATGGCGCTGGCCAAAGTGACCGCGATCGCCATCGTTAAGGTGCGCAGGATGATGTCGTAGTTTGCCGGATTGAAGAGCGCCTGAATATTCGCCAGCGTCAGGTCCGGCGTGACCGCCATGGTGAAGTCGTCAAAGGTGTAAAACCCCTGCCACAGCAGGGTCAGCAGCGATCCGAAATAGACGATGCCAAACCACATCAGCGGGGCAAGCAGCAGCAGGAACAGGCCGAGCGACGGCTTACGCCAGAACAGTGCCGTCATGCGGCTCAAGCGGCCGTGCGGTGCGGGAGGATGAGCGACACTCATATCCATTTCACCTTTCCTCATGCAGGCGAATCATCGCCTCGCGTGACCACGAGGCCATCACCGCCTGCCCCGGCGCAATGCCGCTCAGCAGCGAGATATCGCTGAGGTTGGCCTGACTGACCAGCAGTTTGGCCCCCTCGGCAAGCTTCAGTTCCAGGCGCGTGGCGGCTCCCTGATACTGAACGGCCTGCACGATACCCTGAACCTGAACCTCACCGCCCTCGTTCAGGCGAATATGTTCCGGGCGCAGGGAATAGATACCTTCCATGCCGCAAATTTTCTGCGCAAGCGCTGCATCAAAGACGTTGGACGTGCCCACAAAACCGGCGACAAACGGCGTGCGCGGACGCATATAGAGATCGCGCGGGGTATCCACCTGCTCGATGCGGCCGTTATTGAATACCGCCACCCGGTCCGACATGGAGAGCGCTTCGCCCTGATCGTGGGTGACGAAAATAAAGGTAATGCCGAGTTCCTGCTGAAGTTTCTTCAGCTCGAATTGCATCTGTTCGCGCAGTTTGAGATCGAGCGCGCCCAGCGGTTCGTCCAGCAGCAGGACGCGCGGTTCATTGACCAGCGCCCGGGCGATGGCGACACGCTGGCGCTGGCCGCCGGAAAGTTGCGAAGGTTTGCGGGCGATGGCAAAGCTCAGCCCTACTTTTTCCAGGGCATCACGCGCCTGGGCATGGCGTTTCTTCTTGTCGACGCCTTTCACCATCAGCCCGTAGGCGACATTATCGAGGATCGACATATGCGGGAACAGCGCATAATCCTGAAAGACGGTATTTACATCCCGCTCCCATGGCGGTAGCGCGCTCGCCTCTTTGCCGAAAATAGAAATCGTGCCGCCTGACAGCTGTTCAAAACCCGCTATCAGGCGCAGGCAGGTAGTTTTGCCGGAGCCCGAAGGCCCCAGCATGGAGAAAAACTCCCCGTCGCGAATGGCAATGGTCACCCCGTCCACCGCCCGCACATCGCCATACAGCCGGGAAACATTGTTAAATTCTACTGCGTACGTCATGTTCTGCTCCCGGGCGATTATCGTCCACCCATGATGGCGATGTAATCCTGCGTCCAGCGGCTGTACGGCACGAATTTGCCACCTTGAGCGGTCGGGGTTTTCCAGAACAGGATTTTGTCGAACTCGTTATAACCGTTTGTTTCACAACCTTTATCACCCAGCAGCGTACTGGCTTTACACCCTTCAGGCACGACGGGCAGTGAGCCGAACCATGCTGCCAGATCGCCCTGCACTTTTGGCGTCAGCGACCAGTTCATCCATTTGTAGGCGCACATCGGGTGTTTTGCCTGGGCGTGGAGCATGGTGGTATCCGCCCAGCCGGTTACCCCTTCTTTCGGGAAGACGGTGGCGATGGGCTGGTTCTCAGCCTTAAGCGCATTTGCCTGATATGGCCAGGCGCTGGAAGCCACAACGCCTTCATTTTTGAAGTCGCTCATCTGGACGGTGGTGTCATGCCAGTAGCGGTGGATCAGGGCATGCTGGTCGCGAAGCACTTTCAGCACCGCGGCATATTGTTCTTCGGTGAGCTGGTAGGGATCGCTGATGCCCAGCTGTGGCTGGGTGGCTTTGACGAACAGCGCCGCATCGGCGATATAAATTGGCCCGTCATATGCCTGCACGCGACCCTGATTGGTTTTACCGTCCGGCAGATCCTGTTTGGTAAAGACCACACTCCAGCTGTCCGGTGGCGTCGGGAAGGTTTTGGTGTTGTACATCAGCAGGTTTGGCCCCCACTGATAGGGTGTACCGTAGACCTTGCCGCCCACGTTAAACCATTCCCCCTTCACAATGCGCGTGTCGAGGGTTTTCCAGTTCGGGATGAGTTCGGGATTTATCGGCTGAACGCGTTTGCCCATGATCAGGCGAAGCGATGCATCGCCTGACGCGGTGACCAGATCGTATCCCCCTTTCGCCATCAGGCTGACCATTTCATCTGACGTGGCCGCCGTTTTCACGTTAACGGCACAACCGGTCTCTTTTTCAAACTGGGTGACCCAGTCATAGTTTTTATCGGTCTGCCCACGCTCGATATAGCCCGGCCAGGCAATAATATCCAGACGACCTTCCCCGTCACCCATCGCCTTAGGTGGTTCAGCGGCGTGCGCTGTCATGATAGTCATGCCGAGCGCGCACAGGCTGCTGCGGGCAAATTTTTTGCTCATAAGAATTACTCCTGTCGCAATGAAATTTAGCGGCAGCCGTGCCGTAAAAATATCTCCCTTATTAAACGTAGACCGCGCAATTGCGCCGCACCGTTTGGCTTCAGGAAATTTCATCAAGGTGTGACCGATGGCGCATTCCCCGTTAACTGGATTATAGACAAGGGGTTAGCGGCGCGAGGCAGTATGCAGATTTCCTATGACCGGGCACCGCGAAATATTCGTAGCGCCGTCATCAGGATAAGAAATGTTTATTTAAATAAGGGGAAAAAGATTATTTCAACATCGTGCTAATTAATTTTCCTAACTGAATCACCGCCTGCTCTTCTCGCTCTCCCCATGCCCAGGAGGTATTAAAACGGAAGAACGGTGTCCATGCGTCAGAGGTGGAAAACATTTTTCCTGGCGCAATGCTGATATGGTGCGTTAAGGCCTTTTCACTCAGCAGCCCGGCATCCAGCTGTGCCGGAAGCTCCAGCCATAAAAAGTAGCCGCTGTCGTTATGGTGAATTTTGACCCCGGCGGGCATATGGCGCAGCAGTGACTGCCAGGCTTGCTGTTTTCGCTCAGCGAGCGTTCGTCGCAGGCGGCGAAGATGGGCGTCGTAGCGTTTAGTCGCCAGGTAGTCCACCAGTGCCAGCTGCATAGGGGAGCTGGTCGATAACGTGCTCATCAGTTGCAACTGCTGAATGCGTCGCGCATGTTTTCCGGCCGCCACCCAGCCGATACGGAATCCCGCCACCAGACATTTTGAAAAAGAGGAGCAGTGAAGCGTCATGTCGTCCCGATCCCAGGCTTTTGCCGGAAGCGGTTTTTCGCGGCCGAAATAGAGCTCGCTGTATACATCGTCCTCAATCAGGGTGACGTTATGCTTCGTCAGGAGGGCGACCAGACGGGCTTTTTTCTCTGCACTTAGCGTAAAACCAAGCGGATTCTGGCCGTTGGTCATCAGCCAGCAGGCTTTTACCGGATAGTCATTCAGCGCCTGTTCAAGGGCGTTCAGGTCTATCCCCTCCCGGACGTCCGTGGCGACCGACAACGCTTTGAGCTTCAGGCGTTCCAGCGCCTGCAGCGCGCCATAAAAGCAGGGGTTTTCGACAATCACCCAGTCGCCAGGCTCCGTCACCGCCTGCAAACTCAGGTTCAGCGCTTCGAGCGCGCCTGCGGTAATGACAATTTCGTCCGGCGAGATGTTCATCCCCTGCTGCGCATAGCGGCGCGCAATGGCGTGGCGGAGTTCAGCGTTACCCGGCGGCAGGTTTTCAATCACGCTCATCGCAGTCGCCGTTTTGCTGACGTTAGCCAGCGAGCGGTTGAGCTGCTGAAGCGGGAAAAGCCGGGGATCGGGAAAGGCGGATGCGAAAGGAACGACAGACGGATCGCGGCTGGCCTGAAGGACATCGAAGATATAGGTGTTGATATCCACCGCTTCGTCACGCATCACCTGGGCAGGCGGCACAGGCTGGTGCGTGGTCGGGCGCGAGGCAACGTAATAGCCCGATTGTGGCCTGGCGACAATGCGTCCCTGACTTTCCAGCATCTGATACGCGTGGCCAACAGTCATGAAACTCATGCCGCTGCTCGCCACCTGCTCTCGCAGGGAAGGCAGCTTATCGCCCGGCAGCCATACGCCAAGCTCAATTTGCGAGATAATTTGTTGCGCCAGACGCTGGTATTTTTTCATCAGATTCTCCTTATTGCCGACAGTGTATATCAGCAGGAGAAAAAGAGAAGATTTTGCTAACTGTTATGAAAAACCGGGTAGATTACTTACGGTACTCGGTGGTGTGATTCATCGCGGAACGCGCAGCAGCGAGGTGGTCGAGCGTGATCATCGACGATTTGCAAAAAATGCATTTTGCGCCGAATGGGTTTTTCTCAGACACATCAAAGACTGAAGTGCGGTACTGCGAGCCATGACAGCATGGGCAGCGGAAATGGATATAAGAAGTCATAGGATTCTCCTGTTAACGTAAAAACGTAAATTACTAATGGGCCGATTGGGCAATATTGGTTTTAAACAAAACGAATCGGAATGTAGATAAAGACCCAAGAGAGGCTGCGGAGAGGCACAACGTGATGAGAACTGCTTTATAAAACTACGTCAGATATTTTTTTGGACTCAAAACCAGAAATCCATTAACGCATGTTGCTGACGGCAAAGCAAGCGGATTGATGCGTAAAATTCATAAAAATAATTTTTTTATTCCGTAACGGTAATCTATATCAGTTTGTAAAAGCGGGAGTCTGAATCAAACTGTTATGGTTAAAATTCGCTGTTCTGCGTCTGATAGTCCGATCTCTGCGCCTATACCATAACAACACACCGTTTGACATTGAGGCTGTGCATGTTTGGTTTGGATGCTTTTCACCTTGCGCGGATACAGTTTGCCTTTACCGTATCCTTTCACATTATTTTCCCGGCAATCACCATCGGCCTGGCAAGCTATCTTGCCGTGCTCGAAGGATTATGGCTGAAAACAAAAAATCCGGTCTGGCGCTCGCTTTACCATTTCTGGTCGAAGATTTTTGCCGTTAACTTTGGCATGGGCGTAGTCTCCGGCCTGGTCATGGCCTACCAGTTTGGCACCAACTGGAGCGGCTTTTCACAGTTTGCGGGCAGTATTACCGGCCCGCTCCTGACCTACGAAGTGCTTACCGCCTTCTTCCTTGAGGCCGGTTTCCTCGGCGTGATGCTGTTCGGCTGGAAGAAAGTCGGACCGGGACTGCACTTCTTCTCCACCTGCATGGTGGCGCTGGGGACTATTATCTCCACCTTCTGGATCCTCTCTTCGAATAGCTGGATGCAGACCCCGCAGGGCTATGAGATTGTCAACGGCCAGGTGGTGCCGGTGGACTGGTTCGCTGTGGTGTTCAACCCCTCCTTCCCTTACCGCCTGCTGCATATGTCGATCGCCGCGTTCCTCAGTAGCGCCCTGTTTGTTGGTGCATCCGCAGCATGGCATTTGCTGCGCGGGAATAATAATCCTGCCATACGGGCAATGTTTTCAATGGCACTGTGGATGACGCTGATTGTCGCTCCCCTCCAGGCTATGGTTGGTGATATGCATGGGTTGAATACTTTAAAGCATCAACCCGCCAAAATTGCCGCCATTGAGGGCCACTGGGAAAACCCACCGGGTGAGCCGACCCCGTTGCTGCTGTTTGGCTGGCCTGACATGGAGCAAGAGCGCACCCGCTTTGGTCTGGAGATCCCGGCGCTGGGAAGTCTTATCCTGACGCACAGCCTGGATAAACAGGTCCCAGCCCTTAAGGAGTTCCCGAAAGAAGATCGCCCAAACTCGACCATCGTCTTCTGGTCATTCCGCATCATGGCGGGCTTAGGCATGCTGATGTTGCTGCTTGGGGTGATGGCGCTCTGGTTGCGCTACAAAAAGCGCGTTTATTCATCCCGCCCGTTCCTGTGGTTTGCCCTGTTAATGGGCCCATCCGGCCTGATTGCGATTCTGGCAGGCTGGGTCACCACCGAAGTGGGCCGCCAGCCGTGGGTGGTCTATGGACTCCAGCGAACGAAGGATGCGGTATCAGCCCACGGCGATCTGCATATGAGCGTGAGTTTGCTGGCCTTCTTCGTCGTCTACACCTCGGTGTTCGGCGTCGGCTACAGCTATATGGTTCGCCTCATCAAAAAAGGCCCGCAGCCACACGAATCTTTCGCCACCGCGTCCGATGGACGTCCTGCGCGCCCGCTTTCAGCCGTCACTACTGAACATAAGGAGCAGCCGTAATGGGTATCGATCTTTCCATTATCTGGTTTGTGATCATCGTCTTTGCCACGCTGATGTATATCGTCATGGACGGCTTTGATCTGGGGATCGGGATGTTGTTCCCCGCAACGCCAAACGCTGACGATCGTGATGTGATGGTCAACAGCGTCGCGCCGGTATGGGACGGCAATGAGACCTGGCTGGTGCTTGGCGGCGCCGCCCTGTTCGGCGCATTCCCGCTGGCGTATGCGGTGATCGTTGATGCCCTCACCATTCCGCTGACATTAATGCTGATCGGACTTATTTTCCGCGGGGTGGCATTCGAGTTTCGTTTTAAAGCCACGCCCGCCCACCGCCCCTTCTGGGATAAAGCGTTTATTGGCGGTTCCATTCTGGCAACGTTTACCCAGGGCGTGACGGTGGGCGCCGTCATTAACGGTTTTACCGTGACAGGCCGAACGTATACGGGTGGTCCGTTTGACTGGTTTACCGCATTTAACCTGTTCTGCGGTGCGGGTCTGATGGTGGCCTACGCGTTGCTGGGATCGACGTGGCTGGTAATGAAAAGCGAAAATGCGCTGCAGCAAAGGATGCGGGAGTTATCCAAAACGTTACTGATTATCCTGCTGGCATTTATTGCGGCGATCAGCCTCTGGACGCCGCTTGCCCACCCGGCCATTGCCGCACGCTGGTTTACGCTGCCGAATCTGTTTTATCTGCTGCCGGTTCCTGCGCTGGTCGTGATTTTTAGCCTGTATCAGTGGCGCTGCCTGAATAATCCTGACAACCATAACCGTCCGTTTATCCTGACGTTAGGGCTGATATTCCTTGGTTTTAGCGGGCTTGGGATCAGCATCTGGCCGCATATTATTCCGCCATCCATCACCTTGTGGCAGGCCGCTGCGCCAACGCAAAGCCAGGGCTTTATGCTGGTGGGTGCACTGTTGATCATCCCCGTCATTCTGGTCTACACCTTCTGGAGTTACTACGTATTTCGCGGCAAAGTTCAGCATGGGGAGGGTTATCACTGATGCAACAACCGGTCTGGAAAAGAGTGTTGTGGCTGGCCATTATCTGGGGCGGCAGCGTACTGGCGCTGGCTGCGGTCAGTATGCTCTTTCGCATATTGATGACGGCAGCCGGGTTTAAATCTCATTAATCGTCATTCCGGGCAACCGCTGCGTTGCCCGGCTCTCCCCGCACTTTCAGATAAACCCCATTAACGCACGTCAGCGTATCGTTACACTGGTAAAAGATTCACAGTATTTATTATTTGAGAACAAAAATGAAAAAGCTCATTGCGTTAAGTGTTATCAGTCTTGTCCTGACCGGCTGCGTTAATCCGGGCAAAGCGTCCGTTCAGCCAGAGCAGCTGAAGAACCATCGTTTTGTACTGGAAAATGTGGATGGCAAAGCCGTGAAGGGCATGACAACACCACCTGAGATCAGTTTTAACGCGCTGCCCGCTCTGAACCTGGTAGATAACATCAGCGTGTCTGGCACGATGTGTAACCGCTTCAACGGACAGGGGAAATTGTCCGAAGGTGAGCTGACAGTGAAAACGCTGGCAATGACGCGCAAACTCTGTACTGAACCGCAGCTTAACGAACTGGATCACACCCTCGGCGACATGCTGCGCAAAGGGGCGCAGGTCGACCTGACGGAAGACCAGTTAACGCTGGCGACCGCCGACAAAACGCTGATGTTTAAACGTGTTGACTGATCAGTAATTACCGCAGCTTCCAACGGCAAGCGACTGTTCACTGCAGCGTTTGCCGTTTGGCAATGCGCACATCCCAATAGCTGAACCATCAAGCTGGCGGGCAACCGACAGCGAGCCGCCAATCATGGCACAGTTGGCTTGTCCTGAGCTGGACATTGACGCTCTCATTCCCGGCGCTATGTGAGCCGCCGTCGCCTGCTGAACAGGCTCACTGCTACATGCCGACAATAATAATGCGGCACACCCAATCAAAAATGCTGAACGCATGCTCTCTCCCCCGTAAATAATGCGAAACCTATGCATAATAGGCATCACCTCCCGTGTCGTCGAGAGCGGAAGTGCGTATTTATGCGCTACTGAAACAATTTCTCGCAATTTTTTTACCCTTTAGTTGATCTACTCATTGATGACGAGAATATCGAGGACACAAAAGCGAAAATCGTAAAACCCCCTGTTTGCTAGACTAAAGAGATAATATTCAAGGCTTGTCGTCTTATGACAGGCCCTCTTTTTTGCGCAATGTAAGGGTGTCGTCCTATGCAAACTATTGACGGTAATGGTGCAGTTGCCTCAGTCGCGTTTCGCACCAGCGAAGTTATCGCCATCTACCCGATTACGCCAAGCTCGACCATGGCGGAACAGGCGGATGCCTGGGCGGGAAACGGGGTAAAAAACGTCTGGGGTGATGTCCCGAGAGTGGTTGAAATGCAGTCTGAAGCGGGAGCGATCGCTACGGTTCATGGTGCGCTGCAGACAGGCGCGCTCTCCACGTCGTTTACCTCCTCACAGGGATTGTTGTTGATGATCCCGACGCTGTACAAACTCGCCGGCCAGCTGACCCCCTTCGTCCTGCACGTCGCCGCACGTACCGTTGCGACCCATGCGCTCTCCATCTTTGGCGATCACTCCGACGTGATGGCCGTGCGTCAGACAGGCTGCGCCATGCTCTGCGCCAGCAGCGTTCAGGAAGCACAAGATTTTGCGTTGATTTCGCATATCGCCACGCTTAAAAGCCGCGTGCCGTTTATCCACTTCTTTGATGGTTTCCGCACGTCTCACGAAATCAACAAAATCGTCCCGCTGGCGGACGATACTATCCTGAATCTTTTGCCGCAGGCGGAAATCGACGCGCATCGCGCCCGTGCCCTTAACCCGGAACACCCGGTAATTCGCGGGACATCAGCCAATCCGGACACCTATTTCCAGTCCCGTGAAGCCACGAATCCGTGGTACAACGCGGTTTATGACCACGTCGAGCAGGCAATGAATGATTTTGCCGCCGCGACCGGGCGCGCGTACAAGCCGTTCGAATACTACGGCCATCCGCAGGCTGAACGCGTGATTGTGCTAATGGGTTCCGCCATCGGCACCTGTGAAGAGGTGGTTGACGAGCTGCTGACCCGTGGAGAAAAGGTCGGCGTACTTAAAGTGCGTCTGTATCGCCCGTTCTCGGCCAAACATCTGCTCTCTGCCCTGCCGGAAAGCGCGCGTACGGTGGCGGTGCTCGACCGAACCAAAGAGCCTGGGGCGCACGCTGAACCGCTTTACCTGGACGTCATGACCGCCCTGGCAGAAGCCTTTAACCAGGGCGAGCGTGAAACACTTCCGAGGGTGATCGGCGGTCGCTATGGCTTATCCTCCAAAGAGTTCGGGCCGGATTGCGTGCTGGCGGTATTTAATGAACTGCGGGAAGCAAAACCCAAACCGCGCTTCACGGTGGGTATCTATGATGATGTCACGAACCTGTCCCTGCCGTTGCCGGAAAATACTCTGCCTTCAACCGCCAAACTTGAAGCACTGTTTTACGGCCTGGGCAGCGATGGCAGCGTCTCGGCGACCAAAAATAACATCAAGATCATCGGTAACTCGACCCCGTGGTACGCACAAGGCTACTTCGTTTACGACTCCAAAAAAGCGGGTGGCCTGACCGTTTCCCACCTGCGCGTCAGCGAGCACCCTATCCGCTCGGCCTACCTGATTTCTCAGGCCGACTTTGTTGGCTGCCACCAGCTGCAGTTTATCGACAAATACCAGATGGCGGAGCGCCTGAAGCCAGGCGGTATTTTCCTCCTCAATACGCCGTATAGCGCGGATGAGGTCTGGGCGCGTCTGCCGCAGGAAGTGCAGACGGTCCTGAACCAGAAAAAAGCCCGATTCTATGTGGTCAACGCGGCAAAAATTGCCCGCGAATGTGGCCTGGCTGCACGTATCAATACCGTGATGCAGATGGCCTTCTTCCATCTGACCCAAATCCTGCCGGGCGACAGCGCACTGGCAGAGTTGCAGGGGGCTGTCGCCAAAAGCTACAGCAGCAAGGGACAGGAGCTGGTAGAGCGTAACTGGCAGGCGCTGGCGCTGGCGCGCGAGTCGCTGTCCGAGGTGCCGCTGCAGCCGGTGAATGACGCCAGTCCGAACCGTCCTCCGGTGGTCTCTGATGCGGCGCCTGATTTCGTTAAGACCGTAACGGCAGCCATGCTGGCCGGGCTGGGTGACGCCCTGCCCGTCTCCGCGCTGCCGCCGGATGGAACCTGGCCGATGGGCACCACGCGCTGGGAAAAGCGCAATATCGCCGAAGAAATCCCGATCTGGAAGGAAGAGCTGTGCACTCAGTGCAACCACTGCGTCGCGGCCTGCCCGCACTCGGCCATTCGTGCCAAGGTCGTGTCACCGGAAGCGATGGAAGACGCACCGGCCAGCCTGCACTCGCTGGATGTAAAATCCCGCGATATGCGCGGACAGAAATACGTTCTCCAGGTCGCGCCGGAAGCTTGCACCGGCTGTAACCTCTGCGTTGAGGTCTGCCCGGCGAAAGACAGGCAGAACCCGGACATTAAAGCAATCAACATGATGTCGCGCCTGGAGCACGTTGAAGAAGAGAAAGAGAACTATGACTTCTTCCTGAATCTGCCGGAAATCGATCGCAGCAAACTGGAACGGATTGATATTCGGACTTCGCAGCTCATCACGCCGCTGTTCGAATACTCTGGTGCCTGTTCCGGCTGCGGTGAAACGCCGTATATCAAGCTGCTTACTCAGTTGTACGGCGACCGGATGTTGATTGCTAACGCCACCGGCTGCTCGTCCATCTACGGCGGTAATTTGCCCTCTACGCCTTATACCACCGATGAAAAGGGTCGCGGTCCGGCCTGGGCAAACTCACTATTTGAGGATAACGCCGAGTTTGGCCTGGGCTTCCGCCTCACCGTTGATCAACACCGCGCGCGAGTCATGCGCTTGCTGGAGCAGTTCGCCGGGCAAATTCCTGCCGAACTGAATGCCGCGCTTCACGCCGAAGCGACACCCGACGTGCGTCGCGAGCAGGTGGCAGCGTTGCGTCACGCCCTTCAGGGGGTCGCGGGTGCAGAGCAGTTGCTGACCGACGCTGACGCGCTGGTCGAAAAATCCATCTGGTTGATTGGCGGCGACGGCTGGGCTTACGACATCGGCTTTGGCGGGCTGGATCACGTCCTGAGCCTCACCGAGAACGTCAACATCCTGGTGCTGGATACGCAGTGTTATTCCAATACGGGTGGGCAGGCGTCGAAAGCCACACCGCTGGGCGCCGTCACGAAATTTGGTGAACACGGTAAGCGCAAAGCACGCAAGGATCTCGGCGTGAGTATGATGATGTACGGCCACGTTTACGTCGCGCAAATCTCGCTCGGCGCGCAGCTTAACCAGACGGTGAAAGCGATTCAGGAAGCAGAAGCCTATCCCGGCCCATCGCTGATCATTGCCTACAGCCCGTGCGAAGAGCATGGCTACGATCTGGCGCTCAGCCACGATCAGATGCGTCAACTGACGGCGACCGGCTTCTGGCCGCTGTACCGGTTCGATCCGCGCCGTTCGGACGAGGGGAAATTACCGCTGGCGCTGGATTCGCGTCCGCCGTCAGATGCGCTGGCAGAGACGCTGATGCAGGAGCAGCGCTTCCGTCGCCTCAATGCGCAACAGCCTGAGGTGGCGGAACAACTCTGGAAAGACGCCGCTGCCGATCTGCAAAAACGGTATGACTTCCTGGCACAGCTGGCCGGGAAAGCCGAAAAATCAGCCAGCGACTAACGCCACTGCCCGGCTCGTCCAGGCATTTTTTTGTCATAAAAAAAGCCCGATGCTTTCACATCGGGCTAATCCAGATGGTAATGACTCCAACTTATTGATAGTGTTTTATGTTCAGATAATGCCCGATGACTTTGTCATGCAGCTCCACCGATTTTGAGAACGACAGCGACTTCCGTCCCAGCCGTGCCAGGTGCTGCCTCAGATTCAGGTTATGCCGCTCAATTCGCTGCGTATATCGCTTGCTGATTACGTGCAGCTTTCCCTTCAGGCGGGATTCATACAGCGGCCAGCCATCCGTCATCCATATCACCACGTCAAAGGGTGACAGCAGGCTCATAAGACGCCCCAGCGTCGCCATAGTGCGTTCACCGAATACGTGCGCAACAACCGTCTTCCGGAGCCTGTCATACGCGTAAAACAGCCAGCGCTGGCGCGATTTAGCCCCGACGTATCCCCACTGTTCGTCCATTTCCGCGCAGACGATGACGTCACTGCCCGGCTGTATGCGCGAGGTTACCGACTGCGGCCTGAGTTTTTTAAATGGCGGAAAATCGTGTTGAGGCCAACGCCCATAATGCGGGCGGTTGCCCGGCATCCAACGCCATTCATGGCCATATCAATGATTTTCTGGTGCGTACCGGGTTGAGAAGCGGTGTAAGTGAACTGCAGTTGCCATGTTTTACGGCAGTGAGAGCAGAGATAGCGCTGATGTCCGGCAGTGCTTTTGCCGTTACGCACCACCCCGTCAGTAGCTGAACAGGAGGGACAGCTGATAGAAACAGAAGCCACTGGAGCACCTCAAAAACACCATCATACACTAAATCAGTAAGTTGGCAGCATCACCAGGAGTAGCGTGAAATCGGATTTTAGATAGGTCACCAGGCTATTGACGCTGTTCGCATCCACCACGGAGAAATGGTCTATTCTGTTCTGTCCAACCTGAACACAGCGATATTTTGCGGCCAGCACTTTGCCATTCACATTAAGCTGCTGGTTATTATCATCGCAACGGCCTTCAGTGATGTACGACACCACCAGATTTGCGGATTTACGCTCAGGCTGGAATATGCTCACCATGACAGGAAAACCGTCCGAGGTCTGCGTCATGTCATAGAGAACGGCATTTTTTATATACCAGGTATTATATTCCCGCTCCTGAAACGCTGACCAGCCAGGCGCAGAGAAAAACACCAGTGCTGCCAGTGCAATAGATTTTCTATTCATGGGATGCTGTCGTCCGTGTTGTTGCACGTATTATTCAGATTGTGCAAAAAACAGCAACCCACCAGGAATTGGCCTACTACTTTTGGCAGTAGGCCCGTTTCACGTTATTCAGATGCGTTCTCACCCGTCGCTGTCAGCCCGACACGCTGACCATATGAGAGCTCTAAGGTATTTCCGTCAGGATCGGCAAAGAATACGTAATACCCGATGGGATCACCCAGATCCTCCGGTGCTTTACGTAATACCCCTTCCTCAGTGGCCATCGCCGTTTTTCTGTCAATTTCTTCACGCGTAGCGCAGGCAATCCCAAGGTGGCCAAAATTCCCCAGCGGCGTATCGGTCACGTTGTCTGCCTGCACCAGAACCAGCGCAAAAGGACGGGTGTGGTCAGTCAACCATGCCACTTTTCGGGCATCAGGAAGACCGGGTTCACGCGAATGAATAACATCCATCCCGGCGTATCGGCGATAGAACGTGATGCTTTTTTCCAGGTCCCTGACCATAAACGCAACATGCGTGAAGCCTACATCGATGTCTTTCATTTTAAGTTGTTACTCCTGTATCAACATGTCGAAGACATCTTAAAAGCTCAAGTTAACTTGAGGTCAACGGGAATGTGTGCGGTCCTGACAACGCTCAATAAGGGGTAAAAGGAGAGAAATAAAACAGCGCCATCATGGCTGAGAGACTCACCACAACACTGATCCAAAACCAGGTTTTGAACGGCTGCTTTTGCGTTTTATGGCGAAAGAGTTGTTGACCCAAAATCGCGCCAGGCCACCCTCCCACAACACCGTACAGGAGTAACGTAGTTTCCGGCACCCTGCGCATCCCTTTCCGTGCTGCCGTTTTATCGGCGCCATAAATGGCCATTGTCAGCACATTGATCAGCAGGAACCACACGGCAAAGGAAGACGAGGAGAAAAAGCTGCCGATCGCAGCGACAAGCAGGAGCAAAAAACAAAAACGATTGAGCGTCATAGGAACAGTCACTGGATTGGCGGGCGGATCTGGAAAGCCATTATACGCTATCTTAAGATAGTGTCAGGTTAAGGTGATTATTCCGTAAAACATGCTGGCATTCGTCGCAGCAATCCGTACCATACACGGCACACTTTCGCAGGCTGGTTTTCACTGCAGGCGCGAACCCGTCTTTTATTACCCGTCGGATGGGCACACAAATGCGCAGAGGGTGTTTGAAAGCATGCTATCCCGCTGGTGCCCATTTGAGGTTTGAGTTAAGAATAAATGCAAGCTAATCAAGAAATTAACAAGAAAGAGCAATACAACCTGAACAAACTGCAAAAGCGTCTGCGCCGTAACGTGGGCGAAGCCATTGCAGACTTCAACATGATTGAAGAAGGCGACCGCATCATGGTTTGCCTGTCAGGCGGTAAAGACAGCTACACCATGCTGGAGATCCTGCGCAATCTTCAGCAAAGCGCGCCGGTTAATTTTTCGCTGGTAGCGGTCAACCTTGACCAGAAACAGCCGGGTTTTCCGGAACACATCCTGCCGGAATACCTTGAAAACCTGGGCGTTGAGTACAAGATCGTCGAAGAAAATACCTACGGCATAGTGAAAGAGAAGATCCCGGAAGGGAAAACGACCTGCTCGCTTTGCTCCCGTCTGCGCCGTGGCATTCTCTATCGTACCGCGACGGAACTGGGTGCGACCAAAATTGCGCTGGGCCATCACCGCGATGATATCCTGCAGACGCTGTTCCTGAATATGTTCTACGGTGGCAAGATGAAAGGCATGCCGCCTAAACTGATGAGCGATGACGGCAAGCACATTGTGATCCGCCCTCTTGCCTACTGCCGCGAAAAAGACATTGAGCGTTTTTCACAGGCGAAAGGGTTCCCGATCATTCCATGTAACCTGTGCGGCTCTCAGCCAAACCTGCAGCGTCAGGTGATTGGCGACATGCTGCGCGACTGGGACAAACGTTACCCGGGTCGCATCGAAACCATGTTCAGCGCGATGCAAAACGTAGTCCCTTCACACCTCGCTGACGTTGAGCTCTTCGACTTCAAAGGCATCAACCATGATTCAGAGGTGGTGAATGGCGGTGACCTGGCATTTGACCGGGAAGAGATCCCCATGCAGCCTGCGGGCTGGCAGCCGGAAGACGATGATAACCAACTGGACGAACTGCGTCTGAACGTGCTGGAAGTGAAGTAATCGGTTAGCGTCTCAGAAAGAACTTCTGAGACGCTTTATGCCTTATTTCAGTAGACGTACGCGGCAGGTTTTACCTTTAATCTTGCCATTTTGCAGCTGCTTCCATGCCTTATGGGCAACTGCCTGACGCACGGCCACATAAACATGCGCCGGATGAACCGCAATCTTACCGATATCCGCCCCTTCCAGACCGATATCGCCGGTTAATGCCCCTAACACATCACCCGGACGCATCTTGGCTTTTTTGCCGCCATCAATACACAGCGTCGCCATTTCGGCCTCCAGCGGCACGAGTTTAACGCTGCCCGGTGCATTCACCCAGTTCAGCGTGATCTGCAGCATTTCAGCGAGAATATTGGCGCGCTGCGCCTCTTCCGGCGCACAGAAGCTGATGGCAAGACCGCTGTTTCCTGCACGTGCGGTACGGCCAATACGGTGGACGTGGACTTCGGGATCCCATGCCAGCTCAAAGTTCACTACCAGCTCAAGGGATTTGATATCCAGACCGCGCGCCGCCACGTCGGTCGCCACCAGAACACGGGCGCTACCGTTGGCGAAACGCACCAGGGTCTGATCGCGATCGCGCTGTTCCAGATCGCCATGCAAAGATAAGGCGCTCTGCCCCGCCGCATTCAGCGCATCACACACCGCCTGACAGTCTTTTTTAGTATTACAAAACACCACGCACGACGCAGGCTGATGCTGGCTCAGCAATTTCTGCAGGAGCGGGATTTTTCCCTGCTGTGAGGTTTCAAAGAACTGCTGTTCGATGGCCGGGAGCGCGTCGACGCTGTCTATCTCGATAGTGAGCGGATTTTTCTGCACGCGACCGCTGATTGCGGCGATGGCTTCAGGCCAGGTCGCAGAGAATAGCAACGTCTGGCGATCGTCCGGCGCGAAGCGGATCACTTCATCAATGGCATCACTGAAGCCCATATCCAGCATTCTGTCCGCCTCATCCATCACCAGCGTGCTTAATGCATCCAGCGAAACGGTGCCTTTTTGCAGGTGATCAAGCAGGCGGCCAGGCGTCGCGACAATAATGTGTGGCGCATGCTGGAGCGAATCACGCTGTGCGCCGAACGGCTGTCCACCACAGAGCGTCAGGATCTTGGTATTGGGCATAAAGCGCGCCAGGCGACGCAGTTCACCCGCGACCTGGTCTGCCAGCTCGCGGGTCGGGCACAATATCAGCGACTGAGTCTGGAACAGCGACGCGTCAATATGCTGCAGCAGACCAAGACCGAATGCGGCCGTTTTCCCACTGCCGGTTTTCGCCTGCACGCGTACGTCGCGGCCCTCAAGGATAGCGGGCAGCGCGGCCGCCTGAACAGGCGTCATCGTGAGATATCCCAACTCGTTGAGGTTGTCGAGTTGGGCGGCAGGCAGAACATTCAGGGTAGAAAAAGCGGTCACAGTAGTCTCTCGTGGTGATCTTTACGGTCAGATGGCGCGTATCCTCGCAGATCTCAGGGTTCGATGCGACAATTTAATCGGTTCTTCATCCGGCGGCGGATCGGGCATCGGCTGCGGACGCGGTATGGGATCGGGCATCGGCACGGGATCGGTGGGAACAGGATCGGACTGACGCGATTGTTGCACGAGCAGAGCGAGTAAAATGCTCATCTTTCCCTCCAGGCTTGGTTGTCGTCCCTTTTAGGGTAGACGCTGAGAAACAGGAGGCAAAAAAAAGCCGACTATTAAAGTCGGCGTCGTACGAATCAATTGTGCTATGCAGTAATTCAAAAAAAGGAAGTAAGACAATATGGAGCGCAACGCCCATCGCTTGACGTTGCATTCACCTGCGGGAGTAATATTGCACCTTGCCGGGCTGATGTTTATTGACTTCGCTCAATTAAAAGAGCGTTTTAATCTCTGCAAAAGGGCAAAAAAACGTAAATTTACAGCCATTTACTACGATGCAACCACCATGCAACACCACCAATCAAAACAACTAACATGACGCAAAACGCGGTGAAGCCGTAATGGTAAGCACCACCGGGGATCCCCCCCAGATTGACGCCAAACAGCCCTGTCAGGAAGGTACTGGGTAAGAAGACCATCGCCATCAGAGACATCGTATAGGTTCTTCTCGCCAGTGACTCCTGCATCACCTGAGCAATTTCATCCGCCATCACCGCCGTTCGCGCGATACAGGAGTCGATCTCATCAAGTCCCCTGCCGAGTCTGTCAGCTATGTCCTGCATTCTGCGGCGCTGATCGTCATTCATCCAGTTGAGTCTTTCGCTGGCCAGACGGGCATACACATCCCGCTGCGGTGTCATATAGCGACGCATCACGATCAATTGCTTACGCAATAACGCCAGAAAGCCGCGCGGTGGGATCTGTTGATCGAGCAGGTTATCTTCCAGGTCGATGATTTTATCGTGCAGCTCTTCAATAAACTCGCTCGCATGATCGGTCAGGGCGTCACAGACGTCCACCAGCCAGCTACCGCAGTCGACCGGTCCGGTTCCCTCTTTGAGATCGTTCACAATGTCGTCCAGCGCCAGGACCTTCCGCTGGCGGGTGGACACAATCAGCCCATCGTCCATATAGACGCGCATCGCCACCAGTTGATCGGGACGTTCATCCGTACTGCCATTTATGCAGCGCAGGGTGATAAGCGTTCCGTCACCCATTCTGCTCACACGTGGGCGCAGGCTTTCTCCTGCCAGGGCGTCGCGCACGTTGTTGGGCAACAACGGGGTCGTGGCCAGCCAGTCAGCACTTTCCGGATGGGTATAGTTGAGATGTAGCCAGCAGGGATGCTCATTATCAATGACATCATTATCTTCCAGCGGCCGGGCACCGCCGCGACCGTCCAGCACCCACGCAAAAACTGCGTCAGGAACGTTAAGTTCTGATCCTTTAATGCTCTCCACTGCGCCTCCCCCCTGTTTAGCTCTTTCGATGTCAGTCTAGCTTCCGTCGGGGGTTAAGCAACAACTATGTCTCGCATGGCGCTGAAATCGCTCAGGAATTGTACATACTGTGTTTCAGGAGAAGAAAAGCCTGGCATGCCAGGCTTTGAAGTGCTGTCAGAGCGAGTGCTCAGGCCGCTGGAGGAAAGGTGCAGGGCCGGTCAACGATGACGGCGAGTGTCCCTGCTCAAGCCTGAAATTGCGTGTCCGCGTTTGCAGTTCAATCACCTGATTACGCAGGACATCAGAGGAACCATTGAGTTCCTCCGCCATCGCGACGTTACTTTGCGTGACCCGCTCCAGTTCAGACAGCGCCAGGGTGATCTGGTAAATGCCTTTCTCCTGCTCAGCGGTCGAGGTAGAAATCTCATCCATCAACCGGCTGACATTGCCGGAACCGGTCACGATTTCATGCATATTCTTTTCCGCTTCCGACACGACGCTGGCACCCTGGGTAACATTACTGCTGGTGACGTCAATCAGCGTCTTGATGTTTTTCGCGGCCTCCGCACTGCGGTGCGCCAGGTTTCTCACCTCTTCCGCAACGACGGAGAACCCTTTGCCGTGATCGCCCGCCCGCGCCGCCTCAACCGCCGCGTTAAGCGCCAGGATATTTGTCTGGAATGCAATCCCGTCGATTAGGGAGATAATTTCCGTCATCTGCTGCGCGCACTCGGTTATGGATTGCATATTGCTGGCAACCTGCTCCATCAGCTCTCCTCCCTTACGCGCCTGCAATGTCGCGACGTTTGCCTGCTCGCTCGCCAGACGGGTGTTATCGGCATTGTTTCGGGTGCTTGCCGCCATCTGCTCCATACTGGCAGCGGTTTGCACCAGAGAGGCAGACTGCTGCTCGGTTTTCACCGAGAGCTGAGCGCTACGGGCAGAGAGTTGATCCGACAAGGTCATGGCGTTTTGAGATGACGCCCTGATCTCACGCACCAGCGTCGCAATGTTACTGGAAAGACTATTAATTCCAGGGATTAATCGTCCCGCGCAGTTATTGCCAAACTCAGGGATTGAGACACCAAGATTACCTGCGGTCACTTCTTCAATACTTTTTTTCACAGTATTGATCGGCGTCACAAGAAACTTCGTCATATAACTCCAGAGCAAAAACAGCGCAACGAAATTAACCAGATTAATCGAAATGAAGAGAGAGAAATTGCTGGAAAATAGAGCAACGATACCTGCATTTACCAAAAAAAGGCATAACAGGAACCAGGCAATGAAGGTCCTGACACTAATATTTCTTAGCATGATTTTACCCACAACTTATATTTTGGTCGGCATTAAGACTTTTAGCATTCACTTTTGCGTTTGTCCTCACCTAACGCGCTGGTTTCTCGTTTCGCCGTTACACACCCGATATTTAGCTTAAGTCAGGTAAAAAAAGCGTATTAGTAAAAATGTGCTGCGCCGAATGCTGTGATACTGGTTCACAACCACGTTAAGCGATACCATCACCTGCGACGAGACGATTCGTTCGTCCACGTATTTAAGGCGCTTTGCTAGTGATAGTGGTCTATGTTTAGCAATGCTTAATAAGTTAAAAACGAGAATATATTTTATATTCCCGGTGAGTATAGAGTTGTTATATGACTGGTCATTTTTCACGATAAATAAGTAATATGGTTCGAATGCGCATTTTCGTTGCCCGATAAAAATGTGCCGGCAGGCGAAATCGGTAACCCTCTCAGGCGTGGGATTGCATAATGCTCAATATATCGTGGGACCCTGTGTTGATTGCTGTCTCTTATCTGGTGGCGTTTATCGCCTCCTTTGTAGCTCTGGACAGCGCCGGGAAAATTCCCCTTTCCAGCCGAAAAGCGGCTTTGTTCTGGCGGATTGCCGGAGGCGTAACGCTGGGCATTGGGATCTGGTCAATGCATTTCATCGGCATGCTGTCGATGCAAATGCCCATGATGATGAGCTACGACCTCTGGATAACGCTGGCCTCACTTGGTGCGGCGGTTATAGCCTCCACAACGGCCATTAATATTGCCGTTACGGGCAAACACCTCTCCCTGTTTAGACTGACAGTCGCCACGATCATTCTCAGCGCTGGCGTGGTCTCGATGCACTATATCGGTATGGCCGCATTGATGCTGGAGGGAAGCATCCTCTGGGATCAGCGGATTGTCGGTTTGTCCGTGGTAATTGCGGTTGTCGCCTCCGGTGTGGCGTTGTGGCTGGCTTTTCGTCTCCGGGATAAGCACAAAGGGGTCTTTGTAAATCGCATACTCGCGGCCTTAGTCATGGGTGCCGCCATCTGCGCAATGCATTATACGGGCATGAGTGCCGCGCATTTCCATGAGATGGCACGCACGCTTCCCGGCGGGATCGGCGAGCTGGGATTATCCATATGGGTTTCCGTCACCACGCTCTCACTTCTTGGCGTGATGTTAATTATTTCGCTAATCGATTCGCACTGGCGCACCACCCGGCTGACGGACAATTTGCGACAACTCAATCGCCAGCTTGAGCTTCAGGCTCGCTTCGATGCCCTCACCGGGCTCGCAAACCATCATCAGATGGATATCCGAATGCAGGACTGTCTTCGCAGCGCCTTGCTGAGCAAGAGACAGTTTGCCGTGATCTTCCTGAATGTCGATCACTTCAAACGCGTGAATGATACCTGGGGCCACAGCGTGGGTGATGAGTTACTAATCACTATTGCCCAGCGCATTACGTCCCGGCTTACCCGTGAGATGACGCTGGCCAGACTGGGCGGGGATGCTTTTATCCTGCTGGTTCCCGAATGTGATGATGAAAAGCTTAATACCCTGCTCACCACCCTCCTCGCGGATATGCGCCGCCCGCTTTCACTCTGCGGTCACACGCTGAACACCACCATCAGCGCGGGGGTCAGCCTCTATCCGAAAGATGGCGAAACGCTACATGAACTGAAGTTTAAGGCTGATGCAGCCTTACAACATATTAAAGAGGATGGACGTAACGGCTGGGCAATTTACCGTCCGGAGATGTCAACAACAATGCCGGCGCAACCGGGTTTTCTTCAGGCGCTTTCTCAGGCCCTGGAACGCGATCAGTTTGAGCTCTGGTATCAGCCAACCTGGCACGCGGAAGATAAGACGATCCACGGTTTTGAAGCACTTCTCCGCTGGCGTCATCCGGAGCAAGGCGTTTTGCTGCCGGGACTGTTTTTACCCACGCTGGAACAAACGGGTTTGATTATTCCGGTTGGCAACTGGGCGATTGAGGCCGCGTGTCGGCAGCTTCATTTCTGGACGGAACAGGGTTTCAGTCAGTGGACATTGTCGCTCAATTTATCCCCCGTTCAGTTCGAACAGCCGGATATCTTTCACATCGTCTCGTCGATGTTGGAAAAATATAATCTGTCTCCCTCCCGGCTGATTCTGGAGGTAACAGAGAGTACTGCGCTTAAAAATCTCGACCGCAGTATCGAGCTCCTGAACGCCTTTAACCATGCGGGTGTCACCGTCTCTATTGATGATTTTGGTACTGGCTATTCTAACCTGCTGATGTTAAGCGTTCTCCCGGCAAAAGAGCTAAAAATTGATAAGAGTTTTGTCACCTCTATGCTGGAAAACGAGAAAAGCCGTAAGCTGGTGGAAACCATTATTAATATCGCCCGGACCATGGAGATGAATGTGGTTGCTGAGGGCATTGAAACGGACGAACAGCAGGCGATACTGACCAGCCTTGGCTGTGACTATCTGCAGGGGTTCCTTTTCTCCCGCCCATTGCCTGCGGAACAAGTTCCGTGGCTGCTGCTACAGAAAAACTCAGATAAACAAATTATACCCATGAGTAAAATTCATACGGATCCCGCATTTATTTCACAAAAAAATCATGCCTGACAGGATTGAATAGCGTATGTTTCAGAGGAGTGGACGCGAGTTAATCTGACGTGATTGTCAGGCATAACATGCCGATGAACAGGAAATGCCTATGTCGCAAAATGGTTTTGATGCGCTGAATGCAATTAAAACGCCCGTGTGGCTCATATCTCCTGTTTCAGAACAGATCATTTTTGCCAATGTGGCCGCAACACAGCTGATGGGTAATAAAACACTGGATGGCTTGCGTAAAGGCACCTGTTCCGCAAGTGCGCAAAGCGTGTTGTCGATGTATGTTCCTGAACTGAAAAACGATCACGATATTGTCGAGATCTGGACGATTAGCCGTGCCGGGCAAGATACACCGTTAAGCTGCCGCCTCTCTCTCTCCCACTTCACGCCTTATGGCGATGTTATCGTTTTTGAAGGGATTTCTTCTCAGGCCCCATCAGGCCTGAAAGCCAGCCGTTCCACAACCTATCAGCGTAAAAAACAGGGTTTCTACGCCCGTTTTTTCCTGACCAACAGTGCGCCAATGCTGTTAATCGACCCTGCCCGCGACGGGCAAATTGTCGATGCAAACCTGGCCGCGCTCAGCTTTTATGGCTATTCGCATGATGAAATGTGCAATAAACACACCTGGGAGATAAATACCCTGGGGAGAGGTGTCATGCCCATTATGACGGAGATTGCCGCACTGCCCGGCGGACATAAGCCGTTTAATTTTGTTCACCGCCTTGCCGATGGCACCACCCGCCATGTCCAGACCTACGCGGGGCCCATTGAGATTTACGGTGACAAACTGATGCTGTGCATCATCCACGATATCACCGAACAAAAAAGGCTCGAGCTGGAGCTGGAAAATGCTGCGTTACGTGACTCAATGACAGGCTTACTTAACCGACGCCAGTTCTACAATATTATCGATCAAACCAGCCTGAGCCACCTTTCCGCGCAACAGCAATTTAGCCTGCTGCTGGTGGATACCGATCATTTTAAAAACATCAACGACCTCTTCGGCCATCTGAAAGGTGATGAGGTGCTTATCGCCCTTTCCCGCACGCTGGAAGCCTGCAGCAGGCAAGATGACCTCGTGTTTCGCTGGGGAGGGGAAGAGTTTGTCATCCTGCTGCCGCGCACCTCTCTCGACACTGCCATGAAGATTGCCGAATCCGTCCGCGCGGCGGTAACCCGTATCACCATACCCGGATTACCCCGTTTTACCGTCAGCATTGGTGTGGCAAGGCATGAACCGGAAGAGAGTATTGATGAGCTGTTTAAACGCGTAGACGACGCGCTCTATCGCGCCAAAAACGATGGACGTAATAAAGTCCTTGCGGCATGAGACTGGAGTATACGGGAAAGCGTCGTTACAATGCCCCACTTATGTAAATCACTGACAGGTGGGTAGTCGCTACAATGGGAAAGACTGAAATAATACTCACCTTAATCATTTTCATCCTTATTATATTTGGCTTGTGGTTGATTTTTAGCGGTGAGATCTGGTATTTCGTTGAATATCTGGAAAATACCCTGTACCCGACCTTCGATGCGCTGTAGTGCAATAATTCATTTGCTTATATTGCCTATGCTCTGACGGGCTTTTTTATTTCCGGCAATTGAGCCATACCAGGCTATATCTTAATCATCTCTATAAATAAAGGTGAGGAAAGATGAGCAAGAAAATCCTGATGTTGGTTGGCGATTACGCCGAAGATTATGAAACCATGGTCCCGTTTCAGGCATTACAGATGATTGGTCATCAGGTGGATGCCGTTTGCCCCGACAAACCGAAGGGGGACTACATCATGACGGCAATCCATGACTTCGACGGTGCCCAGACCTACAGCGAAAAGCCCGGCCACCGTTTTGTCCTCAATGCTGACTTTTCCGCCGCACGGGAGCAGGACTATGACGCACTGCTTATCCCAGGCGGCAGAGCGCCAGAATATTTGCGGTTAAATGACGATGTGCTCAAGCTGGTGCAGGCATTTGACGAGGCACGTAAGCCAATCGCCGCCGTGTGCCATGGTCCGCAACTGCTTGCTGCTGCCGGCATACTAAAAGGCCGAACCTGCAGCGCCTACCCGGCGTGTGCGCCTGAAGTGCGTCTTAGCGGTGGACACTACGCCAGTATCGGCATCGACCAGGCACATGTAGACGGTAATCTGGTCACCGCCCCCGCCTGGCCCGCTCATCCACAGTGGCTGGCGAAGTTTAGCGCTTTGCTGGAGTAACAGTGGTGCTGCCCATCAGCGGCACGCGCGGGCATAAGTAAAAACTGGCGCCAGCATGCGCCAGTTTTCAGTGCGACAAGGTCATTCTCTCCCCGTCAGTGCTTCTCAATATACATCGTCCGGCTATACGCCACGTCTTCCGGATTATTAATAGGATAGCCTTTCACCCACGGCTTAATCAGGCGGCCATTGGTGTACTGATAAATCGGCGCGATAGGCGCTTTCTCCGTGAGGATTTTTTCCGCCATGTTGTAGTCCGTATTGCGCGCTTTCGCCGTGGTTTCCAGCGTCGCCTGGTGGATAATTTTATCGTAGGCCGGGTCGTTGAAACGCGAGATGTTACCGCTGTGGGTTGAGGTCAGCAGCGAAAGGAAGGTCGATGGCTCGTTGTAATCGCCCACCCAGGAGGCGCGGATCACGTCAAAGTTACCGGTATTACGGCTGTCAATATACGTTTTCCACTCCTGGTTTTGCAGTTTGACATCCACACCGAGATTTTTCTTCCACATGGACGCCACCGCGATGGCAATCTTCTGATGATTTTCTGAAGTATTGTACAGCAGGGTCAGCTTCAGCGGACGCTGAGGGCCATACCCCGCGGCCTGCAGCAAGGTTTTCGCCTGGGCGTTCAGCTCCTGCTGCGACATCTGTTCAAATGGCGAGGCCTCCGGGGTGAACCCGGCCGTCACGTCAGGCGTGAAGTGCCATGCGGGCTTCTCTCCCGTGCCTAACACTTTTTCCGCCATAATGCGGCGATCGATGGTCATGCTCAGCGCCAGGCGCACGCGGGAGTCGGCCGTTGGGCCCTTTTGCGTATTGAACGCATAGTAATACGTGCCCAACTGAGGCGGCGTGTAAACCTGTCCCGGAATATCCTTCAGGAGCTTCTGATACATGTTTTTTGGGAACGATTCGGTAATATCAATATCACCCGCCAGATAACGTTTGGTGGCCGATGATTCCTGGTTAATCGGTACGAAGGTGACCTTTTGCAGGACGGTTTTTGCATTGTCCCAGTAGTGGGTATTGGGGACGACGACCAGTTTTTCATTCACCACGCGGTCATTCAGGACATAGGCACCATTGCCGACCAGAGATCCCGGACGGGTCCACTCTTTACCCCTTTCTACGTTGGCTTTTTGCACCGGGTAGAAGGCAAAGTTAGCCGTCAGATTACTGAACCACGGCAGCGGTTTGTCCAACTGGACGCGTAATGTTCTGGCATCGACCGCCGTTACGCCAAGCGTATCGGGTGCCGCTTTTCCATCAATAATGGCCTGCGCGTTGTTGATACCCGCCAGGGCAGCAAACCAGGCAAATGGAGAGGTCGTTTTCGGATCAACCAGACGCTGCCAGCTGTAGACAAAATCCTGGGCGGTGACAGGCGAACCGTCGGACCACTTCGCGTTATCGCGTAGGGTAAATGTCCAGATGCGGTTATCGTTGCTCTGCCAGCGCGTTGCCACTCCCGGCGTCAACTCCCCTTTCTCATTCTGATTCACCAGACCTTCGAAGAGATCGCGAATCACCTGAATCTCTGGCAGCCCCACCGCTTTTGCCGGATCGAGTGAAGCCGGTTCGTCTTTAATGTGTCTGACCAGCTCCTGTTTTTGCGCCAGTGCCGTACCCTGTGGCACATCCGCAGCGAAAGAGAGTGAAGAGAGTCCGCACAGGCACAGTGCGGCAAAAAGACGCGAAACAGGATGCTTCATAAGATCCCCTTTAATGAATTCAGGTAACAAGCAGATGCGTAATTATTTGTTTCGACAAAAAGAAATGCAAATAACTTACTCCCGAATAGTGATTTAAGGCAATTCTCAACCATTTCGGAAACTATTTGATTAACCGCGTGTTTTGCACAACACTGCGAGTAGTGATCTTTTTATCAGGATTTCGTATGACAACCACCCGACCGAGAGCGGAACGCGGCGCCTTTCCGCCGGGCGCTGAGCAATATGGCCGCTCATTTTTAGGCGCATCGTTGATCTGGTTCCCCGCCCCCGATGCCGACCGCGACAGCGGCTTGATTCTTGCCGGCACGCACGGTGACGAGAACTCCTCCATCGTGACGCTTTCATGCGCGCTGCGGACACTAACGCCCTCATTGCGGCGTCATCACGTGATTCTGGCGGTTAACCCGGACGGCTGTCAGCTCGGTCTACGCGCCAATGCGAGAGGCGTAGACTTAAATCGTAATTTCCCGGCAGCAAACTGGCGCGCCGGAGAAACCGTTTATCGCTGGAACAGCTCCGCCGAGGAGCGTGATGTGGTTCTGCTGACGGGAGATAAACCGGGCTCGGAGCCTGAAACCCAGGCGCTGTGCCAGCTCATCCATAAGATCCACCCTGCATGGATTGTCTCTTTCCACGATCCGCTGGCGTGTATTGAAGATCCGCGTCACTCCGAGCTGGGCGCCTGGCTGGCGGAAGCATTTGCCCTGCCACTCGTTACCAGCGTCGGCTATGAAACGCCAGGATCATTCGGTAGCTGGTGCGCCGATTTGAGCCTGCCCTGCATTACCGCTGAATTCCCGGCGATCTCGTCCGACGAAGCCAGCGAAAAGTACTTAAAAGCCATGATGGAGCTTTTACGCTGGCAGCCTCAGAGATGAAGCACGCCGCTGGTAAAATCAAGCGCGGGTGACACATCAACCGCCAGCCACGTCGGGCCATCCAGATCGGCGAAACGGACCTGATTAACCAGCGGTAGCGCCGCGCCGATCGCCCGGGACGTGCAGAGCATGCAGCCCAGCATCAGCTCAAATCCCTGCGCCCGGGCCTCTTCCGCCAGGGCCAGCGCCTCTGTCAGGCCGCCGGTCTTGTCGAGCTTAATATTGACCATCTCATAGCGCCCCTGAAGGTCGCTCAAACGTTCCCGGGTATGGCAGCTTTCATCCGCGCAGACGGGCAATGGATGGATAAAATTATTCAGCGCCGCATCATCTTCTGCTGGCAGAGGCTGCTCCAGCATGGCGACCCCCAGGTCGGCCAGCAGCTGACATCGTGCGGCCAGCCCTTCCGGGTGCCAGGATTCGTTGGCGTCAACAATGAGCGTGGCGGCGGGAACCGCTGAGCGAATAGCGACCATTCGCTCGCTGATCAGGCGATCGTCGAGTTTCACTTTCAATAGCGTTGCCCCGGCGTCATAGAGCGCTTTTGCGCTGGCGGCCATCTGTTCCGGCTCACCGATTACCACCGTTTGCGCGGTAACCACCGATTCCGGCAGCACCACGCCCAGCAATGACGTCAGCGATGTTTGCTGTTTCGCCGCTTCCAGGTTCCAGAGCGCACAATCAATGGCGTTGCGCGCGGCCCCGGCGGGTAAACGTTGCTGGAGCGCCTCGCGAGTGAGTCCGGTTTGCAGGTCCGGAACCAGCGTCATGATATGCGCCATGACCGACGCGAGGCTTTCCCCATAGCGTGGATAAGGCGTGCATTCACCCACGCCTTTAAAACCGTCCTCTTCGATTTCAACGACCACCACGCTGGCTTCGCTTCGGCTGCCGCGAGAGATCACAAACGGGGTATGCAATGGCCAGGCTTCTTCATAGACCTTAACGCTTCTCATCACTGACTCCTTGCGGCCCGGAAAGGCGAAAAAATTGGTTTGCCGTGTTATCTGCTGATGGCATACACTAGCCCCGACGTTAACTATATGTAAACAGGAAGATATCTATGTCACAACTCGTTCATTTCCAGGGCAACCCGGTTGCTGTTGCAGGTTCCATTCCGCAGGCTGGCAGCAAAGCGCAGGCTTTTACTCTGGTGGCTAAAGATCTGTCTGACGTCACACTGGCTCAGTTTGCGGGTAAACGCAAAGTGCTGAACATTTTCCCAAGCATTGATACCGGCGTTTGCGCTGCCTCCGTGCGTAAATTCAACCAGCTGGCCACCGAAATGGACAACACCGTGGTGCTGTGCATTTCCGCTGACCTGCCGTTCGCCCAGTCCCGCTTCTGCGGCGCTGAAGGCCTGAGCAACGTTATCACCCTCTCCACCCTGCGTAGCCCGGATTTCCTCGAAAAATACGGTGTTAGCATCGCGGAAGGTCCACTGAAAGGTCTGGCTGCACGCGCTGTACTGGTTATTGATGAAAACGACACTGTCCTTTTCAGCGAACTGGTTAACGAAATTACGACCGAGCCGGATTACACCGCCGCACTGGACACGCTTAAAGCATAACAGTGACTTAGCAATTTATACTGCGTTTTCAAAACCTCGCGATGGCGGGGTTTTTTATTACCTCCACGCTGAATCGTTAAAGCATAAATATGATAACTTCACAGTATTTATGCAATTCAATATCAGAAACTCAACAATAACGCGATCTTGCCCACATAATACTGGTTAATATTTATCATCTTCGCCCTCAGTGAAGCCCATCACATTTCCCTTTACGGCAAAACATTAGATTTGCTTACGAAATCAAATAATCGTTTCAGCAAAAAGGGATCAAAATGAAAATAAAACTGGCTTTAACGCTCCTTGCGGTACTGGTTTCAGGTCACGCTGCCGCAAAAACCTGGGTGCTGACCAGCGCTGAAAGCGGCGTAGAAAAAGGAAACTGGAAGATTTCAAGCGATGAGCTGAAAATTAATGACCGGACGTTCAGCATTGAGCAGAAAGTATTGCACGGCGGAAAGCAGGAAGGCAGTAAAGTTATCATTATCAGCAGTAAAAACGGTCTGACAATTACCCTGAGCCCAACGCGCGGAATGAATCTTCTGCATGTGGAAGGTTTTGGTACCCGACTGGGGTGGAATTCTCCCGTTAAAGAGGTCGTTAACCCGGCGTATATAAATCTGGAAAGCCGAAACGGCCTCGGCTGGCTGGAAGGATTCAATGAGATGATGGTCCGCTGTGGTTATGAGTGGACGGGACATCCGGTCACGGCTGACGGCCAGATTTATACGCTTCACGGCAAGGCCGGTAATACCCCGGCTTCTCAGGTCGAAGTTGACGTTGCGGATACCGCCCCGTATGAAATTCGTATTCGCGGGTTAATCAAAGAGAGCACGTTTAAAAAAGCGGATCTGCAAACCATGACCGAACTGCGTTACGTTCCAGGAACTAACCAGTTCAGCCTGCATGATGTCCTGACAAACCATGCCGATTACCCTCATGACTATCAAATCATCTATCACAGTAACTTCGGGAAGCCGATCCTCGAAGAAGGCGCACGCTTCCTTGCTCCGGCGGTAAGCGTGAGCCCCTTCAACGATTACGCTAAAGCGGGCGTAGACAACTGGCAAACCTATGCCGGGCCGACAAAAGGCTTTGATGAGATGGTCTTTAACATCAAACCGCTTGCGGACAACAACCACGAAACCTTCGCGGCGGTGGTCAACAAAGCCGGCGATAAAGGCGCGTCAATTCAGTTTGATACACGCCAGCTACCCGCGCTGACCTTATGGAAAAATACCGATACGCCAAAACAGGGGTACGTTACGGGGATTGAGCCGGGTACGAGCTACGCCTACCCCGTGACCATAGAACGTGAGCAGAAACGGGTTAAGCAATTACAGCCTGGGGCCAGCGCGCAGTTTGATCTCACCTATACCCTGCTTCATAGCCCACAACAGGTGAAAGAGGTTGAAAACAGGATTGCGGCCATTCAGGGAGAGACAAAAACAGAAATCGTGACCACACCGCTGGCGAAGGAATAAACATAAAAAAGCCTCTTTACAGAGGCTTTTTGCTATTCGTCACCTTTCTTATGATTCAAACCATACTCACGGAGCTTATTCGCAATCGCGGTATGCGATACGCCAAGCCGCTTTGCCAGTTTGCGAGTACTTGGATAGCTGCGATAAAGCTGCGTCAGGACGGAGCGTTCAAAGCGACTGGTAATATCATCCAGCGACCCTTCCATCGCCTCTTCACCTACCGATACCGTTCCGGCGTCGTAATCAGGCAGCAGAATATCCTGCGGACGCAGTTCATACCCTTCAAGCTGGGTGAGTGCACGATAAACGGCATTTTTAAGCTGACGGATGTTGCCCGGCCAACCGTAGCGCATTAACACCGTGCCGAGATCGGCAGAAAGCTTCGGACGCGGGACGCCCTGCTCGTCGGCAAAGCGGGCGACAAACAGTTCCGTTAACGGCATGATGTCCTGCGGACAATCGCGCAGCGGTGGAATGTTCAGCGTAAGGACGTTAAGGCGGTAATAGAGATCCTCGCGGAATATCCCCTTTTGCACCAGTTCGACCAGGTTTTTCTGGGTGGCACAGATGACGCGCACGTCCACATGCACCTCATGATCTTCACCAACGCGGCGGAAGGTTCCGTCGTTCAGGAAACGCAGCAGTTTGGCCTGCATGCGCGGCGACATTTCACCGATCTCATCCAGCAGCACGGAGCCGCCGTTAGCCTGCTCGAAGAACCCTTTCTTGCCTTCCGGCGCGTGTCCAAACAGTTCGCTTTCGACAGCATCTTCCGGGATAGAGGCGCAATTAAGTGCCAGATACGGTTTTGCCGCACGCGGGCTTGCCAGATGCACAGCGTGAGCCAGCAGATCTTTCCCGGTACCGGTATCGCCAGTAATCAGCAGCGGCGCGGTCAGGCTGGCGAGCTTGCGCGCCTGGTCAACCACATGACGCATTTTCGGGCTGACGGCAATAATCTGGCTGAATGCGCCGACATCCTGGCTGGAGAGGTTTTGCAGCTGGCGGCCCATACGTAACGTCGAGCGCAGCATGATCACGGCACCGGTCAGTACGCGGGTGTCGCTTTCCCCTTTCAGATAAACCGGTGTGATCTCCATCAGGAAATTCTGCCCGTTTATCACTACATGCTCGCTGTGAGTATTCTGCGGATTGCTGTCCAGCCAGCGCTGGAAGTTAAAACCCGGGACCAGCTGTGCGGCATGTTGATTGCTGAGCTTCTCCTGGCTCTGTGCGAATAGCTGACAGCTTGCGTGGTTAACGCGCTCGACTTTACTTTTCAGATCCAGAGAGAGGAACGGTTCAGGCATGGCTTCCAGCAGCGCGCTCAGTGCCAGGTGCTCTCGCTCGGAGGGCATCCAGGGGATAGTGCGCACATCCGTAACGCCAGCGATACGGCGGATTTCCGCCATCAGACTGCTAAAGGTATTGAATTCAATTTCGGCAAAATTGAGGTAAATTCGCCCGACAGGATCGATCTCAATGCCACGTAAATCAATGCTACGTAAAACAAGAAGATCGAGTAACTCGCGGGTCAGACCGAGACGGTCTTCACAGAAGACTTCAAGACGCATGGGAAATTCACCGTTTTAAGCCAGTAACGTTAAAATGATATGTCAGAACACGGTGAACCGGAAGATGGCTGTCAACAAATATTGACAGCCAGCACGATAAGTGAACAAAACCTCACGGAGCAGGTTTTTTATTGAGCGTCTCTTTAAGCTGGCCAATCAGTTCGCGTCGGAAATCCCCCAGCCGTGGCTTATCGCCATCGATCCACGGCAACGGTCGGCACACTTCCATCGCCTTGATACCCAGACGCGCCGTCAGTAAGCCCGCGCCAATACCCTGCGCAGCGCGAGCCGAAAGACGCGCAGCCAGATCCTGCGACATCCAGTCCATGCCCACTTCACGCACCAGTTCGCTCGCACCAGCAAAGGCGATATTGAGTAACACCAGCTTGAACAGTCTGAGTCGACTGTAGTAACCCAGCTCGATACCGTAGAGATGAGCGATACGGTTAATCAAACGCAGGTTACGCCATGCGATAAACGCCATATCCACCAGCGCCAGCGGGCTGACGGCAATCATCAGCGTGGACTCTGCCGCAGAACGGCTAATCTCGCGTCGCGCCTGGGCATCCAGTACCGGCTGAACCATATGGGAATAGAGCGTTACCACTTCCCGGTCATTCTGCGTTTCATGGATGGCGGCATACCAGCGCTGAAGCGCCGGATGCGACTGATCGATACCGGCCTGGCTGGCCAGTTTCTCACAAAACGCGCGGCCTTTGCCGGTTCCGTGGCTGTGGAGGAGATCCCGCGCTTCATCACGCTCATGCGCGCGCTGTCGCAGACGCCAGAGACGTCGCCACTCCGTCGCAACAGACCCCACGCCCGCGCCAACAATCAGCGCACCTGCGGCACATCCGCCCAGTGCGACCCAGTCCTGCGTTTGCCAGGCGTTCATCGCCCACTGGACGCCCTGCCCGACCACGCTGACGCCGAACAGTGCCAGACCGGCGGTGACCATTCTGCGCCACACACTGCGTTTTGGACGCAAAGCGGCCACCACGACCGCCTCCGCTGGCCCCTCCTCAACCGCGGGATCGTCCGGCAGTGCCGGGGCAAAGTTGTCTGCCTGCGTACCGCTGAACGTCTGCGCCGTTTTAAACGCTTCACGATCCGCCTGCTCAAGCGTTCCGGTAAAATCTATGCGTGGTTTTAACGGTTCCGTCATCGCAATTTATCTCCAATCAGAAACTCCAGCGCCGCATCCAGACGGATGTGTGGCAACGGCCGATCGACGCTCATCGCCTGAGGGCGGAAGGCTTCAAACTGGAAGCCCTGACTCTGCCAGAAGGCCTGGCCCGGCAGCCTAGCGGGCACTTCGCCCGGGTAGACCGTAAGCGGCTCACCGTCGCTGAGGCGGTTCCCGCGCAATGCCGGTATTTTCTCGCCGTTAAGATCAATCAGCCCGCTCTGCGTCGCCTGCACGGAGGCCAGCCCAAGACAATCCATGCTAATCCCTTCAAACGCGGCATTTTGCCACGCATCCTGCACCAGCTGCTGCAGCAGAGAAACCATGTTGGCATGCTGATCGACCGTCACGTGATCGGCTTTCGTGGCCGCGAACAGCAGCTTGTCGATCACCGGCGAGAAAAGACGACGGAACAGCGTCCGCTGCCCGTAGTGAAAACTCTGCATCAGCTGGGTCAGCGCGAGGCGCATATCGTTAAATGCCTGCGGCCCGCTGTTAAGCGGCTGCAGGCAATCTACCAGCACAATCTGGCGGTCGAAACGCAAGAAGTGGTTTTTATAAAATCCTTTGACCACTTTTTCGCAGTAGTAATTGTACCGCTCGCGCAGCATCCCGGCGTTCGTGTGTTTACCGGCCTGGGCCAGCTTCGATTCACCGGCGCCGTCCACATCTGGCCAGGGGAAGAACTGCAGCGCGGGCGCTCCGGCTAAGTCCCCCGGCAAGACAAAACGACCCGGCTGGATGAAGTGCAGCCCTTCCTGTTTGCACTGATGAAGATAGTCCGTCCAGGCCCCGGCAATCGCCGCCAGACGGTTTTCATCCGCTGGTGCCAGCGGATCCAGGCCTTCACACAGCGCTCGCCATTTCGTTGACCACGCAGCGCGTTGTCCCTGCAGCAACCCTGTCATCTGACGGGACCAGCTGAGGTAGTCCTGTGCCAGCATCGGCAAATCGAGCAGCCATTCGCCCGGGTAATCGACGATTTCCAGATACAGGGTGGAGGTATCCTTGAAGTGGCGCATCAGGGATTCATTTGAGCGGAAACGCAGCGCAAGGCGAATTTCACTCACGCCTCGCGTCGGCGTCGGCCACGCGGGCGGATCCCCGTACAGTTGTGCCAGCCCTTCGTCATAGGTAAAACGAGGAATACCAAAATCGCGCTGAGGGACGCGCTTAACGCCCAGCAGATGCTCTTCTCTTACGGCGCTGAGCAACGGCAGGCGCGCTCCGGCGTGCAGGTTCAGGAGCTGGTTTACCATCGCCGTTATGAATGCCGTCTTGCCGCTGCGGCTTAGCCCGGTGACGGCCAGGCGCAGATGTCGGTCAATGCCGCGGTTCACCAGTGAATTGAGTTCGTTCTTAAGTCGCTTCATCGCCATCCTTCATTGCCCGGAAGCCTGGAATGCATGGCTTCAGAATACAATAAATGGGGGCAGATCGTTGATTATCAATTCTTATTTATTGCTATTGCCGTTTTCTCTCCAGTAAGATGAGCGGCATTGCTGTCAGTCCGGAGTGAGTAAGGTGTATGTCACCCACCATCTATGATATCGCACGGGTTGCGGGCGTATCGAAATCAACCGTATCCCGCGTTCTGAATAAACAAACGAATATATCCCCCGAAGCACGTGACAAAGTGCTGAAGGCGATAGACGAATTAAATTATCAGCCCAACAAACTGGCCCGCGCACTGACCTCTTCTGGCTTCGATGCCATTATGGTTATATCGACCCGCTCGACCAAAACCACAGCCGGTAACCCTTTTTTCTCTGATGTTCTTCATGCGATTACAACAAAAGCGGAAGAAGAAGGTTTTGACGTTATTTTGCAAACATCCAAAAGCAGCGAAGACGATCTGCTGAAATGTGTGAGCAAAATAAAGCAGAAGATGATCAAAGGCGTCATCATGCTGAGTTCACCGGCAAATGAATCTTTTTTCAGCACGCTGGATGCGTATGGCGTACCCGTCGTCGTCATTGGCAAAGTGGAAGGTGATTATCAGAATATCTATTCCGTCGATACGGATAATTTTAATGACAGCGCCACGCTGACGGATAATTTCATTAAAAATGGGCGACGGAAAATTGCCTGTCTGCATGCACCGCTTGATTACCACGTTTCAATTGATCGTCTGGCGGGCTATAAAGCCAGTCTGGCAAAACATAATATTGCTATTCATTACGACTGGATCATGGATGGTGGTTATACCCACGAGAGTGCACTCGCTGCGGCGATTACATTATTATCCTCGCCAGTTCCTCCTGATGCGGTATTCGCCACCGACAGCATGAAGTTGCTAAGCCTCTATCGTGCTGCGGATGAGTTAAATCTGATGATCCCTGAGCAGGTCGTGATAGCCGGATACAGCGACCCGATGCTCTCTCTCATTCTCACGCCAGCGCCAGGTGGGTTTGATATCCCTACTCGCAAGCTGGGTGAAGAGAGTTGCAATCTGCTCTTCAGGCGCATTGGTGGTCAACCTGCCCCGCAAAAAGTGCTTGTCGACACCCACTTCGTGTTAGCGGCTTCTCTGCGCTAAAACCAGGGGCGGATCGCCCCTGGTAAGTGATGTATCAGAACGCGTAATTCACACCTACGCCCGCATAGTGGAAGCGGTCGCTCTCACCCTCATCGTGGTTTTCCCATTCATACGCATATTCCAGCGTCATGGATAAACCGTTGTTGAAGTCATAGGCATACAGCATACCCAGGCGGTTGAAATCATGCCCTTCACGCGACGGATCGTCCTGCCAGTCCCAGTTTGACCAGCGGTCAAGACCCAAGCGGGTGTAAGGCGTTAAGGTTGTCTGGCCCAACGAAACAGGCAGATAGGCGCGAATTTCCTGCGTGGAAAACTCGCCGTTATTACGTGAGCTGTCCATATTGAAACCGCGCTCTAAATAGTAATTTACTTTTGCGGAGACGGTTTCATTGATAGTCCAGGTAAAGCCCGTTTCGGTCTCAACACGGCTGTCAGCATAACCGGTTTTTTCCAGATCGTTAGCAAACTGATACATAGCAAGCCAGCCACTAAAGCGCCAGTCATCGGTTAATTTAATATCCCAGTCTGGCTGTACTTTGTAGCGCTGCATATTTGCGCTGCCGTCTTTGGCACCGTGCTCATCTTTAAAGTGATAACCATAATTACGGAAGCCGCCGGTCAGACCAAAAGTAAAATCATCGGTTCCAATAAAGCGATAGCGTAATTCAAATTCCGGACGGTCAAAATAGGTTCCGCGCGTCATGCTGCTGTAATCAACGGGCCCTTCCTGATACATCGCCAGAGAAATTGTCCAGGCATCCCAGGTCGCATTAAACCACACGGAAGGTTCATATAATCCATCTTTATCGTCGCCCTGACCTTCGACGTTTTCAATTTCATACATGGCCCCGATATTAAATTCCCACTTTTTCGCAGTTTCTGCCGCTTGCGCACAGCTAACCCCTGCGCACAGAACGAGCGCAGCACTTTTTAGTAGAGTACTCATGAGATATTCCCTTTCTAATTAACCAACAAAAAAACCGGAAATTTGCATTTCCGGCAAACACCTTTCTTATCTAATAGCCGCTTCTGTATCAGCGTCGAAGAAATGGCACTTATTCATATCGAACTGGATGCCAATATTATCTCCGGCGACGTAGTCATTCGCTGCACCTGCACGGACAACCAGTTCATGCCCCCCTACGGTGGCATAAAGCATAAATTCAGCGCCGGTCAGTTCAGCCACGCTGACTTTCGCCGTGATGTCTTCTCCGCTGCTCTGCAGGGTAAGAATGTCTTCCGGACGGATACCGAAGACGACCGCTTTACGCTGGTAACCTTGCGCATTCAGTTCGGCCAGCTTGTCTTCAGGGATCTCCAGACGCAACGTTTCCGTGACGAAATAACGATCGTCGATAGCGCCCCGAATGAAGTTCATCGCCGGTGAGCCAATGAACCCTGCGACAAACATATTGGCCGGCTCGTTGTACACCTGCTTCGGCGCCCCGACCTGCTGAATGATGCCGTCTTTTAAGATCACGATGCGGGTGGCCATCGTCATGGCTTCCGTCTGGTCGTGCGTAACATAAATCATGGTGGTATTAAGCTTCTGGTGCAGCTTGCTGATTTCAGCACGCATCTGCACGCGAAGCTTGGCATCAAGGTTGGACAGCGGTTCATCCATCAGGAAGACACCGGCTTCACGCACGATCGCCCGGCCTAACGCCACGCGCTGGCGCTGACCACCGGACAGTGCGCCAGGCTTACGCTTGAGATAATCACGTAACCCCAAAATCTGCGCCGCCCAGTTAACACGCTCCTCAATCACCGCAGGCGCTATTTTTTGCATTTTCAGGCCAAACGCCATGTTGTCGTAGACCGTCATATGCGGGTAAAGCGCGTAGTTCTGGAAGACCATCGCGATATCGCGAGATTTAGCGGGGACATCATTCATGCAGACCCCGTCAATGATCAGCTCACCGGCGCTGATCTCCTCCAGCCCGGCAATCATGCGCAGGGTCGTGGATTTACCACATCCCGATGGACCAACGAACACAATGAATTCTTTGTCTTCTATTTCGAGGTTGAAATCTTTAACCACATGGACCTGGTTATCGTAGATTTTCTGAATATGTTTTAGAGACAGTTGAGCCATAATTTATTCCTTATCAATACGCCGGGTTGCCCAGAATTCAGTCAGGCATGTCCAGGTCAGTTCCTGCGTTGAATGAAGTTGTAGTCCTGCATGGTTAAGGCCAGGCCCAATCCCTACCGACAACATCCCTGCGGCGTTGATTGCCTGAACGCCCGCAGCGGCATCTTCAATGCCGATAGCCTCTTCAGGACGTACGTCCAGACCGGCACAGGCGGCGAGGAAGATTTCCGGGTCTGGCTTTGAGCGGTGAATGCGGGAAGCATCCGCGCAAAAATCAAATGCCTGATGAATGCCCAGCGCGTGCAAAATCCCCGGAGCATTGAGCGATACGGACGCGAGCCCAATTTTGACTTTCGCTGCACGGATATCCGCCAGCACGTCTCGAATCCCCGGAAGCAGCGAATCCTGCGTCAGCGATGCCAGCGACTGGACATAACGCGCGTTTTTTTTCGTCGCAAGCTCAAGGCACTGCTCATCGCTAAACATCCCCTCTTTTCCGCCATGCTTCAGAATGCGCAGAAGAGAATCCATACGGCTTATTCCCTTCAGCTGTTCGTTAAAGACTTCGTCGAAGGTGATGCCAATTTCCTCCGCCACGGCTCGCCAGGCCAGAAAGTGGAGATGTGCGGTATCGGTGATCACACCGTCCAGATCGAATACAACAGCCTTAAGCGCCATGGTGCCCCTCCGTGGTAGCGGTCCCATCTTTAGATGCAAGAAAGTCCTTACGGGTGATAACTTTTCGCGCCGACACATGTAGCGTTTTGCCCCACAGCGTTAGCGTGGCAGGTGCCGTCGTTTCAATGGTTAACACCTCGTTTTCATAGGTGAAATGCAGGGTTGCGTTGCGCCACCGCAGTGGGAATGCCAGTTTCTGCCAATGAGCAGGCAGTTTCGGCGCAAGATGCAGTTCCCCTTCGATAATTTGTAGGCCAGCAAACCCCTGAACCGCGCCAGACCAGATCGCACCGGTGGCCGCAGCATGTATCCCTTCATCACTGCTGTGCGGATCGTCACCCAAATCAATGCCGATGCCATCACGCCAGAAGGCATAGGCCCCCTGCGTGTCACCGCAGCGCGCGAGAACAATCCCGTGAATGGCTTTGCTCAATGACGAATCATGGATCGTGCGTGGCTCATAGAACGCCAGATTGGCGGCACACTGCTGCGGCGTAAACCGTTCCGGCAGCAGGTAGTTAAGCATCACCACATCGGCCTGCTTCAGGATCTGCATCTCGTTCACTTCCGCACGGGAATAATCGAGCAGAATCGTCTGCTTACCCGCTTTGGCTTTATAGCGGGTCAGATCAATGGCAGGTTTTGACATAAAGGAGTCATCCTGTGGGATCACACCCTCTGCATCGGCCTCTGGCAGCCATAAGCGCGCCAGGAACTGCGTGGCATTCTCCGTAAAACGCGCATCTTCACGCCCAAACATCGCCATAAACTGACGGGCACAGGCAACGTTGTGCCAGGCCAGATAGTTGGTGTAGGCATTGTTATTCACATGCTCGGTGTATTCGTCCGGCCCTATTACGTCATGGATTTCGAGACGACCATTGATTTCCGTTGCGCGTCCCATCCAGAACGAGGCGGTTTCCATCAGCAGCGTCAGACCCTCATTACGCATAAAGGCATCATCATGTGTCGCCTGCCAGTAAGCGACGACGGCCCAGGCGATATCTGCCACGATGTGATGCTCAGCAAGCGCGGAGGCCACCTTCTGGCGTATCCCGGTACGGATGTTGATAGCGGCAAACTCTGGCGTTTCTTCCTCCCCACTCGCCGCGCTTTCCCATGGGAACAACGCGCCGGGCCAGCCGTTACGACGGGCTTTCTCCCGGGCGCCAGCGAGATTAAGCCAGCGATAACGCAGCAGGCTGCGGGCAATCTGCGGGCGAGTAAAGAGATGGAAAGGCAGCAAGAATATTTCGGTATCCCAGAATACGTGGCCTTTATACCCCTCTCCCGTCAGCCCTTTCGCGGCGATACTGCTTCGCTCGTCATGGGCAGGCGTCATCGTGGTCAGGTGCCAGACCGCATAATCCAGCGCCATCTGATCCTGAGGTTCCGCAGACGTCACTTCCACACGAGCGTCACGCCAGACGGCTTTCCAGGCATACGCTGAACTTTCCAGCAAGGCGTCGTAGCCTCTTGCTGCGCAAACTTTGAGATCGGCCAGCGCGTTGCGAGCGAAAGACTCCTGCGAAAGCGCTTTGTCACAGCGGTGGGTTACCCAGACAATTTTTTCAAGCGTGACAGTGTCACCCTGCGCAATCGTCAGGGAATGGTGCACGTTAAGACGACGATTTTTGGCGGTAAAACAGCTGTCGCTCTTCGTTGAGAGCTGACAAAACGCCGAAACGACGACGTCTGACGCCCGGTCCTGCGTTTCATACACGCCCTGCATGTAGTGCTGGTCAAAGACTCTGACCGAGATTTCATCCAGATGCTGTCTGCCGCTGTTCGTTTGCGTTGCATCAATACCGGTTTTCAGCACGGCCTGCGAAGCAGCATCAAGCGGTGTGATCGAAAGCTGCATGGCCACCAGAGGCAACTGGTCCAGCGACACAAAACGACGGCTTTCCAGCCGATAACGGTTTCCGTCGGGCGAACGCCAGACAACGCGACGATGCAGCTCGCCGTTGGCAAAGGCCAGCTCGCGCTGCCACTCCAGAATCTCCCCTGCAAGGAGGGTGAAATTGACGCCATCCAGCTCAACATCAATGCCAGTGATATCGGGCAGATTGACGAGCTCGGTGGTTTCGTTGCGTCCCGCACGATGATACAGACCCGCAAGGTACATGCCTCTGGTTTGCAGGGTGTAATCTTCTTCATGCGCAGCGCGAATGCCCATGTAGCCATTGCCGCAGGCCATAACAGAGGCGTATTTATTCAGGCTGTGAGGACAAAAGCCCGGATCGGTTAAGACAGACACGTTCAGCATAATGTCACGCATTCCCCTGTTTCTGCTGATTCATAAAGCGCGGCGACAAGCTGCTGAATAACCAGGCCCTGTTCTGCATCCGCGATCATGACGGGTTCTCCCTGCACATGGCGTACGAAGGCATCCATACTGCGTAAATGTCGCTGGTCATCAGCCTCTTCACGCTGCGCGAGGGTGACTAACGCCCCGGCTTCGTCGTTATAGATGTGCGCCGGGAACAGCGTTGCTCCCGCTTTTTCGCCGCAGAAAGCGACATTCATGATGGACTGCTCGCGGATGTTAAGCGCAAAGGAGGTGTCCAGACGCAGAATGCCGCCGTTACAGAATTCAATCGTGCCAAACAGGGCATCCTCAACGGTGTATTGCGTAGGATCCCACTCGCCAAACTGGCCGGTGCTTTTGCGGTTTCCCAGCCTCTGAAAGCTGTGCGCGGTCACACGCTTTACCGCAGGGAAACCCAGGACATACATGGCGGCATCAAGCATATGAATGCCGATATCAATCAGCGGTCCGCCACCCTGTAATGATTTGTTGGTAAACACGCCCCACCCCGGCACACCGCACCGCCTCACAGCCTGCGCCGATGTGAAGTAAACTTCACCGAGCGTGCCATTCATTACCGCCTCTCGCAGTTGCTGGGTATCCAGGGCAAAGCGGTGGTGAAAATCATAGGCCAGCACTTTGCCTGCTTTACGCGCCGCGATGCGCATCTGGTCGGCCTGTTGCGGCGTCATCGCCGGGGGTTTTTCACACATCACATGACACCCCGCTTCGAGGGCAGCCATGACATGTTCAAAATGGAACCGGTTAGGCGAGCAGACGCTCACCACGTCCGGCTTCACCGTTTGCAACATCTCGTGAGCGTCCTGCCATGCCGATGGAATAGCATAACGTTCCGCGAACGCCTGTGCCTGCTCAAGGCGGCTGTCCATGACAGCCACCATGTGAACATCACTGCGCGTGGCGTAATACGAGGCATGCACTTTGTCCGCGACCTGCCCGGCGCCAATAATGGCGACGCGCAGAGGCGAAGGTGTAGAAGCACTCATCACGCTCGTCATCCTTAGCATTCACGCAAATAAGTGAGTGAGTCCTGATAAGCCTGAGCCGGATTGTCGGCGCGAACGCGGCACTCATACACCACATAACCCTGGTAGTTATCGGCACGCAGCTGATCGAACAGGCTGGCGAAATCGAGGCTGCCGCTGCCCGGTTGATAGCGGTGGTTATCAGCAATATGCACATGCCCCAGCAGATCGCGGTTCTGATGCAGCGCATCCGTCAGCGAGTCTTCTTCAATGTTCATATGATAGAAATCACCGATGATCTGCACGTGCTTGAGATCGTTCTCTTCGATATAACGACGCGCGTCTGCCAGGGTATTGATCATATGATCCTGGTAGCGGTTCAGCGGTTCCAGGTAGACGGTCGTACCGGTGCGTGCAGCAACCTCATCCAGCCAGCGCAGCGACGCGCTTACCGCTTTGCGGTCGCCGTCCAGGCTGCGTGGGGAGGTCATTGGCGGCAAACGGAAGGTAAACATTCCCCAGGCCGCAGGCACGATAATGCCCTTTCCACCCACTTCAGCCAGGGCTTGCAGAATGCGTTCGATCTGCTGCAGCCCGTTGAGACGACGCTCTTCGATAAAGTCACCGATCCAGCCATCGTATCCGCCACATGCCGTCGTCACCGGCAGACCCGTGGCTTTGATAGCCGCTTTCACTTCGTCGAGGTTTTCGACCAGCAGTTTGCCGTCAATTTCGTAGCCATCAAAACCCATCGCTTTGATGTACTCGAACTTTTCCATGATGTTAGTTGGGAAAAAGGCCTGGTTTTGTGTTGCGATTTTCATGATTTGCTGTCCTTAGCTTAAAAAGTGACGCCCATTTTGATACTGAGTTCCGGATGCTGATCGACATACTTCATGTAGCTTTCCGGGCTGGTGGTGAAGGTCACGACCGGGTCAATCAGATCGTCACAGTTGAGATAACCGTTCATCAGCAATTCCCAGCAGGTCTCTTCGATACGCTTGCGGCTCCAGCGCGGGTAGTCTGGGTTGGGTTCGCTGCAGGCGCGGGAGAAAACAATCTTCGCGTTATTGAAGTGTGCTTCGCGGCCGAGGTTGAAACCCGCGGCAAATGGTTTAGCGAACGCAACGTAGGAGATGGTGCCGCCGTAGGCAAGTCCACGCAGCGCAGACTGCAGCGCATCCGCAAAACCGCTGGTCTCGATGATCACGTCCGCGCCCTGCTTGCCGGTCAGCTTTTTAATTTCCAGACCCACATCGGTACCGATTGGGTTCAGACAGTGATCTGCGCCATGACGGCGAGCGATCTCACAGCGGTGCTCGATAGGATCGACACCGATGACCACTGACGCACCGGCTTTTTTTGCCAGCTGAATGGCAATCTGTCCGATGGCACCCAGACCGACCACCACCACAAAGTCGCCTACACGGACATTGGCATCACGCACGCCGCTCATGGCGAACTGCGCCGGATCGTAGCAAACAGCGTTTTTCCAGGATGCGCCCTGCGGCATTTTGCGCAGCTTGTAGTTGTTAACCGCATTGACAATGACCGTCTCCTGCAGCGGACCATAGCAACAGACGCTGTCGCCTGGCCGGTATTCCGTTACGTCAGCACCGCATTCAATAATGTCGCCGACGATCATATTCCCCAGCTGGAACTTACCGAATTCGATTCCGCGCGCAGCGCCCTCTTCACGCGGCGTAAACATCTGCCACTCCGCGTTGAACTCTTCATCAATAAACGGGCTTGCCGCACGGAAATCCACAACTTCGGTACCGTGTTTTGGTGCACCAAAACGGGCACGAATTTTCACTTCATGTGCTTCCACAGCACGATCTTCATATTCCACGAGCGCCGCCACGCGAGGCGCTGTCGCAACTAACTTTTTCATAACTTGCTCCTGATAAAAAATTGGCCGCCTCAGCCCTTAACGCCACCGGCGGTCAAACCACTTTTAATAAAACGTTCAGAAAGTGCATACATGATGACCACCGGAAGCGCCGTCACCAGCGATGCCGCCATCATGCGACCCCAGATATAATCTGGTGTGCTAAAGAGCGTGTTCAGCCCGACCGGCAGCGTAAAGTTGCTGGCGCTGGACAGGAAAATGGAGGCAAACAGGTAGTCGTTCCATGCCACCATGAAGCAGTAAACAAACACCGACACGAGACCGGAAATCGCCAGCGGCACGGTAATGCGGAAGATGATTTGCAGGCGGTTCAGGCCATCCATCATCGCGGCCTCTTCTATTTCGTCCGGGATGGTGTCGAAATAGCTGCGCAGCATGAATACCGCCGTAGGCAATGTCTGGGTCACCATGGTGATGATCAGCGCCAGCTCCGTGTCATAAATGCCGAGCGCGGTGATGATCTTGAACAGCGGCACCACCAGCAAAATCCCGGAGAACATATAGACGGTGTAGAAGCTCGCATTGATCGTCGTGCGTCCTTTAAAACGCAGTTTGGACAAGGCGTAAGCCCCCAGCGTGCCGAGGAACACCGCAATCACCGACGAGGTCAGCGATACCACCATGCTGTTGCGGAAGTAATCCACAAACGGGAAGATCAGCGGGTTAAAGATGTCGACATAATGCTGAAGCGTCCACGCCTGCGGCAAAATGGTCGGGTGCAGCGATATAGCCTCTTTCGCGCTCTTAAACGACGTCATCAGCATCACGAAGAACGGGAACAGCGTGATGATCAGAAATACCGCCAGCCCCAGATAAAAACCAATACGGCTAAGTACGCGTTTATTTGTTGCCATTGAGGTTTACCCTTTTTCTGGTCAGCAGAATCACAGCGAAGATGATCACAAACAGCACCACAGAAATTGCTGCTGCTTTACCCAAATCATTGAATGCGAATGCGGTTTTATAGAGATAGACACCTAAAATATCGACCTTCGTGGTCAGCAGGTAGACATCCGCAAACATGTAGAACATCCAGATGGTTCGCAGCGTCACCACCGTAGCCAGCACTGGCATGATGGCGGGCAACGTCACGATACGAAAACGCTGCCAGGCGTTAGCCCCGTCCATCTCTGCGGCTTCGTACAACGATTTGTCGATGGTCTGCAAAATCGCCAGGAATGAAATGAAGGCGTACGGGAAGTAGCGCCAGATGGCGAACAGCACGACCAACACAAAGCTACTGCCGGGGTTGTCGAACCACAGCGGTGCCTGGTCATAAAGGTGCAGCAGATCAACGCCCAGGTAGTTCACAATGCCGTAGCCGTTGTTGAACATATATTTCCAGGCAAACACCAGGGAAATAGACGGCGTCACGTAGGATAAAATCACCAGTGAACGTGCCGTTTTGCGCATCCGAAATTCGCGATTAAAGAAGATCGCCACGGCCAGCCCCAGCCCGGTGCTGCCCATCACCACCAGCGCCGTGTACCAGAACGTCATCCACAGCGAGTGCCAGAATGCCGCATCACTGAGGATGCGAATGTAATTGTCCAGCCCAACAAACACAGCGCTAATGCGCGGGTTAAGCGGCAGTCGTAAGAAACTGATTTCAATATTGGAAATCATTGGCCAGGCCACCAGGCCCCCCAGCAAAATCAGGCTGGGGGCCAACAGCAGCATGGCGAAAGGCATATCTGATCGACCAGAAAACAACGTCTTCATAATTTCCTTCCGCAAAGCGCTCCTATCGTTGTGAAATCAGGTCAGCCAGTCGCTTCTGGCTATTGCTGAGCGTGGCGCTGAGATCTTGTTTACCCACCGTGACGTTATGCACCATGGAACTGATAATGCCGGACCCGGTGACATCGCCCATTCGGGTGAAGTTTTTGTCGCCCACTGCGCCAAACACCTGCACATTTGGGAACTGAGCAATCAGCTCATAAGGCAGTTGCCCAAACGCTTTAATGACCTCGTTGTTTTTCCAGGTATCCGTACCTACCACCAGCTTGTTCACCGGCAGCGCCGCACCAGGCGACATCATGACCCAGTCGGTTGCGTTTTGAGCCTGCTCCATCCACGTCACAAACTTTTCAGCCGCCTGCGTTTCACCTTCAGATTGCCCCGTGGTGATCGTCAGCGATGTGATCATGCCGTAGACTGCAGAGGTCTTTTCGGTAGGGACCACGAAGCCAAGATTGGCAGGGTTTCCATCCTGGAATACCGCAGGCAGGATGTAGGTGGAATAAACCGCCATCGGTGCGGAACCGTTCATGAAGGCATCTTTGATCTCCATGACGTCGTTCGAGCCCGGCATAGTGGTCGCGGCCAGCGCTTTATAAAAAGAGAGCGCTTTCGCCATCTCAGGGGTATCGATTTCGACGTTCCCGTTGACATCAAAAACGTTCGCGCCGCCGGAAAGTGCAAACTGGGAGAATGCCTGCTCGGTCATGACGCTTTCCGCGGTAGGCAGCGCAATGCCGTAATGTTTTTTGGCCGGGTCGTTAAGTTTCTCACTGGCCTTCAGCAGTTGTTCCCAGTTGTGGGGCTCCTCAATACCCGCAGCAGCCAGCACATCTTTGTGATACCAGACGCCGGACAGCCAGGCACTCATTGGCACGCCCGTCCAGGCGGTACCGTCTTCGGTACGGACTACGCGCAGGATCCCGTCATAGAAGGTGTTTTCGCCTACCGCTTTAATGGCTTCGCCAATCGCTTTGCGATCCAGCAGCTGTTCCTTATCCATGACTTTTGCGTAATCATGGCTGACTTCAATCACCTCAGGCAGCGCCCCGGTTCTCGCGAGCGTAATCACCTTGGTGTTGTAGGCGTCTTCTTCCACCGGCACCTGTTTCACCGTGATGCCAGGGTTCTCTTTTTCAAATTTCTCGATCAGTTTCGTAATAACCGCCTGACGCTCCTGCTCTACTGAAGAGTGCATAAACTCAATGGTCACAGCAGACGCTTTATCATCCTTACAGCCTGATAACAGGGCGCACGAAACCAGTGCTGATAACAGCACAATTTTGGGCATTTTCATTTAAGGGTCCTTTTTTAGTTTTCTTTAATCCACATAACCTGCCATGGATTGAGGGTCAGTTCCGTACCGTCAATAGCCTGTCCTGATAGCAATTCCACACCGGAAAGCGCTTCCTCATAAACGGTATGAACATTATGACTAAAATTAAATAGCGCGGTAATTCTTTCACCATTCTCAGCCACGCGAACAATTTTAAGAATCTGTTCATCAAGTGATTCAAACATTGCCTGAGCATCAGGATGAAATGCGCGTTCCCCACGACGAATAGCAATAAGCTCGCTTAAACGGGAATAGATTTTATGACGAATGCTTTGTTTATTATTGAGCTCAAGGTCAACCTGACCGGCGGTGTATTTCTTGCGGTTTATCGCGCGGTTATAACCGAGGCGTTCAACGCCTTCATAATCGTTACGCGAGCCAAGAATGCTTTGAATATAAACGGCAGGTACGCCCGGGAAACTCAGCAGTACAGCATGCGCCAGAATAAACCGCGCAATACGTTCATCATCCGGGCTGTCTTGCGAGCTTAATGCGTCCAGATAGGTCACATTGATTTCGTAAGGACTGCGCGTTCCGTCAGGATTATTTTTCCAGTTAACCAGCGCCCCTTCCTGCTGAAGTTTTTCAACCAGTGACAGTATTTCTGACTCCGGAAGAATGCCGCGTAACGGGTTCAGGCCGATACCGTCATGAGACGCCAGGAAGTTGAACCAGGTCGTTTTTGTTGAAGGCAGCGCCAGCGACCCCGCCCACTGGCAAAGCGCTTTTACATCCTGACGATGAACAGCATGCAGCACCAGCGGTGGCAAGGAGAACTGATAGACCATCTGGGCTTCATTTTCACCATCACCGAAGTACGAGATATTGTCTTTATGCGGGACGTTTGTCTCGGTAATGATCACCGTGCCGGGTGCCACAGCGTCGGTAATCGCACGGAAAAGCTGGATAAGGCAGTGTGTCTGCTCAAGATGGATGCAGCTGGTTCCTGGAATCTTCCACATAAACCCAACGGCGTCGAGGCGAATGTAACGCGCCCCTTCCGCCAGGTAATGGAGCAGTACGTCAACCATCGCAATCAGTACCTGAGGCGAGGCGAAGTTGAGATCGATCTGGTCATCACTGAACGTGGTCCAAAGATGACGCACGCTTCCATCATGCAGCTTAAATGGCGTCAGCAGCGGTAATGCGCGAGGGCGCGTCACGGCAGATAAATCAGTTTCAGGATCGACAGAAATAAAGAAATCGTCAAAGCCCGGCTTCTTCGCAAGATAATTAGCAAACCATTCACTTTTTGCTGACATATGGTTGCACACGAAGTCAAACATTAAGCTGGCAGACTGTTTTAATTCAGCAACATCCTGCCAGCTTCCGGTTTCAGGCGCGACGCTGTGGTAATCAATAACGGAAAATCCGTCATCAGAGGACCACGGATAAAAAGGTAAAAGATGGACATGGGAAAACGTGCGGGCAAGCCATTCATTATAAAAGCAGGTAAACACTGGCAACGCTTTCTCCCCTTTCGCGGAGAACTGGTCGGCGTAAGTAATCAGGACAACATCTTTTTCATCCCAGCCTGATTTGCGCTTTTCTGTAATATCAATAGCGGCTTGCTCAAGCTTTGATAATAACACGTCTAAATGTGCGTTAGAAAATGATTCACCGTAGATATGATTGATAAGTTTTTTAATTTTTGCGTTCACTTTATTTTCCATGGTAGCGGTCCCACGAAGGGCAATCTACTCCCATGAAAAATATCTGTCAACGAAGCGGGAGGCTGAAAAACGCAATTCCAAAGCGGCTCTGCTCAGTATTGTGAGCTGCCGCAAAGAAAGCACATTAAAGGGAGGGAAATGTTTGAGCTGGCGCCAGCCCCTCACAGGGAAAGTGGGGGCTGACGCGCGTGTGAATTAGCGGGATAAGTAACGGCGCGATAGCCGTTTTGCCACTTTTTGCAGCATTGGTTCGAGCGCTACGGCCAGCAACATTCTGACCGGCTTACGGGCAACAGATTTGATCGCCCAACCCGCCACACCTGCCGGGCCGTAACGTAATGCCGTCATCAGAACCAGCTTACCTGCGATTTTCAGGCCGGGTTTTACCTTCTGACCGGCCTGTTGCCAGTTTTGCTTCATATAAATTCTCTCTTAAAGCTGACGAAAACGACTTCTCAGCGTAAAGGTATCCGACGTCACATAACGTTCCATTTCACGCAACCGCTTCTCCCCTGCGGCCAGTTGCTCGTCAACCGCGTTCAGAAGATCGTTACTGGTTGGCGCACTTTCTGCGACCAGTTCCCCGTCGGGCATGGGATCAAGGACAAATGACAGAACGATGTATGCCACGAACGTGATAAACGCCAGACCGAAGAAAATAGACAGTACCGTCACCACACGAACCAGTTTTACCGGAACGTCAAGATAGTGTGCCAGCCCGGCACAAACGCCACGCACCATCCCCTGCTGTGGGATTCGCCACAACTTTTTGTTCAGATTCAGTCCGGTCATTAACGATCCCTCCAGTTTGGATGTTCTGCATCCAGGATCGCTTCCAGCGCCTGAATGCGGTCACGCATCTTATTCGCCTGTTCGGTAAGCTGCGCAAGGCGTTGCTGTTCACTCTGGGAAAGATCGCCTTGTGAAGAACGGTTGCTGTAGTGCAGCCATAGCCAAATCGGCAAAACAAACAGCACGAAAATCGTCAGGGGAATGGCCAGAAAAAGCGCGCTCATGTGTACTCCTTGTCTTAGGATGCATAGCGGCACGCTCAGGTGCCGCAACAGTATTATTGGTTATCTTGCTTCATTTTGGCTTTCAATGCCGCCAGCTGCTCGCTGATTTCATCGTCCGCTTTCAGGTCGGCAAACTGTTGATCCAGTGAATTTTGCTTCCCGATGCTGTGGCTTTCTGCTTCCGCTTCCATCTGATCGATGCGACGCTCAAAAGACTCAAATCGCGCCATGGCCTCATCCAGCTTGCCGCTGTCCAGCTGACGGCGTACGTCGCGGGAAGAGCTGGCCGCCTGATGACGCAGCGACAGCGCCTGCTGACGTGCGCGGGTTTCGCTCAGTTTATTTTCGAGCTCACCAATCTCTTTTTTCATGCGGGTGAGCGTGTCATCCACCAGCGTCACTTCATGCTCAAGCGTCGCGACCATGTCCGTCAGCTTCTGTTTTTCAATCAGCGCCGCACGAGCCAGATCTTCTTTATCTTTACGCAGGGCGAGTTCCGCTTTTTCCTGCCATTCATTGAGCTGGGCGGTAGCCTGCTCAATCCGGCGCGTTAACTGTTTTTTCTCAGCAAGCGCGCGAGCAGAGGTAGAACGCACTTCAACCAGCGTGTCTTCCATCTCCTGAATCATCAGACGCACCAGCTTCTGCGGGTCTTCCGCCTTTTCCAGCAGTGAGTTGATGTTGGCGTTCACGATGTCGGCAAAACGAGAAAAAATACCCATAATAAAAATCCTCTTATTTCTGTGGTCGGGCAATGCCCTGCTGTTGAGATAATACAATTCCCGTGCCAGTTTTTTATCCTATTGATTTTGCTTGATGTGTTTGATTTATACGCAATGAAGAACTATGCTGACCTGGTGAATATCGCTAAGGAGTGGTTAATTTCATCATGGCTGGATACAAAGACAATTTACTCGGGGAAGCAAACAGCTTTCTGGAGGTGCTGGAACAGGTGTCCCGCCTTGCACCGCTCAACAAGCCGGTGCTGATTATCGGCGAGCGCGGCACGGGTAAGGAACTGATTGCCAACCGCCTGCACTATTTATCCGGACGCTGGGACGGCCCCTTTATCTCGTTAAACTGCGCGGCGCTGAATGAAAACCTGCTCGATACAGAGCTTTTCGGCCACGAAGCAGGCGCCTTTACCGGCGCCCAGAAGCGCCATCCGGGACGGTTTGAGCGCGCCGACGGCGGTACGCTGTTTCTTGATGAACTCGCCACCGCGCCCATGCTGGTCCAGGAAAAACTGCTGCGCGTCATTGAGTATGGCGAACTGGAGCGCGTCGGCGGTAGCCAGCCGCTACAGGTTAACGTGCGTCTGGTGTGCGCCACCAACGCCAATCTGCCGGAGAGGGTCGCGGAGGAGAAATTCAGGGCCGATCTGCTTGACCGCCTGGCCTTTGACGTTGTTCAGCTTCCCCCCCTGCGCGAGCGAAGAAGTGATATTATGCTGCTCGCAGACCAGTTTGCGATTCAGATGTGCCGCGAGCTCGGCCTGCCTCTGTTCCCCGGCTTCAGCGATTATGCAAAGGAGACACTACTGGCCTATCACTGGCCGGGAAATATTCGCGAACTGAAAAACGTCGTGGAGCGCTCTGTCTACCGCCACGGCAGCAGCGAGGCGGAACTGGATAACATCATTATCGATCCTTTTCAGCGTCATGCGCCGCCGGTCACCGCCCCCTCATCGTCTGACCACGCCCCCGCCCTCCCTCTTGATTTACGTCAGTTCCAGCACGACCAGGAACAACAATTGCTGGAGCAAAGCCTGAAGACGGCGAAATATAACCAGAAACGGGCGGCTGAACTCCTGGGTCTGACCTACCATCAGTTACGGGCATTGCTCAAAAAGCATCAAATGCGCTGACAATATCGGCACTTACCCGCAGACATTTTTACGAAGCAGGCGTAAGTGCGATACACTTTGCAGATCGAACCTAAAAACCTTAAAAATTATGCGTCTGGTTTTATCGTCCTTTTTTGCACTCGGTCTGTTCAGCAGCATGGCTTTTGCCGCGCCGGGGCAGACTTCGCAGCCTGACATCCGTGACAGTGGCTTCGTCTATTGCGTGAGCGGCCAGGTGGATACCTTCAACCCGCAAAAAGCGGGCAGCGGCCTGATTGTCGATACGCTTGCCGCGCAATTGTATGACCGTCTGCTTGATGTCGACCCGTACACCTACCGTCTGGTCCCTGAGCTTGCGGAAAGCTGGGAAGTGCTGGACAACGGTGCCACCTACCGCTTCCACCTGCGCAATGATGTCGCGTTTCAGCGCACGCCCTGGTTTACCCCCACGCGCAAGCTGAATGCGGACGATGTGGTCTTTACCTTCCAGCGGATCTTTAATCGCAATCATCCGTGGCATAACGTCAATGGAGATCATTTCCCTTACTTCGACAGTCTGCAGTTTGCCGACACGGTTAAGAGCGTACGTAAGCTGGATAACCGAACGGTTGAATTTACGCTAACGCGCCCGGATGCCTCCTTCCTCTGGCATCTGGCGACCCACTATGCGTCCGTCATGTCTGCTGAATATGCGTCGCAGCTTGCGAAAAAAGATCGCCAGGAGTTGCTCGATCGCCAGCCGGTGGGCACCGGTCCGTTCCAGCTGGCGGAATACCGTGCGGGGCAATATATACGCCTGCAGCGTCATGAACATTTCTGGCGCGGCACGCCGCTGATGCCGCAGGTGGTGGTTGACCTCGGCTCTGGCGGAACGGGACGTCTCTCAAAACTGCTCACCGGGGAATGTGACGTGCTCGCCTGGCCTGCCGCCAGCCAGCTCACGATTTTGCGCGACGATCCGCGTCTGCGTCTGACGCTACGCCCGGGAATGAACATCGCTTATCTGGCCTTTAACACGGATAAGCCGCCGTTGAACAACCCTGCCGTCCGTCATGCCCTGGCGCTGGCGATTAACAACCAGCGTCTGATGCAGTCGATCTACTACGGCACGGCGGAAACCGCGGCCTCTATTTTACCGCGCGCCTCGTGGGCCTACGACGGTGAAGCTAAAATTACGGAATACAATCCGGCAAAAGCACGCGAACAACTGAAAGCGCTGGGCGCGGAAAACCTCACCCTCCAGCTTTGGGTGCCGACCAGTTCCCAGGCGTGGAACCCGAGCCCGCTGAAAACGGCCGAACTGTTGCAGGCAGATATGGCACAGGTGGGCGTCAAGGTGATCATCGTGCCGGTTGAAGGCCGTTTCCAGGAGGCGCGCCTGATGGATATGAATCACGATCTCACGCTGACCGGCTGGGCTACCGACAGTAACGACCCGGACAGTTTTTTCCGGCCGCTGCTGAGCTGTGCGGCGATCAACTCGCAGACCAACTACGCTCACTGGTGTAACCGGGAGTTTGACGCCGTGCTGCAAAAAGCGCTCTCTTCCCAACAGCTGGCCTCACGCATCGATGCTTATGATGAAGCGCAGAAAATCCTCGCCGAGGAGTTGCCCGTGCTGCCGCTGGCCTCTTCCCTGCGTCTCCAGGCCTATCGCTATGATATTAAAGGTCTGGTGCTGAGTCCGTTCGGCAATGCCTCGTTCGCGGGCGTCTCGCGCGAAAAAGAACAAGAGGTGAAAAAACCATGATTATTTTTACCTTACGCCGACTCCTGCTGCTGCTGGTGACGCTCTTTCTGCTGACCTTTGTCGGTTTCAGCCTGAGCTATTTTACGCCGCACGCCCCGCTTCAGGGCTCATCGTTGTGGGATGCCTGGCTGTTCTGGTTTAACGGTCTGCTGCACTGGGATTTCGGGGTGTCCAGCATCAACGGGCAGCTTATCTCCGACCAGTTGAAAGAGGTTTTTCCGGCCACGATGGAGCTGTGCATTCTGGCCTTCGGTTTTGCCCTGATGGTGGGGATCCCCGTGGGTATGCTGGCCGGGATCTATCGCAACAAATGGCAGGATAAGTTCATCAGCGCCCTCGCCCTGTTAGGCTTCTCCATCCCGGTATTCTGGCTGGCGCTGCTGTTAACGCTCTTCTTCTCGCTGACAATGGGCTGGCTACCGGTCTCGGGGCGTTTCGACCTGCTCTACACGGTGAAAACGGTGACGGGTTTTGCCATTATTGACGCCTGGCTGTCCGATTCAGTGTGGCGTCATGAGATGATCGTCAGCGCCGTGCGCCATATGGTGTTGCCGGTACTGACGCTGGCCGTCGCCCCGACCACGGAAGTAATTCGCCTGATGCGCCTGAGCACCATCGAGGTGTTTGACCAGAATTATGTCAAAGCCGCCGCCACGCGGGGTTTGTCACGCCTGACCATCCTGCGCCGCAACGTTCTTCATAACGCGCTACCGCCGGTGATTCCGCGTCTGGGGCTGCAGTTCTCCACCATGCTCACTCTGGCGATGATCACCGAGATGGTCTTTAGCTGGCCAGGGCTGGGACGATGGATGATCAACGCGATTCGCCAGCAGGACTACGCCGCTATTTCAGCGGGTGTGATGGTGATTGGTTCGCTGGTGATTATTGTTAACGTGTTGTCCGATATTTTGGGTGCGATGGCTAACCCGTTGAAGCATAAGGAATGGTATGCCTTACGATAACGTATACAGTGAAAAGCGCACACCCGGTGCGCTGCGTACCGTGTGGCGTAAGTTCTATGGTGACACCACGGCGATGATCGGCCTTTATGGCTGCGCCGGGCTGGTATTACTCTGCCTCTTTGGCTCGTGGTTTGCCCCGTATGGCATTGACCAGCAGTTCCTCGGCTATCAGCTTCTGCCGCCTTCCTGGTCACGCTACGGCGAAGTCTCTTTCTTCCTCGGCACTGACGACCTCGGACGTGACGTATTGAGTCGCCTGTTAAGCGGCGCTGCTCCGACGGTGGGTGGCGCATTTGTGGTCACGCTTGCGGCGACAGTCTTTGGACTGGCGCTCGGTATTTTTGCGGGATCCACGCATGGCCTGCGTTCGGCGGTACTGAACCACATTCTGGACACCCTGCTGTCGATTCCGTCTCTGCTGCTGGCGATCATTGTGGTTGCTTTTGCCGGACCGCATCTGTCGCATGCGATGTTTGCCGTCTGGCTGGCAATCCTGCCCCGCATCGTGCGTTCGGTTTACAGCATGGTGCATGACGAGCTGGAAAAAGAGTATGTCGTCGCCGCCCGTCTGGACGGCGCGACCACCTTCAACATCCTGTGGTTTGCCGTTCTGCCGAATATCGCCGCCGGGCTGGTCACCGAGATCACCCGTGCGCTGTCGATGGCGATTCTCGATATTGCTGCGCTCGGCTTCCTCGACCTTGGCGCCCAGTTGCCGTCACCTGAATGGGGCGCAATGCTCGGTGACGCGCTGGAGTTAATCTACGTTGCACCGTGGACAGTGATGCTGCCGGGGGCGGCGATTATGGTGAGCGTGTTGCTGATCAACCTGCTGGGCGACGGTATTCGCCGTGCAATTAACGCGGGGGTGCAATAATGCCACTTCTTGATATCCGCAACCTCACCATCGAATTCAAAACCGGTGAAGGCTGGGTTAAGGCCGTCGATCGCATCAGTATCACGCTTGCTGAGGGTGAAATTCGCGGGCTGGTGGGTGAATCTGGCTCAGGGAAAAGCCTGATCGCCAAAGCTATCTGCGGCGTGGCGAAAGACAACTGGCGCGTGACCGCCGATCGTATGCGCTTCGACGACATTGACCTGCTGCGCCTCTCCCCGCGCGAGCGGCGTAAGCTGGTTGGTCACAACGTCTCGATGATCTTCCAGGAGCCGCAATCCTGTCTCGATCCGTCCGAGCGCGTGGGTAAACAGCTCATGCAGAACATCCCCGGCTGGACCTATAAAGGCCGCTGGTGGCAGCGTTTCGGCTGGCGTAAACGTCGCGCCATCGAACTGTTGCACCGCGTCGGGATCAAAGATCATAAAGACGCGATGCGCAGCTTCCCGTATGAGCTTACCGACGGTGAATGTCAGAAGGTGATGATTGCTATCGCGCTGGCTAATCAGCCGCGCTTGCTGATTGCGGATGAACCCACCAACGCGATGGAGCCGACCACACAGGCGCAAATTTTCCGCCTGCTGTCACGTCTGAACCAGAACAACAACACCACCATTTTGCTGATCAGCCATGACCTGCAGATGTTAAGCAAATGGGCGGACAAAATTGATGTTATGTACTGCGGGCAAACGGTCGAAACCGCCCCCAGCGAAGACCTGATCAACGCCCCGCATCATCCGTATACGCAGGCGCTTATCCGGGCTATTCCTGATTTTGGCAGCGCCATGCCGCACAAGAGCCGCCTGAATACCTTGCCAGGGGCGATTCCGCTGCTGGAATCCTTGCCGATAGGCTGCCGTCTTGGGCCTCGTTGCCCGTATGCTCAGCGTAAATGTATTGAGACACCACGCCTGACCGGCGCTAAAAATCATCTTTACGCCTGTCATTTCCCGCTGAACATGGAGAGAGAGTGAAATGGTCGAAACCTTACTGGAAGTCCGCAACCTGAGTAAGACCTTTCGCTATCGTACGGGGCTGTTTCATCGTCAGACTGTCGAGGCGGTAAAGCCGCTAAGTTTTACCCTGCGTGAAAAACAGACGCTGGCGATTATTGGCGAAAACGGTTCCGGGAAATCGACGCTGGCGAAGATGCTTGCTGGCATGGTAGAGCCTACCGCTGGAGAAGTGTTGATTGACGATCATCCTCTGGCGTTTGGGGATTACTCTTTCCGCAGCCAGCGTATCCGCATGATCTTCCAGGATCCGTCAACCTCGCTCAATCCTCGCCAGCGTATTTCGCAGATTCTGGATTTTCCTCTGCGTTTGAACACCGAGCTGGAGCCCGAGGCGCGACGAAAGCGCGTCTTTGAAACCCTGCGCATGGTGGGACTGTTACCGGATCACGAAAGCTACTATCCGCATATGCTGGCCCCCGGCCAAAAACAGCGCCTGGGTCTGGCGCGCGCATTGATTTTGCGCCCGAAGGTAATCATTGCCGACGAAGCGCTTGCCTCGCTGGATATGTCGATGCGTTCGCAACTGATTAACCTGATGCTGGAGTTGCAGGAAAAACAAGGTATCTCCTATATCTACGTTACCCAACATCTCGGAATGATGAAGCACATCAGCGACCAGGTGATGGTGATGCACCAGGGGGAAGTTGTCGAACGTGGCAGCACGGCGGATGTCATGGCCTCTCCGCTTCATGAGCTGACGAAACGACTGATTGCCGGTCATTTCGGTGAAGCGCTGACCGCCGATGCGTGGAGAAAGGACCGCTAAGCACAACGGTAACCCCCCCGCTAAATCAAGGATTAAATAACCTGCGTACGTTATTTAATCCTTTTAATTTTCGTCTCCATCCTTGCTCCATATTTTTCGCAATATCCATCAACAGTTCTTCTCCAGAATATCAGGACATTACGGAGGAGAAAAAATGATCACCGCCACTTATGTTCTAAAATACACAGAGTATCTCATCAGAAAATGTCGTTCATTTTTAATGACGGACCTGCACTTCCATACTGTGAGGCTCAGGAGAACAACCGGGAAAACCCCTGACATTAAATCACCCTCGACGTTGAGTGAAAAAATATGCCATCGTCTGGTCTATGACCATAATAACGTCTATACAATGCTTGCCGATAAACTCGCCGTTCGGGAATACGTTTCTTCCAGAACTACGCGCGTGAAAACGGTGCCATTACTTGGTGTTTATACCAGGGCGTCGCAAATTGATTTTTCAGTACTTCCTGACAAATTCGTCCTTAAGTGCAACCATGACAGTGGTAGCACAATAATATGTACCGACAAAGCGCACTTTAATGACAGGGAAGCCTGTAAAAAACTGAGCCTCGCGTTAAAGAAAAATCTGTACTACACCACACGCGAATGGCAGTACAAAAACATTACGCCGAGTATACTTTGCGAGCCATTTGTCGATCTCTTCGACGATGCTGACAGGAATACAACGCCCGAAATGTTGAGGATCCATTGCTTTCATGGCGTTGCCCACTATGTTGAAGCGGATTTTACGGATGATAACGGGAAAGGGTTTATCAACGTTTATGACAGGCACTGGAACTTACAACCTTTCCAGATGGAATATCCGAATACTTCAGCAGATCCTGGCGAACCGCTTTTATTCCGAGAAGCATTGTTGGCCTCCCAGGAGCTGGCGCAGGGAATTGATTACTGCCGCGTTGATCTTATGCTAAAAAAAGATGAAATCTATTTCAGTGAAATAACCCTAAGCCCGAGACGCGGTAAACTGACGATTACCCCACAGGAATGGGATGCTAAGCTAGGACAAATATGGCATTTATCGCCAGCAAGCACATTTAATCTGCCGCTGAAACTCACGGGTCGGGCCAGGTGAGTTTAAATATTGAGTGGTTTTGCTTTGATAAGGTATAAGTGACATCGCCACCATGGGCCAGCATGATGGCTTTTACCACAGATAAGCCTAAACCACACCCTTCGGGATTCAATGCCCTGGCGCCATTATCCCGCTGAAAAGGCTGAAATAAAAAATCGTGGAAGGCCTCAGGGATGCCCGGTCCGCCATCCTGAATAAGAATATAATTGCCTTTATCAGACACGCCATTTTTGACAATGAGCGTCCGCGAGGTTGAATAGTGTAATGCGTTGTCAAACAGAACGGCCAGACACTGGTTGATACGCAACGGATCGAACACACAACGCTGCTCCCTCAACGCTGTCTTTATCGTAAACTGATTACGTTTAAATTCGGGCATGAACGTATCAAGCGCGTCCTGTATTGTCCCGTTGAGATCCGTTCTGGATTTAGACAACGTATAACCCGCCCCACCGTCAGAGCTGACAACCCGTAGATCTTCAATCAGGCGGGTTAACCCTTCGGTCTGCCTGAGAAGATTATTAAAAAGCACCGGATCCGGTTCAAAAACGCCGTCTACCAGACCCTGAAGTCGTCCGCGTAAAATCGTGACCGGGGTTCTGAGTTCATGGGCAATGGCGGCATTCCAGGATTTACGCTGCATATCCAGCGTCTGCAGTTTTTCCGCCATTTCATTGAAATCCATGACCAGGTGATTGATCTCTCCCAGCCTGGAACTGGCACAATAAGCCCGGGCATCCAGTTGGCCCTGCGAAATTTTTTTCAGGCTGGACGCGACCGCGTTTAGCGGGGTGAGTATCCGCGAGGAAAGTTTGATCGTTAAAAAAACCGCGAATATCAGACTGATTGTTGTTGCTGTCCCGATCCACACCCAGTCCCACAGGGTCATCTGCTCGTCTTCCCCCGCCGCAGCGCCGCCGGGGAGGTGATCCAGAATAAAGGAGTAAAAAAACCAGGAACCCAGTATTGAAATGGCAATGATCGTAAACGTCAGCAACATCATGTACGTTAAGATCTGACGACTCAGGACAGACTCTCTGTTCATTTTTTTTCTCCAAGCCGGTAACCCATGCCCCTGATGCTCTCAGGGACGCCGTAAAGCCCCGCGAGCTCAAGTTTTTTACGCAGCTTGCTCATATGGCTATCTACTGTTCTGTCGAGGGTATCACCTTCCGGAAGACATGCGTTGAGTAACTCTTCGCGGGAGCAGACCTTTCGCGGATATCTGACCAGATACTTAAGAAGCTTAAATTCCGTCGTCGTTAACACCGGGGAGATCACCTCAGGTCCCACGGTAACCTCAACGTAGAAATCATCCGGATAGACCGTAATAAAAGGCGTCCTGAGAGGCGCGGCCCCCGCCTGCTGAATAGCGGGTTTGGTTCTGCGCAGCACCGCTTCAACCCGCGCGACAACTTCAGAAGGGTTAAAAGGCTTGATAACGTAATCATCCGCGCCAAGCCTCAGCCCCATGAGTTTATCTACATCCTGATCGAGGGCAGAAACCATAATGACGGGCACGGAACTTTCCTGACGAAGCGTCGTGAGGACGCTCCAGCCGTCGCATACGGGCAGATGAATGTCCAGCAAGATGAGATCCGGTTTATGAAGGCGATTAAGCGCTATCGCCTGCTCGCCCTGTCTGGCCCTCAGCGTTTTCATCCCTGAACGCTCTAAGTAACTCATCAGTATTTCAGCAATGTCGTCTTCATCTTCAACAACAAGGATTAGAGTATTTTTGTTCATTTTATCTCCGCGGGTGAAATCCCTTTGAGCACGCTATCAGATATCTTTAGCACAATAAGACACAGCCTCCGGGAAAAAGTGCCGTAGCCATGAAAATTTCCAGCACTAATTTAAATGTCCGGCCATGCCTCCACACAGCCTACACATTCAGTCAATAAAGACTCGACAATGCCTGGCCAGAATAGCTATTCGGGCAGAACCCTTCTTTCATAGAACGGTGAGAATTAACCCTGTCGCTTTAAGGCTTTATGAATCTGGCTGAGATAATGAGCATGGAATTTTCGAAATATTTCTCTACTAAGAAAATCGGTATATATACGCTGTTCCTGCTGCTGTCGTGGGGATTACTCTATACCTGGCTGGTGTTGATGCATAAAATGGATGAAAAAGTTGCCGCGACGCTGCCCTCCTCTCCCATTATTTATGGTTGCATCGCTTTGTCGGTTGTCTCTCTGATAATACAAAACAAAGCAGGTGCATTCACTGAATTACTTGTCATCGCCTTCTGGCTAATGGTGATTTTTATATATCTCATAATTACGTTCACTGTGCTGCTGAACGCTACGCCAGATTTCGACGATTTGGTGTTTTACTACGAGTGTTATTTAATTCTTTTTTTCTGCGGTTCGCCGTTGTACCTCATTATGAGAATGATTTGAACAACCGCACGGTTGCGCTCCACACTCTCTCCATAAAACTGCCATTTCCGCTAAACAGGCGAGTTGTAGACTTCCTGCCAACCCTTATTGCTCAAAATACACTCACTTAAAGAGTCTGAAACCTGTTACCCAGAATGAATAACCTTAATAACAATCGTCGTTCTCCAGATACAGCTGGCGTTATGTACTCACTTAAAAAACTCGCGGTACGTCACCGGAAAAAACTGGTTGTGACTTTTTTCCTTGTCGTGGCTGAAAACGTGATGTTTTTACTGTATCCCGTTCTGGCAGGCATCGCGATTAATGCCATTCTTGCGGGTAAGACACTTAACGCCGCACTGTACGGACTGATGGTGCTCTGTATGTGGATCATAGGTGCGACAAGACGGAGTGTTGATACGCGAACGTTTGCTCGTATTTATGCCGGGCTTGCGGTCTCCGTTGTGCTTTCACAGCGGAAATACCAGCTTAACCATTCGGCTATCGCCGCCAGGGTCACACTCTCGCGCGAGTATGTGGATTTCTTTGAAATGCACTTGCCCCTGCTTATTACCTCGCTGAGTTCTCTCTTTGGTGCGGCAATCATGCTGTTATTTATCGAATTCTGGGCCGGCATCATGTGCTGTGCAATCGTCATCATTCTGATGGGATTTGTCTCGGAATATGCCCGTAAAAATGAATGGTTATTCATGCGCCTGAATAATCGTCTTGAGAAGGAAGTTGATTATGTTCATAAGGCAGGCACCGCCACCCTTCACCGCCATTACGTCACGCTTGCACGTTTACGCATTGCGTTATCGGACCGGGAGGCGTGGGGCTATTTATGGGTGGGTATACTCGTTGCCCTGCTTTTTACGCTGACCATTATCTGGATGACGCAATCGGCTGGCATCACCGCCGGACATATTTATTCCGTGATGACATACATGTGGATGTTCGCGACAAGTCTCGATGACGCCCCGCAGCTTCTTGAGAAATTTTCTCAGCTCAGGGATATCGGTAAACGCGTATCAGCCGATGACGAAATTCACGTATCTGGACGTTAATTTAATGCCTCATTTTTTTATTGAACGCCCCGTATTCGCCTGGGTAGTGGCGCTTTTTATTGTCCTGACGGGTGTCCTGTCTATACCCCGGTTGCCGGTTGCGCAGTATCCGGCGGTGGCACCGCCGGGGATCATTATTTCTGTCACTTATCCGGGGGCCAGCCCCGATATCATGAATACGTCCGTGGTGTCGCTCATCGAGCGTGAAATATCGGGCGTGGATAATTTGCTCTATTTCGAATCATCCAGCGACACAACCGGTTCTGCATCTATTACCGTGACCTTTAAGCCCGGCACAGATATTAAGCTGGCACAGATGGATCTTCAGAACCAGATCAAGATTGTAGAGCCACGTTTGCCGCAGGCGGTCAGGCAAAATGGCATCAACGTCGAGGCGGCCAATTCCGGATTTTTAATGATGGTGGGGTTGAAGTCCACAACCGGCAAATTTGAAGAGGCGGATTTAAGCGATTATTTTGCCCGCAACGTCAGCGACGAACTACGCCGTGTGCCGGGAGTCGGAAAAGTCCAGCTGTTTGGTGGCGAAAAAGCGCTGCGCATCTGGCTGGATCCCATGCAGCTGCACAGTTACGGGCTTTCGGTGAGCGATGTTCTTACCGCTGTAGGTCAGCAAAATGCCCTTGTTTCGCCGGGGAAAACGGGAGACGAACCGGAAACTGCAGGACAAGGCGTAACCTATCCCATCACAGTGAAAGGGCAACTCACTTCTGTAGAGGCTTTCAGAAACATTACCCTTAAAGCAGATGCGTCTGGCGCAAGGCTGAAACTGTCCGACGTTGCGCGGATTGAGTCTGGCCTGCAAAGTTACGCTTTCGGTATCCGCGAAAATGGGGTGCCGGCAACAGCTGCGGCAATCCAGTTGTCGCCAGGCGCCAATGCGATGAGCACGGCGTCAGGCGTACGTGCACGTATCGACGAACTTTCTCAGGTGTTGCCGGAAGGAATGGCGTTTACGGTTCCCTTCGATACCGCACCGTTTGTAAAGCTGTCCATCATGAAGGTGGTGCAAACCTTTGTGGAAGCGATGGTCCTTGTCTTTCTCGTTATGCTGCTGTTTTTACATAAGATACGCTGTACGCTTATCCCCGCGATTGTGGCCCCCGTCGCGCTGCTGGGCACCTTCACAGTGATGCTATTGAGTGGATACTCGATCAATATTCTGACCATGTTCGGCATGGTGCTGGCGATAGGGATTATCGTGGATGACGCCATTGTGGTCGTGGAGAACGTTGAACGGCTGATGGAAGAAAAAAACCTTTCTCCGCGCGACGCTACCCGGGAGGCCATGGCCGAAATCACCCCGGCAATTATCGGGATCACGCTGGTACTTACCGCTGTCTTTATACCCATGGGTTTTGCTGATGGGTCCGTAGGCATTATTTATCGACAATTTTGTATTTCCATGGCGGTATCCATACTGTTGTCGGCATTTCTTGCCCTCACGCTGACTCCCGCGCTTTGTGCGACGTTGCTTAAGCCCCACAGAGCGCAAAAACACGGTGGCGGCAGGTTCGCGGTAGGCTTTAACGCCCGTTTTCATACCCTGACGACATGGTACGAATCCGGCCTGGGCGCGGTTCTGAAACGAACCGGCCGAATGCTGCTTCTGTATGTTGCGCTTTGTGCTGCGCTATTTTTTGGATTGTCTTCGCTGCCCTCATCCTTTCTGCCGGACGAAGATCAGGGCTATTTTATGTCCTCTATTCAGCTTCCCTCTGATGCCACAATGCAGCGCACCCTGAAAGTAGTAAAAACATTTGAACAGGAAATTGCGACCCGACCGGATATTGAAAGCAACATTATGATCCTGGGTTTTGGGTTTTCAGGATCAGGACCGAATTCGGCCATGGCATTCACCACGCTGAAGGACTGGAAAGAAAGGCACGGCTCTACAGCCGAGGATGAAGCCGACCATATGCAGGCCAGTATGGCAAACGTCTCTGATGCCGTAACGATGAGCCTGCTCCCGCCTGCCATTTCGGATATGGGCACCTCGTCGGGCTTCACCTGGTACGTGCAGGACAGAGCGGGACTGGGCTACGAGGCGTTAAAGCAGGCGGCCGATGCGCTGGTGCTGAAAGCGAATCAACGTCCTGAACTGAGTGGCGTGTATATCGACGGCCTGCCGGAAGGCACTAGCCTGGCGCTTCAGATTGACCGGGAAAAAGCGGAAGCTCTGGGCGTCTCATTTGATGAAATCAACCAGACGCTCTCCGTCACCATGGGTTCAAACTACGTTAATGACTACACGAACAATGGGCGTGTTCAGCAGGTGATTATCCAGGCCGATGCGCCTTACCGAATGCAACCTGAGCAGATCCTGAAATTATCCGTTAAAAACCGCCAGGGGCAGAGGGTGCCAGTGTCAACGTTTGCGACGCTCTCCTGGAACGTTGCACCGCAGCAACTAACGCGTTATCAGGGGTATTCTGCTATCCGCATTACCGGCAGTGCGGCCACCGGTGAATCCAGCGGTACCGCAATGAAAGTTATGGAGAATTTGTCCAGGGATTTACCTCAGGGCTTGGCGGGAGAATGGGCCGGGAGCTCATTGCAGGAAATAAAATCCCAGTCGCAGCTCCCGGGTCTGATCGTCCTGTCGATTCTGGTGGTGTTTATGGTGCTCGCTGCCCTGTATGAGAGCTGGTCAATACCTTTTGCCGTCATGCTGGTGGTGCCATTGGGACTGATCGGTGCAGTCATGGCCGTGTCTGTTGCCGGCATGACGAATGATGTTTTCTTCAAGGTCGGCCTTATCACCCTGATAGGCCTGTCTGCCAAGAACGCCATATTGATTGTGGAGTTTGCCAGACAGTTGCATCGTGAAGGGAACCCTCTGGTGGCGGCAACGATACAGGCCGCAAGCCAGCGCCTGCGCCCTATTCTGATGACATCGTTAGCCTTTACGTTGGGAGTGGTTCCCTTAATGCTGGCCAGTGGCGCAAGTGACAGCACACAACACGCCATCGGCACCGGTGTCTTTGGCGGCATGATTAGCGGTACGCTTCTCGCGATCTTCTTCGTCCCGGTTTTCTTTATTGTCATCGCGCGTTTCATAGAAAGCGCCAGGAAAGGGTCACTATCGTGAGGGATCGCCCATCCACGCTGGTTGGATGAGGCGAAGCTGCTGCCGGGTGATATACTGGACAAATGCTGAAATTTTGAACCCACGCCTCACCTTCTGGGGCATTCGTCTTTGGCGATCGGCGAGAAATATCGTGACACAAGGGGCTGTGAGTGGGCTATAATTTCGAGCTAATTTCGAATGATTTTGAAATACTGCCTGTAACGCTATGAATTACAAGGCAAAATAAGCAATGAATATAAGGATTAAAGCTATGGGTTTTCTTTCCGGTAAGCGCATTCTGGTGACTGGCGTTGCCAGCAAACTGTCCATCGCATACGGCATCGCACAGGCAATGCATCGTGAAGGCGCTGAGCTGGCGTTCACCTACCAGAACGACAAGCTGAAAGGCCGTGTTGAAGAGTTTGCCGCGCAGCTGGGTTCCAGCATCGTTCTGGAATGTGACGTTGCACAAGATGAAAGCATCGATGGCATGTTTGCTGAGCTGGCAAAAGCATGGCCGAAATTCGACGGTTTCGTTCACTCCATCGGCTTCGCGCCTGGCGACCAGCTGGACGGTGACTATGTGAACGCGGTTACCCGTGATGGCTTTAAAATCGCTCACGACATCAGCTCCTACAGCTTCGTTGCGATGGCTAAATCTTGCCGCGCGATGCTGAACCCGGGCGCAGCGCTGTTGACCCTGTCCTACCTGGGCGCGGAACGTGCTATCCCTAACTACAACGTGATGGGTCTGGCTAAAGCGTCTCTGGAAGCCAACGTACGCTATATGGCGAACGCAATGGGTCCTGAAGGTGTGCGTGTTAACGCCATCTCCGCGGGTCCTATCCGCACCCTGGCGGCGTCCGGCATCAAAGATTTCCGTAAAATGCTGGCGCACTGCGAAGCGGTTACCCCGATTCGTCGTACTGTTACCATTGAAGATGTGGGTAACTCTGCTGCATTCCTGTGCTCTGACCTGTCCGCGGGTATCTCCGGTGAAGTGGTTCACGTTGACGGCGGCTTCAACATCGCTGCAATGAACGAGCTGGAAATTAAATAAGCTCAGACTCTCTTCCCGCACGGGAAGAGAGTTTTCCCCCGCACCATCCCCTCGTTATTCCGTTCTGCTATTTGTTATCACCTAACAATATTTTTCCCTTTATCTGCGTTACGCCAGGATATTGATCGCCATTTTGAGATCAAGGAACGCCCATGGAACAACGCCGTTTTTCCGGCAAAGGCCACTGGTATCACGAAACCCAGTCAAACCACGCGCAGTCGGATGCGCTGCCCCTGATGCCCGAAGCCGCTAACGTCGACGATCGTTTTTTGCTCGATTTAGCCCTGCCCGATGAGATTGTCGCCGCCTGTACCGGCTGGCTTGCCCCTGCCAGAGCCTTATGCCATCAGCTGTTTCCCCTCTCACTTCCCGTCAATCGTCTGCGAACGCTCAGCGCCTATGACCGGTTAAGTACCGCGTTGACGGTTGCGCAGGCCTGTGGCGTTCAGCGGCTATGCAACCATTACGCCGCCCTTCTTGCTCCGCTGCCGGGTCCTGACTCCTCCCGCGAAAGTAACCGGCGGCTGGCGCAAATCACGCAGTATGCCCGTCAGCTCGCCAGCTCACCGGATGTCATTGATGACAAGGCGCGAAACCAGCTTGATGAGGTGGGTCTCTCTACCTATGACATTGTGGTGATTAACCAGATCATCGGCTTTATCGGTTTTCAGGCGCGCGTGGTTGCGGTCTTTCAGGCTCTGCTTGGCCATCCCGTTCGCTGGTTGCCGGGCCATCATATTCAGCCGCACACCCTGCCAGCGTGCGCCGGTAGGTGGATAGCGCTTCTTCCCGTGGTCGAGCTTCGCTATGCGAGTGCGCATCAGCTTGAGTCCCTCTCCCGCTGGCAGGCAGAACCTGCGCTTGAGGCGCTGACACCCGTCCTGTGCCATGAACCGACCTTGCTCGACCTGACGGGAGAGATCCTGATAAACAGCCGGGAAGAGAGTGCGCTTTCCCCGCCGTCGCTTTTGGCAGCAGTCGACTTGCTGACACGCTCGCCGGACCGCTTTAGTGCCGCGTAGTTTACCCCACTCATGGAAGAAGGACTGACTGTCGCCCAGGCGATCAACCGCCTGTCTCAAAGCGCGTTTGAGGGTTGGCTTAATCGACTAAAACTCGCGGCTGGCAAAGCGGAATAACCACACGCATTCCCCAAAGACCGCTTGCTGTAGAAGTGAGAATCGCGTAAAACTGTCAACCGCTCAATGGCTACGAAAATAGAACATTATGTTTCAGGACAACCCGCTGCTAGCGCAGCTTAAACAGCAACTGCATTCCCAGACGCCGCGTGCAGAAGGGGTCGTGAAAGCCACGGAAAAGGGCTTTGGCTTCCTTGAAGTTGACGCGCAGAAAAGCTACTTCATTCCGCCACCGCAGATGAAGAAAGTGATGCATGGCGATCGCGTCATGGCCGTCATTCATACAGAGAAGGAACGTGAATCCGCTGAGCCGGAAGAACTGATTGAACCGTTCCTGACCCGCTTTGTCGGTAAGGTACAGCGAAAAGACGATCGTCTTTCTATCGTGCCGGATCATCCCCTGTTGAAAGATGCCATTCCCTGCCGGGCCGCCCGCGGCGTTGAGCATGATTTTAAAGAAGGTGACTGGGCCGTAGCAGAAATGCGCCGTCATCCTCTGAAAGGCGACCGTGGTTTCTATGCAGAACTGACGCAGTTCATCACCTTTGGCGATGACCATTTCGTCCCGTGGTGGGTCACGCTGGCACGCCATAATCTTGAAAAAGAAGCGCCGAACGGCGTAGCGACTGAAATGCAGGACGAAGGTTTGACGCGCCGCGATCTCACTGCGCTGGAATTTGTCACCATCGACAGCGCCAGCACAGAAGATATGGACGATGCGCTCTACGCTGAAGAGAGCGCCGATGGCAAACTGCATCTGACCGTCGCCATTGCCGATCCTACCGCCTGGATTGCACAAGGCAGTAAACTGGACGAAACGGCCAAAATCCGTGCGTTTACCAACTACCTGCCAGGCTTTAACATCCCGATGCTGCCGCGCGAACTGTCAGACGATCTCTGCTCGCTGCGCCCAAATGAAGTGCGCCCGGCTCTCGCCTGCCGCATGACCATCGCCGAGGATGGGACGATTGAAGACGATATCGAATTCTTTGCCGCCACCATCGAATCCAAAGCCAAGCTGGCCTATGACAATGTCTCTGACTGGCTGGAAAACACCGGCAACTGGAAACCTGAATCTGATGCCATTGCGGCGCAGATTCGTCTGCTGCACCGTATTTGCCTGAAGCGTGGCGAATGGCGTACAACCCACGCCCTGGTGTTCAAAGATCGTCCGGACTACCGTTTTGTTCTCGGTGAGAAAGGCGAAGTGCTGGATATCGTGGCCGAGCCGCGACGCATTGCTAACCGCATCGTCGAAGAAGCGATGATTTCCGCCAACATTTGCGCCGCACGCGTGCTGCGCGACAAGCTGGGCTTTGGAATTTACAACGTTCACACCGGATTCGATCCGGCCAATACCGAAGCGCTGGCGGCCCTGCTGAAGAATCACGATGTGCATGTTGATCCGGAAGAAGTCCTGACGCTGCCAGGATTCTGCAAGCTTCGCCGCGAGCTGGACGCACAGCCATCCGGTTTCCTTGATAGCCGTATTCGCCGCTTCCAGTCCTTCGCTGAAATCAGCACCGAACCAGGCCCGCACTTCGGCCTCGGTCTGGAAGCTTACGCCACCTGGACATCCCCAATTCGTAAATATGGCGACATGGTTAACCACCGTCTGCTGAAAGCGATTATCAAAGGCGAAACGATTGCACGCCCTCAGGACGACACGACCGTGCAGATGGCAGAACGTCGCCGTCTGAACCGCATGGCGGAACGTGACGTTGGAGACTGGCTGTACGCGCGTTTCCTGCAGGATAAAGCCGGAACCGACACCCGCTTCGCTGCGGAGATTATTGATATCAGCCGCGGCGGGATGCGTGTCCGTCTGGTGGATAACGGTGCTGTCGCCTTTATCCCTGCCCCATTCCTGCATGCCGTTCGTGACGAACTGGTCTGTAGCCAGGAAAGTGGCACCGTGCAGATTAAAGGTGAAACAGTTTACAAAGTCACTGAGGTGATTGACGTAACTATCGCTGAAGTCCGCATGGATACCCGCAGTATTATCGCGCGACCAGCTGTCTGATAACCCGCTAAATTGTCGGCCATTTCCGTTCGGGAAGGCCGACAATTTTTCTTTTTAACCCGCCCCACAAATTCATCATTTTTTCTGACTATTTTCCGATTCCCCCCGCCCAAAATGGCCATAATTATCTACAGTAAAAGAGTGCCGTCATATTCGGTCACCTGAATAGCTGGATGCTCAGTATTCTTTTTTGGCAGACTCGTTTTATTATAAGAAAGCAGGGAAAAACAATACGTTCACTTCGGTTTTACCGCTGTTTCACAACGGAAAAGTCGACTGCAAATGAATAATTTGTGCGCTAATGAGTAGCAGCGGGAGAAATCATGATCGACGATCTTGAGCAGAATTTGCTGTTTCGTTACATGGGTACTCACAGTCCGTGGTGGCGATTGTCGGCAGACAGCAACGCTCTGCACCTTGCCGCCAGCGAAAATGCCGATGCGACTCAGGTGGTGACGCTGGACGATGAACAAGCCACGTTGATCCGCCAGTTAACGGTAATTACCTCCAGCATTTCAATGAACCTCTCCCTGTATGGCGAAGAGGTTCCCGTGCATCTTGTCGGCCGCAAAATCACCCGAAACGAGTGGGCCGGCACGGCATCGGCCTGGAACGATACCCCCTCCGTAGCACGCGATCTCGCTCAAGGACTCTCCTTCGCGGAACAGGTGGTTTCGGAAGCGAATTCCGTCATTGTAATTCTCGATCAGCACGGTAATATTCAGCGTTTTAATCGCCTGAGCGAAGAGTATACCGGTCTGAAAGAGCAGGAAGTGATCGGTCAGAACGTGTTCAAATTGTTTATGAGTCGCAGCGAGGCGGCAGCCTCGAAGCGAAATATCACCGGTTTCTTCCGTAACGGCAGCTCCTACGAAGTCGAACGCTGGATCAAGACGCGGAAAGGACAACGCTTGTTTCTGTTCAGAAACAAATTCGTTCACAGCGGCAGCGGTAAAAACGAAATATTTCTTATTTGCTCCGGCACCGACATTACCGAGGAACGTCGGGCGCAGGAGCGCCTGCGCGTGCTGGCCAATACCGATACCATCACCGGTTTACCCAACCGCAATGCCATCCACGAACAGATCTCAGACGCCATCAACCATCGGGGCGAAACGCAGGTTGGCGTGGTGTATCTTGACCTGGATAACTTCAAAAAGGTCAACGATGCCTACGGGCATATGTTTGGCGATCAGCTCTTACAGGCGGTTGCACTCGCCATTCTGAGTTGCCTTGACGAGGGGCAGGTTCTGGCCCGGCTCGGCGGCGATGAGTTTATCGTGATGGCCACGAATACGTCTCAGGGCTCGCTGGAAGCGATGGCGTCGCGCATTCTGACCCGCCTGCGCCAGCCGTTCAGAATCGGGCTGATTGAGATATATACCGGCTGTTCTTTGGGTATCGCCCTCGCGCCGCAGCACGGGAACGATCGGGAAAGTGTGATTCGCAATGCCGATACGGCCATGTACACCGCCAAGGAAAATGGCAGGGGTAAGTTCTGCGTCTTCTCCCCTGAAATGAACCAGCGCGTATTTGAGTATCTTTGGCTGGACACCAATCTGCGTAAAGCGCTGGATAACGATCAGCTTCTGATTCACTACCAGCCTAAAATGACCTGGCGCGGTGAGGTCAGAAGTCTTGAGGCGCTGGTCCGCTGGCAGTCGCCGGAGCGCGGCTTGATCCCACCGCTGGAATTTATCTCTTATGCCGAAGAGTCCGGTTTGATTGTGCCGCTGGGGCGCTGGGTGATGCTCGACGTGGTTCGTCAGGTGGCGAAATGGCGTGACAAGGGGATTAACCTGCGCGTGGCCGTGAACGTCTCTGCACGTCAGCTTGCCGACCAGACGATTTTCAGCGATTTAAAGCAGGCGCTTAAGGATCTGCATTTTGAGTACTGCCCTATCGACGTCGAGTTAACAGAGAGCTGTCTCATCGAAAACGAAGAGCTGGCGCTTTCGGTGATCCAGCAATTCAGCCGACTCGGGGCACAAATACATCTGGATGACTTTGGTACGGGCTACTCTTCCCTTTCCCAGCTGGCGCGTTTTCCTATTGACGCCATTAAACTCGATCAATCTTTTGTCAGAGATATTCATAAGCAGTCCATCTCTCAGTCACTGGTACGCGCCATTGTCGCAGTGGCACAGGCCCTGAATCTGCAGGTGATCGCCGAGGGGGTGGAGAATGCAAAAGAAGACGCCTTTCTGACTAAGAATGGCGTCAACGAACGGCAGGGTTTCCTTTTTGCTAAGCCGATGCCCGCTGCCGCATTCGAGCGATGGCTAAAACGCTATCAGGCGCGACAACAGCGCTAGCTGGCCTTGCGTAAGCCCGCCGCATGATGGCGGTTTTGCAGCATCACCAGACGCTCCATGTAGGCGATATCTTTCGGCTCAAGGCAGAATGCGGCATCGACCCAGTCTTCGGTAATATCCATCAGCTCACTGCGTGGCAACTGCAGAACGCGCGTACGAGCACGCAGCATGGCTCTTACGCCGTTCAGTTTTGGCCGCAATGTGTCGATGAAGGTCCTGACCGAGACGTAGCTTTGCCCGGGTTCATACAGCACATCCACCAGCCCGTGCTGCTCGTACCATTCTGCCGTATGGGATTCCCCTTTGTAGATGAGCTCCTCCGCCAGCTTCATGCCTGAACGTCGAGCGACCAGAGAATACCCCCCCATCCCCGGGAACAGATTAAAGGCAATTTCCGGGAAACCTAACCGGGCATCACGCTGAGCCAGGACAAAATGGTGCGCCAGCGCTGCCTCAAATCCGCCGCCTAATGCGCTGCCTTCGACCATTGCCAGCGTGATGGCCCCCGTATCAAACCCTCTTGACGCCGCATGGACGCAATCAACACAGGCGCGGGCATACGCCCGTAACGCTTCACGCCGCCCGTTCTGAATGCACTCGACGAAGAACTGCAAGTCCCCTCCCACGTTGTACATTTCAGGAACAAGCGAGCCGGTAACCCAAAAATCGACCGCAAAACCCGACTGACGGACCAGCCAGGAAAGGTTCATGATCTCCTCAATTAAGGCATGGTTGAAGCAAGGACGCGGCTGAGCCCGCAGCATCATCCAGACGGTGCGTCGCTCCGCCTCGTAATACCCTGAGAGCTGCGTGAAACGTTCAGTATCGGTAAACAGTGTACAGGTAGGCTGATTGATAACTGTCATAGTCCAATTCCTCATATAAAAAAGCGCCTTGCGCGCAGTTTTAGACTAATCCACCGATTAAGCCTGCTATATGAGGGGGAATAAATTTATCACTTTCATTTATGTAATTTCGTTATTGCATTTTTTCCCTTCTCTTTTGACCCCATTTTCTGCATCATTGAAATTATTCACTTTTCGCTCCCGGGGAGAGATTATGTCTACTATTGATCCACAAGCTGTAGCACAACGTATTGATACCGTGCTGGATATTCTGGTGGCGGGTGATTATCACTCTGCGATCCGTAATCTCGAGATCCTGAAGTCTGAACTTCTTGCTCAGAATGGCGCTGACAACGCCCCCGAAAACAAACAGCCAAAAGCGCCGTGGGAAGTGTAATCCCACCGTTTCCGACCTCGTTTCGCTTTATTAAATGGATGCTATGAATTCCCGACAACAACTCATTTTGCAGATGGTCATCGATCAGGGGCGTGTAAGCGTGGTCGATCTCGCTAAAACCACCGGCGTCTCCGAAGTCACCATTCGTCAGGATCTTAATCTGCTGGAAAAACAGAGTTACCTGCGCCGTGCGCATGGTTATGCCGTGCCGCTGGACAGCGACGACGTTGAGACGCGCATGATGAATAACTACGCGCTTAAACGTGAACTGGCAGAGTTTGCCGCATCACTGGTAAACCCTGGCGAGACGGTCTTTATTGAAAACGGCAGCAGCAACGCCCTTCTGGCACGGACGCTCGCGGAACAAAAAGACGTGACTATCATCACTGTCAGCAGCTATATCGCCCATTTACTCAAAGAGACGCGCTGTGAGGTCATTTTGCTGGGTGGCATTTACCAAAAGAAAAGTGAAAGCATGGTGGGCCCGCTGACCCGGCAATATGTTCAGCAGGTGCATTTCAGTAAGGCCTTTATCGGCATTGACGGCTGGCAGCCGGAAACAGGTTTCACCGGCCGGGATATGATGCGCACTGACGTGGTGAATGCCGTACTGGAAAAAGAGTGTGAAGCCATTGTGCTCACTGACAGTTCCAAATTTGGCGCCGTCCATCCTTACACAATGGGTCCCGTCTCACGCTTCAGTCGCGTCATTACCGACGAACGGTTAAGTGACGAGCATCGTAATAAGCTGGAAGAAGACGGTCTGATTGTCGATATTATTAAAACGTCCGCCTGAGTCCATTTCGCGCCCGTCATTCGGGCGCATGCATATCCCTTCGTCTGAGACGATTCCTAACGCCCCTTTAAGAGTTTTTACCTGTTTAACCCGCATTAAAGTCGTAAAATTAATGTTAGCGATATAACAGGAAGTGACTATCACTTGCGTGATTACGTAACGCCTGCGCGACCAGCTTTCACGGAAAAAAGAATAATTAGGTATTCGTTTTGTCTATACTTAACGTGTACCTCTTTCCGTGAATCGATAATTCAGGAGAAAGTATTATGACCTTAACCAGCAAAAAATTAGCCGCCGCTGTTCTGGCAATCACTGTAGCAATGTCCCTGAGCGCATGCTCTAACTGGTCTAAACGTGACCGTAACACCGCCATTGGTGCCGGTGCAGGTGCACTCGGTGGTGCAGTCTTAACAGATGGTAGCACGCTGGGTACATTGGGTGGCGCTGCTGTCGGTGGTATTATCGGTCACCAGGTTGGCAAATAATTATTCTATAAGCCTTCCCGACATCGCGATTTAGCGTCGCATTTCAGGTCTGACTTACGCACGTATATATCACGAGCCACGGCATTTGCCGTGGCTCATTTATTTTAACCGCCTGCCAGTTTGACTTTCATGCCCTTTGCTTCAAGCAGCGATTTAATTAAATCGCGTTTATCACCCTGAATTTCAATAATGCCGTCTTTCACGGCACCACCGCAGCCACATTTCTTTTTCAACTCAGCCGCCAGTTTTGTTAGTTCAGCATCATCCTGGTCAATTCCTGAGATAAGGCAAACCCCTTTCCCTTTTCGTCCACTGGTTTGACGCTGGATACGCACAATACCGTCGCCCTTCGGACGTTCCACTTTGGTTTTCGGCTCATCTATGCGCCCACTCTCCGTTGAGTAGACCAGACGACTGTTGGAATCGGTCATTACGCCCCCTTTTTCAGTGATGCGTTGATTGCCTTAAGCGTCTCTGCCGGGTTAGCTGACTGCGTTACTGGCCGCCCGATAACCATATAATCCACACCAGCAGCCAGCGCCTGCTCAGGCGTCATAATACGGCGCTGATCGCCTACGTCGCTGCCTGCCGGACGAATACCTGGCGTGACCAGTTTAAAATCTTTGCCCAGTTCTGATTTGAAGCGGACCGCTTCCTGTGCGGAGCAGACGACGCCATCCAGCCCGCAGTTCTGCGTCAGACGCGCAAGACGCTCGGCATGTTCGGCAGGTGACAATGTCACGCCAAGATCGCGTAAATCACTTTCGTCCATACTGGTCAATACGGTCACCGCAATCAGCAATGGCGCATCTTTCCCGAACGGCAGGAGGGCTTCACGTGCGGCAGTCATCATTCTCGCTCCGCCCGACGCATGGACGTTGACCATCCATACACCCAGCTCTGCGGCGGCGGCAACGGCGTGCGCCGTGGTATTCGGGATGTCATGGAACTTGAGATCGAGGAAGACATCGAAACCACGCTGCTGCAGATCGCGGACGATTTGCGGTCCAAACAGCGTGAACATCTCTTTACCAACTTTCAGGCGGCAATCGCGAGGATCGATACCGTCGACAAAGGCCAGTGCAGCGTCACGCTTATTGTAATCAAGCGCGACAACAACAGGAGAATCCGTAATAACGCGGGAAGTGGAGGAAGTAACAGACGTCATGACCAGCCCTTTTCGTCTATGGGCGCGCAGCGGCGCGGAACAGATAAACGGCCAGCATTCTACCTGCCGCCGCCGCAAATTGACAGAATCCATTTGCGCCCCTGCCAGGCTGGCACACCGCACGGTGTTAAGGAAGGGGTAAAAATCAACAGTATGTTGTAACTAAAATGAGGTGTTTTAAAAAATTACTGTCCGTCAAGACCACGGATTGGCTTGATGGTGGACCAGGCCCGGCAGGAAGGACAATGCCAGTAAAGCGTATACGCGGTAAAACCACACTTCTGGCAACGGTAGCGCGGTTTACTCCGCACCTGCTCGCCGACCATGTCGCGCAGCACCATCAGGCTCTCTTTGGCTCGCCCTTCTTCTGCGTCGTTCAGGTGGTAATCCATCAGCTTATGGAATACCCGCATCGTCGGATGACGCTGTAGCTGACGGGTAATATACACCTGCGCGGTGTCGGTCCCTTCGTACTGCTCAACCACGTCTGAGAGCATCAGCTCTGCGGTTGCGCCGGTATTCTCTTCCACGCAACGGCGCAGGAATGCTACCCACTCTTCCTGCTTGCCCAGCTGTTGATAGCAGGTTTGCAGCATCTCCAGCGTTTCACTGACCAGCTCTTTGTCCTGGTCAATCACCCGAAGCAGGCTTTCAACGGCTTTGGCGTAATCGCCACTCGCCATAAAAACGCGTCCCATCATGATAGAGATACGCGCGCTATTGCGATCTGCTGCTGCACCTTTCTTCAGCAACGCCATGGCTTTGTCCATGTCGTCGTTGCCCATCTGCTGAAGGGCAAGTTCACAGTAGAAATGGGCTATCTCAACACGCTGCTTATCTTTACCCAGCTTCACCAGCCGCTCGGCAGTATCAATGGCTTTTTGCCATTCGCTGGTGGCCTGATAAATTTGCAGTAATTGCTGCAACGCACCGATACGGAAATCCGTTTCATCAATCAGCTGCGAGAACATATCTTCAGCGCGGTCGTACAGCCCGGCAGCCATGTAATCGCGCCCCAGTTGCTGGACCGCGAGGAGACGTTGATCGTAGGTCAGCGAGGCGCTTTCCATGAGGGTCTGGTGGATACGGATGGCACGGTCAACCTCGCCACGCGAGCGGAACAGGTTACCGAGCGTGAGATGGGCTTCGACGGTCCCCGTATCCTCTTTCAGCATATCGAGGAACAAGTCTACCGCTTTATCCTGCTGATTACTCAGGAGGAAGTTCACCCCCGCAACGTAGTCGCGAGAGAGACGGTTAGCCTCATCCTGCTTTGTTTGTTGCGCACTTCTGCGGCCCATATACCAGCCATAGGCAGCGGCTACAGGCAAAAGCAGAAACAACAACTCCAGCATCGTCGATTATTCCTTCACGACCGGCACACCAGAGCTTTCCGGAATGTCGGACGCAGGCGCAATGTTATGCTCAAGTCGTTTAATTTTACGTTCAGCGCGTGCAAGAGAAACACGGACTTTCAGCCAGAACAGACCGCAAACCAGCCAGCCAATGGCAAAGCCTGCGGCAAACAAGACCGCAAGCAGACTTGATACGCGATACTCGCCCTGCGCCAGCAGATAGTTAAACGTCACCTGTTGATCGTTTTGTGCACCCAATGTGACTGAAATGACAAAAATCGCCAATACCAGTAAGAAAATGAGTAAATATTTCACATTACTTCCCGTTATGTGGTTCAAGCGAATAAAGTGTGTTCAACTTACCGCAATCAGCCTTATAAACTACCATTTTAGCGACGGGCGCGAAACGGAAAAAGTGACGCACACGTCATGGATTTATGGGCAAAATGCGCAATATCAACCGTCAGGCGTCGCTTTGCTCCCTTTCGGCGATTTCTTCTTTCTCTTCAGGCGGTGGCGTAAGCGGGCCACAGAGTCGTTCCGCAAGCCAGGTTGCCAGCGTCACCAGCAGCCATGAGATCAGCGTAGCGACCACCAGGTCCCGTGGCCAGTGCATCCCCAGCAGCAAGCGGCTGCCCATCACTCCCGTTGCCCAGATCAGTAATATCCCGATGGTAACCGTTCGACGTCGTGGCCAAAGCAGCCCAACAGCCAACAGCGCCCAGCTGGCCGCAAACATCGTGTGGCCGGAAGGAAACGCGAAGCCCGTCTCTTTTTGCCAGTGTTTACGCAAGAACTTCGGAATATCCTGCTGTTCCGTAAGCTGTTCTTTCACCAGCGCACCGCGATCTTTACGCTTTAAATTGTAGAACTCATCTACCGGAATATGGTGTGTTTTTTCCAGCCAGACGACAAACGGTCGTGGCTCCTGAACATGGTCTTTCACCCAGGACTTAACGCCCTGACCAATAACGATCGCGCCACCCAGGATAGCAAAGAGCATCAGCGCCGCGCGCAGACGAAAACGCAGGCACCACAGGAACCAGCCACAGAGAATGATATGGGTGATAATTCCCCACGGTTGCGTGACCGTCTCCGTTACCCAGTACAACGTTTTCAGCCACGTGGCATTCTGCCCGGGCTGCCACATCCAGCCGGAGACCCATACGGTCAAAGGCATAATCAGTAAAATGGCCGCGCCTGCTGCCGTACGTCTGGCGATTGAAAGCATGTCTTCTCCTTTTACGCTAAGCCTCACAATCATAACTGAAATTCATCCGATGGGTGGAGATGTCGGATCGTGCGTTTAACGTTCATATAGCATGGTGCCCATTAGGCGAACGTGCTGAGCTTGTGGCAAAATGAACAGATACAGAAAGTAAAACAGGCGCAAGACACGAAACGTGTCAGCCTACTCTGGAGAATCACATGCAGCTTAAACGTGTGGCAGAAGCCAAACTGCCAACCCCATGGGGCGATTTCCTGATGGTGGGGTTTGAAGAACTGGCAACCGGACAGGATCATGTTGCGCTGGTCTACGGCGATATTTCAGGGCAGACGCCGGTGCTGTCCCGCGTCCATTCGGAGTGTCTGACCGGCGATGCGTTGTTCAGCCTGCGCTGTGATTGCGGTTTCCAGCTGGAAGCTGCCCTTTCTCATATTGCCGAAGAAGGCCGCGGTGTGTTGCTCTATCACCGTCAGGAAGGTCGTAATATTGGCCTGCTGAATAAAATCCGCGCATACGCGCTGCAGGACCAGGGCTACGATACGGTAGAAGCCAACCATCAGCTCGGTTTTGCCGCCGATGAACGTGACTTCACCCTGTGTGCGGACATGTTCAAGCTGCTGGGCGTCGACGAGGTTCGTCTGCTGACGAACAACCCGAAAAAAGTGGAAATCCTCACCGAAGCGGGAATCAACATTGTCGAACGTGTGCCGCTGATTGTTGGCCGCAACCCGAAAAACGCCCATTATCTTGATACTAAAGCCGCCAAGATGGGCCATCTGCTGAAAGAGTGAAAGTAAAAAGCCCGGCATAAGCGCCGGGCTTTTTTATCAATCGAGCATCTTACGAATCACATAGTGTAAAATGCCGTCGTTCTGGTAGTAGGTCAATTCGGTTGCCGTATCAATACGGCACCGGCAGTCCAGTACCTCCGTCTTCCCGTCAGCTCGCGTCAGCTTCACCGGCACCGTTTTACCCGGCTGCAGGTTTTGCAGACCACTAATATCAATCTGCTCTTCTCCGGTCAGCCCCAGCGTTTTACGGGTTACGCCCTGCGGGAACTCAAGCGGCAGAATCCCCATGCCGATGAGGTTCGAGCGGTGAATACGTTCAAACGACTCGGCGATCACCACACGAACACCAAGCAGGCGCGGCCCTTTCGCCGCCCAGTCACGGCTGGAACCGGAACCGTACTCTTTCCCGGCAATCACCGCCAGCGGCGTACCTTTCTGTTGATATTTCACGGCTGCATCGTAAATCGACACGACGTCCGTCCCCGGCAGATGGCGCGTCATCCCCCCTTCCACCCCCGGAACCATTTCATTACGAATGCGAATGTTGGCAAACGTGCCCCGCATCATGACTTCATGGTTACCGCGGCGCGAACCGTAGGAGTTAAAATCGCGGCGCTCCACTCCCCGGCTTTGCAAATAACGGCCCGCCGGGCTGTCGGCTTTGATACTCCCCGCCGGAGAGATATGGTCAGTGGTGACAGAATCCCCCAGCATGGCCAGGATGCGCGCCCCATGAATATCTTTAAGCGGCGCAGGCTCGGCGAGCATCTCATCAAAGAACGGAGACAGACGAATATAGGTCGAGTCATCCTGCCAGTCATAGGTGTCCGACCCCACGACATTGATGGTTTTCCATTCCGGCGTGCCTTCGAAGACCTCCGCATACTCTTTGCGGAACATCTCTGTAGAGACCTTTTCAACGGCCATCGCAATTTCACGCGAGGACGGCCAGATATCTTTCAGGTAGACGGGATCGTTCTTGCGGTCGTGACCAATCGGATCGGTCACCAGGTTAATGTTCATGTTCCCGGCCAGCGCATAGGCCACCACCAGGGGCGGCGAAGCAAGCCAGTTGGTTTTGACCAGTGGATGAATACGCCCTTCAAAGTTACGGTTGCCGGAAAGAACGGCGCCTACCGTCAAATCGCCCTGCTTGATCGCCGTTTCAATGGGCTCAGGCAGCGGACCGGAGTTACCAATGCAGGTCGTACAGCCATACCCCACGAGGTTAAAACCCAGCTCATCAAGATAAGGCGTCAGCTTAGCCTGCGCCAGGTAATCCGAAACCACTTTGGAGCCCGGCGCCAGCGAGGCTTTGACCCACGGTTGAGGTTTCAGACCCAGTTCAACCGCTTTTTTCGCCAGCAGACCGGCCGCCATTAAAACACTGGGGTTTGAGGTGTTGGTACAGGAGGTGATGGCGGCAATCACAACCGCCCCGTCCGGAAGTTGATATTGATGGCCGTTCAACACATAGTCGATGGGACGATGGTCTTTCTTCGCCACGTTGACTTCCAGCTCATTGCTGGCCGCAAAGGCTTTCGGCACGTCTGTCAACGCGACGCGATCCTGCGGACGTTTTGGCCCGGCGAGGCTTGCCTCAACGCTGCCCATATCAAGCTCAAGCGTACTGGTAAATACCGGTTCATCGCCCGGATTGCGCCACATGCCCTGCGCTTTGGTATAGGCCTCTACCAGCGCCACCTGCTCTTCGCTGCGTCCACTCAGACGCATGTACTCCAGCGTGACGTCATCAATTGGGAAAAAGCCACAGGTTGCGCCATATTCTGGCGCCATGTTGGCAATGGTCGCCCGGTCAGCCAGGGGCAGCGAATCCAGCCCGTCCCCGTAGAACTCAACAAATTTACCCACCACCCCATGCTTACGCAGCATCTGGGTAACGGTGAGTACCAAATCGGTCGCGGTAATGCCTTCTGAAAGTTTTCCTGTCAGCTTAAAGCCCACGACATCCGGAATCAGCATGGAGACCGGCTGACCGAGCATGGCGGCTTCCGCTTCGATTCCGCCGACACCCCAGCCCAGCACGCCGAGGCCGTTAATCATGGTGGTGTGGGAATCTGTACCCACCAGCGTATCCGGATAAGCCACCCACTCTTTGTCCTGTAATTCGCTCCAGACGGCTTTACCAAGATACTCAAGGTTAACCTGGTGGCAAATACCCGTGCCCGGTGGAACCACGCTAAAGCGGCTGAATGCCTGCTGGCCCCACTTCAGGAAAACATAACGTTCGTGGTTACGCTCCATCTCCAGACGCACGTTCTCGCCAAAGGCATCGTCATCACCGAAATGGTCAACGGTCACGGAGTGGTCAATCACGAGGTCAACGGGGGAAAGCGGGTTCACTTTGGCCGTATCGCCGCCGAGGCGTTTAACCGCCTCGCGCATCGCGGCGAGATCCACCACGGCAGGTACACCGGTAAAGTCCTGCATCAGGACCCTTGCCGGGCGGTAGGCAATTTCTCTGTCGGCATGGGCATGCTTCAGCCACCCCGCCAGCGCCTGGATATCATCGAGCGTGACGGAATCACCGTCCTGCCAGCGCAAGAGGTTTTCCATCAGAACTTTCAAGGACTTGGGTAAACGCGAAATGTCCCCAAGCGTTCTGGCAGCCAGCGGCAGGCTATAGTAATGCCAGGTTTTATTTTCTGCCTGTAATGTGTCCTTACTGGCTTCGCGTAGGGTTAACGACATAAGCTCCTCCTTAATTACAGAGATGTCCTGACAATCATCAGGGCCGTAATTAAAGATAACACAAAGATGTCGTAACGTTTTGATAACAACCCGAATTGATAAATTTAGGAATGGTCCAGAGGACGTCAAAACAAAAAACCCCGCCGCAGCGAGGTTTTATCATTTAGCGGATGGCCAGCCAGATGAGCTGACTCCAGAACAGGATCGACAGGGTAAACACGCCAATCCATGACCAGTATTTGTGAGACGTCATGTTATTCATCATAGGGACACCAGGCATTATTTATTAAACATTCCGAGGCAGGTCCTCAGTGCGATATTGCTGATGTGTATTTATTAAAGAGTACAAAGGTGCATAGTCGTTATTCAGACCCAATGCATCATTACGCAAAAAACTAAATTATTGTTTTTTGGGTTCGTCTTCCGCGAACACATCAATAAAGGCTTGCTGCTGCGGCGTCAGTTTCCAGGATGCAGGCACAACTGTCGCAGGAGTCTTACGTCCTTTGTGGACAGTGTCATGACGCTGACACATCTGTTTTACCGTTTCTGTACGTACCGTCACTGCCATATTCAACCCCAATATTTCCAGGCCAGGAGAGCAACCATCAGCCAGAACAGGGCGGAGACGAGAAAGACCGCCAGCCAGGCTTTACGCTTGAGCGCAGGATCCCTTTGCGGTTCTTCACTTCCTGAAGGCATTGCTAACCTCATACAATCGATATCGCTTATCATTTAGGACCAAACAATTGGTACAATTAATCATCTGTTGAGATAAATCCTAAAGAAACTTTAGCCGAAAAGCCAGTGAATTTACGCATCCGGAGGTATGAAATATTCATTCTTTTGACCACAAATAAATATTTGAAAAGAAAAATTTGCGTAGCCGTTAATTAGTTTCTATTTTTGTCGCCAATTCACGACATTAAAACCATACAAAATAAAAGGATAATGACAATATATGGCAGGGAGAGCGCAGATGATGATAATTCTAATTTAGCTTTAAGGCGGTATTTCGGTATCTTTCCGTTAGGGAAAGATACCGGGTGTGATTATTTTGCGGGGAGTTTGATGTCTTTAAACATCTCTTCAATATCTTCATTTGAGCGTAATGCAACGGCGGTATCCACCACGTCACGCGTTAAATGCGGGGCAAAGCGCTGAATAAAATCATACATATAGCTACGCAGGAAGGTACTGCGACGGAAGCCAATTTTTGTGGTACTGTGGCTAAAAATATCGTGTGCATCAAGACGTACCAGATCAGGGTCTGACACCGGGTCGACCGCCATGCTGGCAATAACGCCCACGCCCAGACCAAGCCGTACGTAAGTCTTGATGACGTCGGCATCGGTAGCGGTAAAGACAATGCGTGGGGTTAACCCGGCACGGTTAAAGGCGGTATCAAGCTCGGAACGTCCGGTAAAGCCAAACGTATAGGTGACTAACGGATATTGCGCCAGCTCTTCAATCGTTACCGACCCTTTCCCCGCCAGCGGGTGATCGGGGGTCACTACGATCGATCGGTTCCAGTGATAGCACGGAAGCATTACCAGATCGTCATACAGGTGGAGCGCTTCCGTCGCGATGGCAAAATCGGCATTCCCCTTCGACACCGCTTCAGCGATTTGCGTCGGTGACCCCTGATGCATATGCAAAGAGACGCGCGGATAACGCTCGATAAAGCCCTTAATGACGCCAGGTAATGCATAGCGCGCCTGGGTGTGCGTGGTGGCAATATACAGCGAGCCTTTATCTGGCCAGGTATGTTCTCCTGCAACAGATTTAATCGCATCGACTTTGGAGAGGACTTCACGCGCAATGCGAATAATTTCCTGCCCCGCTGGCGTCACCTGCGTAAGGTGCTTACCGCTACGGGCGAAAATCTGAATACCTAATTCATCCTCCAGCATGCGAACCTGCTTGCTGATGCCCGGTTGCGAGGTATATAGCCCCTCGGCAGTGGAAGAGACATTAAGGTTGTGATTCACCACCTCAACGATATAACGAAGCTGCTGTAATTTCATGCCAGACCATCCGATTTAGCGCACGCGGTCAATCGCTTAAGACGATTTGATAATAAGAAATGGATTAACTATAACCACTATATCATTTATAGCCTGACTGTATAGTACGGAACAAAAAATAATAATAAGGTAATAAAAAAGGGCCGGAAGTCCGGCCCTTTCACAGGTAAGTGACGGTCAGGCAAGCTTATTTCTTGCCTTCAACCCATTTGCCATCGACAAAGAAGGCGGACCAGCCGGTCGCTTTGCCCTCTTTCTCTGCCGCCACGTACTGCTGCTTCGTTTTACGGCTAAAGCGAACCACCGTCTTATTGCCTTCAGGATCCTGCTGTGGCGCATCGGCCAGGTAACGCAGTTTTTCTGGCAGACGGTCACGGAAGCGGTGCAGTTCTTCAACCAGCGGCGCACGTGTTTCACGCGATTTCGGGAAGGTGTTGGCCGCCAGGAAGACACCCGCAGCACCATCACGCAGCACGAAGTACGCGTCGGATTTTTCACACGGCAGCTCTGGCAACGGAACCGGATCTTCCTTCGGCGGAGCCACTTCACCGTTACGCAGAATTTTGCGCGTGTTTTTACACTCGTCGTTGGTGCACGCCATGTACTTCCCGAAACGCCCCATTTTCAGGTGCATTTCAGAGCCACACTTGTCGCACTCCACAATCGGGCCGTCATAGCCTTTAATGCGGAATTCACCTTCCTCAATCTCATACCCGTCACACGTTGGGTTATTACCGCAGACGTGCAGCTTACGTTTAGGATCGATCAGGTAGCTGTCCATCGCCGTGCCGCATTTTTTGCAGCGGCGTTTAGCTCGCAGAGCGTTGGTTTCCGCATCCTCACCTTCCAGCACGTTGAGAACTTCGTTCTCCGGCACCAGGTTGATGGTGGTTTTGCAGCGCTCTTTTGGCGACAGCGCATAGCCGGAACAGCCAAGGAAGACGCCCGTGGTTGCCGTACGAATACCCATCTTGCGGCCGCAGGTTGGGCAGTCGATGCTGGTCAGAACCATCTGGTTAGGCAGCATGCCGCCCTCTTCAGGATCTTTCTCCGCTTTTTCAAGCTGGTTGGTAAAATCGCTGAAGAAGCTGTCGAGAACCTTCTTCCACTCCGCCTTATGGCTGGCAACCTCGTCGAGGCTGTCTTCCATTTGCGCGGTGAAATCGTAGTTCATCAACTCGCGGAAATTAGCTTCCAGACGGTCGGTGACGATCTCACCCATTTTTTCCGCATAGAAACGACGGTTTTCAACTCGAACGTAGCCGCGATCCTGGATCGTCGAGATGATTGACGCGTAGGTCGATGGACGACCAATACCGCGTTTTTCCAGCTCTTTCACCAGCGACGCTTCACTAAAGCGCGCAGGCGGCTTGGTGAAGTGCTGAGCAGGAACGAGATCAACCAGAGAGAGCTCATCTCCCTTGTTCACCGCTGGCAGCGTACGGTCTTCATCACCTTTACGCAGCGCAGGCATGACTTTTGTCCAGCCGTCGAAACGCAGGATACGACCGCGCGCTTTGAGACGGAAGTCGCCCGCACCGACGGTCAGCGTCGTGGAGTCATACTTCGCAGGCGTCATCTGACAGGCGACAAACTGACGCCAGATCAGCTGATACAGCTTCTGGGCATCGGCTTCCATATCTTTCAGCGACTCGGCTAACACAGAGACATCAGAAGGACGAATCGCTTCGTGCGCTTCCTGAGAGTTCTCTTTGCTGGCGAATTGATTGGCGCTTTCCGGCAGGTATTTTTTACCGAAGTTATCACTGATATAACCGCGTACCATGTTTACCGCATCCTGGCTCAGATTCGTTGAGTCAGTACGCATGTAGGTGATGTAACCCGCTTCATACAAGCGCTGGGCCATCATCATGGTTTTCTTCACGCCATAGCCAAGGCGCGTACTCGCCGCCTGTTGCAGGGTAGACGTGATAAACGGCGCGCCAGGTTTACTGCTGGTCGGTTTATCTTCACGTTCCAGCACCTGATAGCGTGCTTTTTCCAGCAACGCGACGGCAGCCATGGTCTGGTCACGGTTTTCAGGACGGAAAGGCTTATCGTTCTGATGGCTCACCTGCAGTGGCAGAGCGTCACCGCCCGGCGTGGTCACATTGGCGTCAATTTCCCAGAATTCTTCCGGCACGAAGGCTTTAATTTCGCGTTCACGCTCAACGACAAGACGCACGGCGACGGATTGCACACGTCCTGCGGACAGGCCACGGGCAATCTTTTTCCACAGCAGTGGAGAGACCATATAGCCTACAACGCGGTCCATAAAGCGACGCGCCTGCTGGGCGTTGACACGGTCGATGTTCAGCTCGCCAGGCTTCTCAAACGCCTGACGAATCGCATTTTTTGTAATTTCGTTAAACACTACGCGACTGTAGCGTTTGTCATCACCCCCGATCACTTCCCGCAGGTGCCATGCAATGGCTTCCCCTTCGCGGTCAAGGTCGGTTGCGAGATAAATGTGGTCTGCTTTTTCAGCCAGCTGCTTCAGCTCGTTAACGACTTTCTCTTTTCCGGGCAGCACTTCGTATTGTGCATCCCAGTTGTGCCATGGGTTAACACCCATGCGGTTGACAAGCGCGCTACGTTCATCCTTTTTAGGCTTTTTAGCCCCTTTGGTGGAGGTAGAGTCTGCGCTCTTTTTGCTGGCTGAGCCACTGGTCGGCAAATCGCGGATATGACCCACGCTGGACTTAACCACGTAGTCATTACCCAGATACTTATTGATCGTTTTGGCTTTTGCCGGGGACTCAACGATGACGAGAGCTTTACCCATATTCACCTTTACCTAATTTGATTCTTCCAGGAATACGCCGCACGTTGATTTCCCTTCCGCTGACGACGAGCCAATGATATTGCGGCTGCGTCAGGAGATATCAACCCCTTTGTCCTACCGGGTGTCTGAGGAAAGACGCCCAGGTGATTGAGTTATCGGGTATTTTTCTCACACCTCGTATAATTCGTGACGAGTTCCCGGTCGAATGTCAAGCAATTCTGTTGCCAGAATGACGAAAGCGCACACTCTACCTGATAAAATTCGTTACGCAACTTTATTAGCATGCAAAAGCAAATCCCGCCAACCTGCCCCCTGTATCTTATCCCCTCACAAAACAGGGAAAATTTGCCCCCAAAGCGGCCCCGGCGTAGACTATTGTCACTGTTTAAGGAGTGGATTATGCAGAATACGACCCAACCTATTGACCGAGCCTCTCTGCTTATCGAAGCAAATAAGCTTATCCGTGACCATGAAGATACCCTGGCGGGCATTGAAGCCACCGGTGTAGAGCAGCGTAATGGCGTGCTGGTTTTCAGCGGCGAATACTTCCTTGACGAACAGGGATTACCCACCCCAAAAAGCACCGCTGTGTTTAATATGTTTAAATATCTGGCGCATACGCTTTCTGAAAAATATCACCTGGTCGATTAATGCAAAACGCGAGGCATATGCCTCGCGTTTTTGCTTACAGCAGCGGTTTTTGTCCGCGCTGTAGCCAGCGAAGCAGCAGGCGATCTGCGCTTTCCGCTGCACTGTTGGTAAAGCGGTCCATCAGGCGCTTACGCTGGGTGAACCGCACGCCTATCAGCTCCCTTCCGTCCATCAGGTTGAGCAGCAGATCGTCGCTGGTCCCCACTTCATCTACCAGCCCTTTTTCCTGCGCCTGAATACCGTACCAGTGTTCGCCTGTCGCGACCTGCTCAATATCCAGCGTTGGGCGCATACGGTGTACGAAATCTTTAAACAGGTGGTGCGTTTCGTTGAGATCCTCACGGAATTTTTGGCGCCCTTCTTCCGTATTTTCCCCCAGCAGCGTCAGGGTACGTTTGTACTGACCCGCCGTGTGCAGTTCGATATCAATCTCTTTATTCTTCAGAAAACGGTTAAAGTTTGGGATCTGTGCGACCACGCCGATAGAGCCAATGATGGAGAACGGTGCCGCAACAATTTTGTCCGCCACGCAGGCCATCATATAGCCACCACTTGCCGCGACTTTATCTACCGCCACGGTAAGCGGGATTTGCTTTTCTCGCAGACGCTGTAGCTGAGAAGCGGCCAGTCCGTAGCCGTGCACAACCCCGCCAGGGCTTTCAAGACGCACCACCACTTGATCCTGCGGAGTGGCCACGGCCAGAACGGCAGTCACCTCTTCCCGTAGCGAAGCGACTTCATGCGCATCCATACTGCCTTTAAAATCGAGTACATAGACGCGAGGCTTCGCGTCAGACTGTGGCGTTGCAAGCTTAGCTTTCGCCTTTGCGGCTTTGGCTTCCTGCTTGTGCTTTTTCTTCTGGGCCTTCAGCCATGCCTTCTGTTGATGGCTATCAAGCAGTGAGAGGGACATGTCTTCCTGCATCTCTTTGTACTGCTCGCTCAGACGGGTAATGCGTAACTCCCCACGCTGGCGTTTGCGCTGCGTGAGATTGACAATCAGAACGGCAACGACCGCAATGGCAATCACCACCGTCGCGATTTTAGCCAAAAACAACCCATATTGAGAAAGTAATTCCACGCGTTCCACCTTGATTTAACCACGAATCTTTCACGGCAGTGTACAACAGCCCTGCCTTTGCGTCTCGCCCGTGACATTACCTGTGCGAGCCATCTTCAGGAATCCCCGCCCGGTGGTTTAAATATTTGCAAATTGTTAATTTTACAGTAATACGTCCTGTAGACTGATTGAATTCTCACGCTAATTCGGGCATAAAGCCGAAAAGTCATTATGAAGGCGCCATTGAGTCACCGTGCGCCTGAGGAGTCACCGTGCACTATCAACCGCAAAAAAACCTGCTGCAGAACCGGATCATTCTTGTCACCGGTGCCAGCGCGGGTATTGGTCGCGAAGCGGCCCTGACGTATGCTGAATATGGCGCGAGCGTTATTCTGATCGGTCGCAACGAAGAAAAACTCAAAGGTGTCGCTCAGGAAATTGAAGCGGCAGGTGGCATACCGGCCCCCTGGTATACTCTTGATTTACTGACCTGTACGCCAGCGGTATGTCAGGAATTAGCCCAACGTATCAGCACCCATTATCCACGTCTGGACGGTGTGCTGCATAACGCCGGGTTGTTAGGCGAAGTTCGTCCAATGGATGAGCAGGATCCTGATATCTGGCAGCAGGTCATGCAGGTTAACGTCAACGGCACCTTTTTCCTCACCCAGGCCTTACTTCCTTTATTACTCAAATCCGAGTCAGGCTCTCTGGTCTTTACCTCTTCCAGCGTAGGCCGTGAGGGGCGCGCAAACTGGGGGGCATATGCTGTCTCTAAATTTGCGACCGAAGGTATGATGCAGGTGCTGGCGGAGGAATATCAGAGCCGCCATCTGCGCGTAAACTGCATTAATCCGGGCGGAACACGCACCAAAATGCGCGCCAGCGCGTTCCCGACAGAAGATCCGCAGAAGCTGAAAACCCCGGCCGATATTATGCCACTCTATCTCTGGCTAATGGGCGACGACAGCCGTCGCAAAACCGGAATGACTTTTGATGCCCAACCGGGCCGTAAACCGGGGATTTCGCAATGAGTGAAGAACGTCACCAGCAGCGCCAGCAGCGTCTGAAAGAACAGGTTGATGCGCGCATTGCGTCAGCCCAGGACGAGCGAGGGATCGTCATCGTATTTACCGGCAACGGCAAAGGCAAAACCACCGCCGCGTTCGGCACCGCCACCCGCGCCGTCGGGCACGGGCAAAAAGTGGGCGTAATCCAGTTTATCAAAGGCGAATGGCCCAATGGGGAGCGCAATTTGCTGGAACCTCACGGCGTTGAGTTTCAGGTGATGGCAACCGGTTTTACGTGGGACACGCAGAACCGGGAAACCGACACCGCAGCCTGCCTTGCTGTCTGGGAGCACGCCAAAAGAATGCTGGCCGATCCGACGTTCAATATGGTGCTACTGGACGAGATCACCTATATGGTCGCCTACGACTACCTGCCGCTGAATGCCGTGCTGGATGCACTGAAAAACCGCCCTGCACATCAGACGGTAATCGTCACGGGTCGTGGGTGTCATCGGGATATTCTGGAACTGGCAGATACCGTCAGCGAGCTGCGTCCGGTCAAGCATGCATTTGATGCAGGTATCAAAGCGCAGCCTGGGATTGATTACTAAAGAAAAAAGCCCGGTGCGTTCACCGGGCTTTAAGATTAACCGTTGTTATTCCGGCTGCCAGAGCGACGGTTGCTGCTGTTCACCTGGCTATGGCGTTTCACCGCACGACGGATCTGGTTCGCCTTCATACGACGACGATCTTTCTCCACCGCCACTTTTGAGGTGGTTTCCGGCGTTAGCCCCACCAGCTCGCGCAGATAGTTGGTCTGGGTCAGATCCAGTTCGGTATAGCCGCCACGCGGCAGACCTTTTGGCAGCAGAATGTCACCGTAACGAACGCGAATCAGGCGGCTAACCTGAACCCCTACCGCTTCCCACAGACGACGCACCTCGCGGTTACGCCCCTCTGTCAGGGTGACGTTGTACCACTGGTTAATGCCTTCACCACCGGTAAATTTGATGGTTTTAAACGCTGCAGGACCGTCTTCCAGCTGAACGCCACGCGACAGGTCGCGCAGTTTATTTTCATCAACCTGGCCGAAGACACGCACGGCATATTCACGTTCCACTTCACGGCTTGGGTGCATCAGACGGTTTGCCAGCTCACCGTCGGTGGTAAACAGCAGCAGGCCGCAGGTGTTAACGTCCAGACGACCCACGGCAATCCAGCGCGCACCTCGCAGTTTAGGCAGACGGTCAAACACCGTCGGGCGACCTTCCGGGTCGTTGCGGGTACACAGCTCGCCTTCCGGCTTATAGTAAGCCAGCACGCGGCAAATCTGTTCAGCAGACTCTTTCACGGAGATAAGATGACCGTCGATGCGGATCTTAAGCCCCGGTACGATTTCTACGCGGTCACCCAGCGTGGCGATTTTACCGTCCACACTCACGCGGCCCGCTTCAATAATGGCTTCGATTTCACGGCGCGAACCGTGGCCGGCGCGCGCCAGCACTTTCTGTAACTTCTCGCTCATTGAGCTTCCTCAGGTGTCGCCTTCACAGGCGTCGAATCAGGTCAAAAGAGGGCCTGGCCCTGCTTTGATGGCCGCGTAGTATATCTGCTTACACCTCTACAAGAAAGGCTTAACATCGCCCACGCCTTCACGAATCACTTCTGGCGCATCTTCGGTTAAGTCGACCACGGTGGTCGGTTGCTGACCAAGATAGCCGCCGTGAATAATCAGCTCAACCACCTTCTCCAGACGATCTTTGATCTCTTCCGGGTCGGACTCGGTAAACTCACTTCCCGGCAGCATCAGCGAAGTCGAGAGCATCGGTTCGCCGAGGGTTTCCAGCAGTGCCTGCGCAATCGGGTTGGACGGCACGCGCATCCCGATGGTTTTCCGTTTTTCCTGCAACAGGCGGCGCGGAACCTCTTTCGTCCCTTTCAGGATGAAGGTGTAGTTACCCGGCGTGTTGTTTTTAATCAGGCGAAACGCCACGTTATCAACATACGCATAGGTCGACAGCTCAGAGAGATCGCGACACATCAGCGTAAAGTTATGGCCGTCCGGAAGCTGGCGAATACGGCAGATACGCTCCATCGCCCCTTTGTCTTCAATTTTGCAGCCCAGCGCGTAGCCAGAATCGGTCGGGTAAACAATCACGCCGCCTTTGCGGACGATCTCCACGGCCTGATTGATCAGACGTGGCTGCGGGTTATCCGGATGAATATAGAAAAACTGACTCATACTTCCCTCTCTTCAATTTGCTGCGGATGTTCCCAGAGCTGCCAGACCGGCTCAACGCCTGCCGGTAACCAAAGCTTGCGCCCCAGTTCAATCCACGCGCAGGGCTGATGGAAATCAGAGCCCTGCGACCCTGACAGGCCGAACTGGCGAGCATAAGTCGCAAGCTGCGCACGCTCATTGGGTGCCTGCTGACACTGGGCGACTTCCATCGCCTCGCCACCGCATTCAGCAAAGTGTGCCAGCAGTCTTTTCAGCCATTTAGCAGAAAGATTATACCGCCCCGGATGGGCCAGCACGACCTTACCGCCAGAATGATGAATCACATCAATAGCTTGTTTTATTGTACACCACTGTGGCGGAACGTATCCGGTTTTCCCGCGCGCCAGATACTTTTTAAAAACATCCGCCATGGTCGTTGCCTTGCCCGCTTCAACCAGAAAACGGGCGAAATGACCGCGCGTGACTGCCCCACCGTTCGCGAGCGCTTGTGCCCCTTCCAGCGCGCCCGGAATATGCGCCTTTTCCAGACGCTCGCCGATCATCTCCGCTCGCTGGTTGCGGCGCGTTTTTTGTTCTTGCAAAAACGTTACAAGTGCCGGATGTTCTATATCGATGTTCAGACCAACGATATGAATTTCATGGTTTTCCCAGACGGTTGAGATCTCGACCCCGGTGACCAGATTCAGCGCCAGCCCGCTGCGGGCAATCTCAGCGCGCGCTGCCGGAATGGCATCAGTGGTATCGTGATCGGTTATCGCCAGCGTGCCGACGCGCATCTCAACCGCGCGATGAACCAGAGCTTCGGGTGTCAGCAGACCATCAGAAGCCTGCGTATGGCTGTGTAAATCATAAATAATGGCGTAGGTGGTATCGCTCAAAGCACTTCCCATAACAGGTTGGAGACATCCGAAACCGCCATGATACCGACTTAACGCGAAATTCTGAAATCAAGGGTTGACAACTCGCCACCGAACTAGTTAACTAGTACGAAAGTTCACACGAGAAAGGTATCTGAAAATGACAGCACATTTCACTCTGCACGGTTGGTGGCGCACTTCCTGATTTTCGGGCAGTGTCACGCGTCTGCGAAATGCAAACAGATACCCAGCCCGCTACCCAGCGGGTTTTTTTTTGAACAGAATAAATGAGAACAACAACATGCAAACAGCCAAACCCCATCTCGACCTGCTGACCTGCGAGGCGGCCTATCGCCACAACCCGACCGCGCTGTTTCATCAGGTGTGCGGCGCACGTCCGGCAACGCTGCTGCTGGAGTCTGCAGATATCGACAGCAAGGACGATCTTAAAAGCCTGTTGCTGGTTGACAGCGCACTGCGCATTACCGCGTTAGGTGACACTGTCACCATCAAGGCACTTTCTGACAATGGCGCATCGCTGCTGCCGCTGCTCGATGCTGCCCTGCCTGCGGGCATCGAGAATAAACGTCACCCGGACCAGCGAATTCTGCATTTTCCTCCGGTAAGCCAGCTGCTGGACGAAGATGCCCGCCTCTGCTCGCTGTCCGTTTTCGACGCCTTCCGCCTGCTGCAAAATCTGGTCACCGTGCCGGAAGATGAGCGTGAAGCGATGTTCTTCGGCGGGCTGTTTGCATATGACCTGGTCGCCGGGTTTGAAGATTTGCCGGAAACCGAGCAGGGTAACCGCTGCCCGGATTACTGCTTCTATCTGGCCGAGACCCTGCTGGTGATCGACCATCAGAAAAAATACACCCGCATCCAGGCCAGCCTGTTCACACCGTCCGCGGCTGAGAAAGAGCGCCTCGAAAATCGCATCGCTCAACTCCAGCAGCAAATGACGGAGGCGCCCCCTGCGCTGCCGGTACATCGCGTCGAGCAGATGACGTGTGAGGTTAACCAGACCGACGATCAGTACGGGGCCGTGGTTCGCCAGATGCAAAAAGCGATTCGCGCCGGGGAAATTTTCCAGGTAGTGCCTTCCCGTCGTTTCTCTCTGCCCTGCCCGTCGCCGCTGGCAGCGTACGATGTGCTGAAAAAGAGTAACCCGAGCCCTTACATGTTCTTTATGCAGGACAATGATTTCACTCTGTTTGGTGCGTCACCGGAAAGCTCCCTGAAATACGACGCTACAAGCCGCCAGATTGAGATCTACCCAATTGCAGGCACCCGCCCCCGCGGCCGTCGTGCCGACGGTTCACTGGATCGCGATCTCGACAGCCGCATTGAACTGGAAATGCGTACTGACCACAAAGAGCTCTCCGAGCATCTGATGCTGGTTGACCTGGCGCGTAACGACCTTGCGCGTATTTGCACGCCGGGTAGCCGTTACGTGGCTGATCTGACCAAAGTCGACCGTTATTCCTTCGTCATGCATCTGGTCTCCCGCGTGGTGGGTGAACTGCGCAGCGACCTCGATGTGCTGCACGCCTATCGGGCCTGCATGAACATGGGCACCCTGAGCGGCGCGCCGAAAGTGCGTGCGATGCAGTTGATTGCCGCCGCCGAAGGTCGTCGTCGCGGCAGCTACGGCGGCGCGGTGGGTTACTTCACCGCCCACGGCGATCTCGATACCTGCATCGTGATCCGCTCTGCCTACGTTGAAGACGGAATTGCCACCATCCAGGCCGGCGCCGGGATTGTTCTCGACTCTGTTCCGCAGTCTGAAGCTGACGAAACCCGCAGTAAGGCTCGCGCGGTATTGCGCGCCATTGCTACCGCACATCATGCACAGGAGATTTTCTGATGGCTGACATTCTGCTGCTCGATAATATCGACTCCTTTACCTATAACCTGGCAGATCAGCTGCGTGCGAATGGCCATAACGTCGTTATTTACCGCAACCACGTACCGGCGCAGACCCTGATTGACCGTCTGGCGACCATGCAAAACCCGGTGCTGATGCTCTCCCCGGGTCCGGGCGCGCCAAGCGAAGCAGGCTGTATGCCGGAGCTGCTGACCCGCATGCGCGGCAAGCTACCGATTATCGGCATCTGCCTCGGTCACCAGGCGATCGTTGAAGCCTACGGCGGCTATGTCGGCCAGGCGGGCGAGATCCTGCACGGTAAAGCCTCCAGCATTGAACATGACGGCCAGGCGATGTTTGCCGGGTTACCGAATCCACTTCCGGTTGCGCGCTATCACTCGCTGGTCGGGAGTAATATTCCCGCCGGGCTGACGATTAATGCCTCGTTTGAAGGGATGGTGATGGCGGTACGTCACGACGCGGATCGCGTCTGCGGCATGCAGTTCCACCCGGAATCGATCCTGACATCACACGGTGCTCGTCTGCTGGAGCAGACCCTCGACTGGGCGCTACAGAAGCTGGAGCAGACCAATACCCTGCAACCGATTCTGGAGAAACTGTACCAGGCGCAGACCCTTAGCCAGCAGGAGAGCCACCAGCTCTTCTCCGCTGTAGTGCGTGGCGAGCTGAAGCCTGAACAGCTGGCCGCGGCGCTGGTGAGCATGAAAGTGCGCGGCGAAAGCCCGCAGGAGATCGCCGGTGCCGCCACGGCCCTGCTGGAAAATGCCGCCCCGTTCCCGCGCCCGGACTATCCGTTTGCCGATATCGTCGGCACCGGCGGCGACGGCAGCAACAGTATCAATATTTCGACTGCCAGCGCCTTTGTGGCGGCGGCATGCGGGATGAAGGTGGCGAAACACGGTAATCGCAGCGTTTCCAGTCGGTCTGGCTCCTCCGATCTGCTGGCCGCGTTCGGTATTAACCTCGACATGAATGCCGAACGTTCCCGAGAAGCGCTGGATGACCTGGGCGTCTGCTTCCTGTTCGCGCCGAAGTACCACACCGGTTTCCGCCATGCGATGCCGGTGCGCCAGCAGCTTAAAACCCGCACGCTCTTTAACGTGCTCGGTCCGCTGATTAACCCGGCCCATCCGCCGCTGGCATTGATTGGCGTATACAGCCCTGAGCTGGTCCTGCCGATTGCCGAGACGCTGCGCGTCCTGGGTTACCAGCGTGCCGCCGTGGTACACAGCGGCGGTATGGATGAAGTTTCTCTCCACGCACCGACGCTTGTGGCCGAGCTGAACAACGGCGAAGTGCTTAGCTATCAGCTCGAGGCGTCTGATTTCGGCTTAACACCCTATCATCAGGACGCGCTGGCGGGCGGCACGCCGGAAGAAAACCGTGACATTCTGACGCGCTTACTACAAGGTAAAGGTGAGGCCGCGCATGAGGCCGCCGTGGCAGCCAACGTCGCCATGCTGATGCGTTTGCACGGTGAGGAAGACCTGAAGGCTAACGCCCAAAAAGTTCTGGATGTACTGCGCTCCGGTGCAGCTTACGATCGCGTTACCGCACTTGCGGCAAGAGGGTAAAGAATGCAGACCGTTTTAGCGAAAATCGTTGCCGATAAGGCCATCTGGGTGGAAGCCCGCAAAGCAGAGCAGCCGCTTGCCAGTTTCCAGAATGATGTTGTTCCCAGCAGCCGTCGTTTCTATGACGCCCTGCAGGGCGCACGCACCGCCTTTATTTTGGAGTGCAAAAAGGCCTCTCCGTCAAAAGGCGTTATTCGTGACGATTTCGACCCGGCGCGTATCGCCGGTATTTATAAGCATCATGCGTCCGCCATCTCCGTGCTGACGGATGAGAAATATTTCCAGGGCAGCTTCGATTTTCTGCCCATCGTCAGCGGCATCGCGCCGCAGCCGATCCTGTGCAAAGACTTTATTATCGACCCGTATCAGATCTGGCTTGCGCGTTTTTACCAGGCTGACGCCTGCCTGCTAATGCTCTCGGTACTCGACGACGAGCAGTATCGCCAGCTGTCTGCCGTAGCGCACAGTCTGAACATGGGCGTGCTGACCGAGGTAAGTAATGAAGAAGAACTGGAGCGCGCCATCGCGCTGGAAGCCAAAGTGGTCGGCATTAACAACCGCGATCTTCGCGACCTGTCGATTGACCTGAACCGTACGCGCCAGCTTGCGCCGCGTCTGGGTTCTGGCGTCACGGTAATCAGCGAATCCGGCATTAACAGCTACGCTCAGGTGCGCGAGCTGAGCCACTTCGCCAACGGTTTCCTGATTGGTTCCGCCATGATGGAACATGACGACCTTAACGCCGCGGTACGTCGCGTCCTGCTCGGTGAAAACAAAGTGTGTGGCTTAACTCGCGAACAGGATGCCCTGGCCGCGTATGACGCGGGGGCCATTTACGGCGGCCTGATCTTTGTTGACGCCTCGCCTCGTGCCGTCAGTGAGGAACAGGCGCGCAATGTGATCGCAGCAGCGCCACTTAGCTATGTGGGCGTGTTCCGTAATGCGGATATCGCAGACGTCGTGGCAAAAGCCGAAACGTTATCCCTGAGTGCGGTGCAACTGCATGGCGATGAGGATCAAGCCTACATCGATAAGCTGCGTGCAGACCTCGCCCCTCAGGTGCAGATCTGGAAAGCACAAAGCGTGGGTACCACCCTGCCCGCACGTAACCTGAATCATGTTGATAAATATGTGCTCGACAACGGCCAGGGCGGTACGGGTCAGCGTTTTGACTGGTCACTGCTAAATGGCGAAAAGCTGGACAACGTCCTGCTGGCGGGTGGATTAAGCCCGGATAACTGCGTGGAAGCCGCCAAAGCGGGCTGCGCAGGCCTCGATTTCAATTCAGGCGTAGAGTCACAACCGGGTATTAAAGATGCCAGCAAACTGGCCTCGGTTTTTAACACTCTGCGTGCATATTAAGGAAGAGAAGATGACGACATTACTTAACCCGTATTTTGGTGAGTTCGGCGGGATGTACGTCCCGCAAATCCTGATGCCCGCCCTGCGCCAGCTGGAAGAGGCGTTCGTCAGTGCGCAGAAAGATCCGGCATTTCAGGCGGAATTTACCGACCTGCTGAAAAACTATGCGGGCCGTCCGACAGCGCTGACGAAATGTCGCAACCTGACCGAAGGCACAAACACGACGTTGTATCTCAAGCGTGAGGATCTGCTGCACGGTGGCGCACATAAAACTAACCAGGTTCTCGGCCAGGCGCTGCTCGCGAAGCGTATGGGGAAAACCGAAATTATTGCTGAAACCGGTGCAGGCCAGCACGGCGTAGCCTCTGCGCTCGCCAGCGCCCTGCTCGGCCTGAAATGTCGCATTTACATGGGTGCGAAAGACGTTGAGCGTCAGTCTCCGAACGTGTTCCGTATGCGCCTGATGGGGGCGGAAGTGATCCCGGTGCACAGCGGCTCCGCGACGCTGAAAGATGCCTGTAACGAAGCGCTGCGCGACTGGTCTGGCAGCTACGAAACCGCGCACTACATGCTCGGTACCGCGGCGGGTCCGCACCCGTTCCCGACCATCGTGCGCGAATTCCAGCGCATGATCGGTGAAGAGACCAAAGCGCAAATCCTTGAAAAAGAAGGTCGTCTGCCGGATGCGGTGATCGCCTGCGTCGGCGGCGGGTCTAACGCCATCGGCATGTTTGCTGATTTCATCGACGACACCCGCGTGGGTTTGATTGGCGTCGAGCCTGCCGGTCACGGTATTGAATCGGGTGAACATGGCGCACCGTTGAAGCATGGCCGCGTGGGGATCTACTTCGGTATGAAATCGCCAATGATGCAAACCGAGGAAGGCCAGATTGAAGAGTCCTACTCTATCTCTGCGGGCCTGGATTTTCCGTCAGTTGGACCCCAGCATGCGTATCTGAACAGCACGGGTCGCGCGGATTATGTTTCTATTACCGATGACGAAGCGCTGGAAGCCTTCAAAACGCTGTGCCGCAGCGAAGGGATTATCCCGGCGCTGGAGTCTTCCCACGCCCTGGCGCACGCGCTGAAAATGATGAAAGAGAACCCGGAAAAAGAGCAACTGCTGGTCGTTAACCTGTCCGGTCGCGGTGACAAAGACATCTTCACCGTTCACGATATTCTGAAAGCACGAGGGGAAATCTGATGGAACGCTACGATAATGCATTTGCCGAACTGAAATCCCGCCAGGAAGGCGCGTTCGTTCCCTTCGTTACGCTGGGCGACCCTGGCCCGGAGCAGTCGCTGAAGATTATCGATGCCCTGATTGAAGCGGGTGCCGACGCGCTGGAGTTGGGTATTCCGTTCTCTGACCCGCTGGCGGATGGCCCGACCATCCAGAACGCCACCCTGCGCGCGTTTGCCGCAGGCGTGACGCCCACTCAGTGCTTCGAGATGCTGGCGGCGATCCGCCAGAAGCATCCGACGATCCCGATTGGCCTGCTGATGTACGCCAACCTGGTGTTTAACCGTGGTATTGATGAGTTTTACGCCGAGTGCGCGCGCGTGGGTGTCGACTCCGTTCTGGTGGCAGACGTACCGGTAGAAGAGTCTGCGCCGTTCCGTCAGGCGGCGATGCGACATAACGTGGCACCTATTTTCATCTGCCCGCCAAACGCCGATGATGAACTGCTGCGCCAGATTGCCTCCTATGGTCGCGGGTATACCTACCTGCTCTCCCGTGCGGGTGTAACCGGCGCGGAGAACAAAGCGGCGCTGCCTCTGCATCATCTGGTCGAAAAGCTGGCTGAATACCACGCGGCCCCTCCGCTGCAGGGCTTTGGGATTTCATCTCCCGACCAGGTCACCGCGGCGATTGACGCTAACGCAGCCGGTGCAATCTCAGGCTCCGCTATCGTTAAAATCATTGAGAAGAACGTGGACAAGCCAGAGCAAATGCTGGCTGAGCTGAAAACCTTTGTCAGCGCAATGAAAGCGGCAACGCGCAAAGCGTAACCTCTCCACCGTCTGGCTTCGCCGCCAGACGGTGTTTCTTTAGCGCCGCCATTCTGGGCACTGCCACGCACATTCGCCTGCTTTTATCGCCTGGAACGAATTTGAAAATAAAGTTACTGACCGCAACAAAATAGCTCGGTGCGGCTTAGGATTCAGGTCGTGGACTTGCCTGTACCGGATATGCCATTATATGATTTGGTTAAATCTTTGTATTTATCTCCTGAATGAGGTTAATACAAAATGGCATACGATTCAGGCGATAAGCGGTGGTGTACTTGGATTATTTATTAACATTCATAGAAAGCAATCCGGCTCTGGCCATTGGATTTAATCTTATTCTGCTGGTCATCTCTGGTTTCTTTGCGCACCTGATGTGCAAATTCCTGCTCATAAAAATCGTTCGTAAGGTCTTCTTTTCCAGCCACAAACAGGATGTCCCGCTGGAAAAAGATCGTCGTATTGCCGAGAAGCTGTCAAATTTCATTCCGGTTATTATCGTTTATTACGTCCTGCAGTTTATGCCCAATATGCCGGCATCGCTGGTGACGGCAATAAATACCATCTGTGGGATTTTATTCTTTATTTTTCTGTCGGTTTTCTTCAATGAGATGCTGGATATTGTCAACAGCTCTTATTTACGCAAGACGAAGCGTAAAAATCACTCTATCAAAGGCTATATTCAGATAGGGAAAATATTTATCCACATCATCGCTGCGATCATGATCCTTGCCGTCATGTCGAATAAATCCCCTGCGATCATTATTTCCAGCCTCGGGGCCGTAGCAGCCGTACTGATGTTAGTCTTTCAGCACACCCTGCTTTCGCTCGTGGCCAATATCCAGCTTTCGTCAAATGATGTCCTGCAGTTGGGGGACTGGATTGAAATGCCCGATAAGAACCTGAGTGGCGAAGTGACCGACATAGCGCTGCACACTATTACCATCCGTAACTGGGATAACACAATCTCGCGTATCCCGACCAAAAACTTCCTGACCGAAACGTATACCAACTGGCAGGCCATGTTTTCGTCAGGGGCACGCCGGATTATGCGCAGCACCACTATCGATCAGCACTCCGTTAAATTCCTCACTCAGGAAACGCTGGCCCCGATGCTGGCCCTGCGCGGCACGAATGAACCGCTGGCAAAGCTCATCGACGGGCGTGATCCCATGGGCGTACCGGACAGTTGGTTTATGGATAATGGCCTGACAAATTTAACGCTTTTTCGGCACTACCTGATGGCATGGCTCGCCGATCGGCCTGATATTATCAAAGATATGTATATTGTCGTGCGAACGCTAAAGCCTACGCCGTCGGGTATTCCCCTGGAAATTTATTGTTTTACCTCATCCGTACTGTGGATGGAGTATGAAAATACCCAGTCAGCGATATTTGAATACATCACCGCTGTCGCCGGTCAATTCTCGCTCCGCTTATATCAGCATCCGGCTGGTCATGATTTCTGGCGTTTATCACAGGAATACAGCCTTCGGGACCGCATCCCGCCTCCGGGTGAAGGATAATTGTCTCAGAAAACAGGTCGGCTAAACAGAATAACAATTTTCCTGGAGCCATAAAAAAACCCGCACTCGGCGGGTTTTTTGTTATCAGTGAAGCTTAACTGCTCAGACTCGCGTCTTCATCGCTATCGTAAGGGTCATTGATAACAGGCGCGACTTACAGCGGAGAAACATTACCCGCTGCCGGGCCTTTAGCGCCATTTTCAATGGTGAAGGACACTTTCTGGCCTTCATCAAGCGATTTGAAGCTGTCGCTCTGAATAGCAGAGAAATGTACGAATACATCTTTGCTGCCGTCGTCAGGCGTGATAAAGCCAAAACCTTTATCAGCGTTAAACCATTTTACTAAACCAGTCATTTTATTAGACATAGATAATTCCTTATTTTTTGAGCCACTAAGCGCGGCGATGATGGCCTGTATTTAGAGAGTAACTTATTTGGCACTTAGGAGGAGGCTCACGAAGAAGAGTATCTATTGATAACACCTGAACTGAGGACTGCTTTACTAAACTGCGTTTATAAGGTCTGTATTCCAAACCGATGACGCTATTTAGGCACAGAAAATTTTTTTAAGCAAAGTTTTTATTTTTTATTATAACCGCTTAAACACCCGGACGGCTGAATGGCTATGGAAACTAAAGCCGCTGGGGCCATGTATTCGCATCCTGTGATAGCCAAAGCATATTGCCTCTTTTAGTGACGGAGAGCTCCCTGAAAGGGGGGATCTTATCGGCACAGAGTGAACGCACCCTCGCTAAGTAGCTCAATATGCTTAAAATTCATGCCTATAGCGCACAAAGTGAAATAGATTTTCGTTCGAAGCCACTTATCATAGATGTTTTGAATGAAAGTGGTGGTGTTAATGTCTGTGCTCAAAAGCTTTTTCTTCTTTCTTTTCGCGTCAGCAGCCTGCTCCTTGCCCGTACTTTGTCTGTGGGCGGATATCTCTTTATTTAATCTGGATATACCGGAGATATCGCTGACCGAAATTGTGCAGGAATCGGTTTTAGTGAGCATCGTATTTATTCACTTCCTGCTGGCGAAGAAATGGGAATTCATGCGCTATTGCAACATCCTGATCGGCGGCTTTTTCCTCTCCATGCTGATTCGCGAACTGGATGCATTTTTTGATCTTCTGGCTCATGGAAGTTGGGTGTGGTTTGCACTACTTTCCGCTATTTGCGCTTTGCTTTATCCCGTTATCCATTTCCGACTTACTCTTACGCAACTGACCCACTATACCCGTACCCCGTGGTACGGCATGATGCTCAGTGGTCTGCTGGCAGTCCTGGTTTTCTCCCGGCTGTTTGGAATGCACGAATTATGGTACGCGATACTCGATCAAAGCTACGTCAGGGTGGTCAAGAATGTCGTGGAGGAAGGCAGCGAATCATTCGGGTATATGCTCTGCCTTATCGCATCTGCAGGGTACTACTGCTCTTTCCGTTCCCTCTCCCGCCAGAAATGATTCGGGCATTCGAACAGGTGATAAACGAAGCTCCGGTGTGTAAAACCGGAAGCCTCGTTTTGGCTACGCAAGCTTTGCCAGCGCCTCGCCGATGCTTTTTGCTCCACCGTAGAGATCGTGGCCGCTGATAATGTGCTCAGTGCTGTCAACCGTAACCAACAGCAGCGGAACCCCCCTGAAACCTTTTTGATTCATAAGACGCTTTACGTCAGCGATCCTGTCGTCCGTCAGGCTGCGAAGCGCGTTATCGGCATCAAGCCGGCCGGCAAAGTCATTAGGGTTGAGGTCAACGTTATTTTCCCGAGCCCAGGCGATGCCGATCTCTTCCACCACATCACTTTGCGCGGTATCACGCCCCAGTACATAGCGGGCATGTTGCAGTGCACGAAGCAGCCCTGCCTCTGCCGCCGGGCTGATTTCATGAAAAGCCGTAAGTGCCCGGTTCATAAACGTCGAATCAAAGCGCGCACCTGAGTTCAGGAGCTGGTGATAGCTCTCACTGAATGGCTGACCGGTCAGCGAAGCGATACGCCGATCGTTTGTCCACGCATATTCTGCCCATTGGGCGGTGATGTGCCGGGCACCCTCATCACAAAAAAGACCGCTGGGCATTAACGTGAGCTTTTCGATGTAATGTTGTGCCAGATAATTCAGGGCGGGCGAGCTGGCATAACACCAGCCGCAAAGTGGGTCAAAAAAATACTGTAGATTGTCAATGCGCATGTGGTATCCCCTGGGAATCATTAGCCCTCATCATAATGAGATTCCTCAATTCGAAAAACAGCCCTCCAGTAAATTCAGTGTTTCATAGAGCGTACGAATGGACAGTATGTCTCTGCCCGAATGACCCCATCAGGCCAGGTCATTGGCGTCCGGTTTCTGCGCACGGTGGATCTTGTCACGGATCTTATCGACTGATGCTTTGATGTCAGCAATGATGTCGGCGTCCATCCCCAGGGTATCCACAATACAGCGCGTGATAGTGCTGGTCTCGCTTTTCAGCGCCTCCCCCTTCTCCGTCAGGTGGATAAGCACTTCGCGCTCATCCTTCGGATTACGTGTCCGGGTGATCAACCCCGCAGTCTCCAGCCGCTTCAGTAAAGGGGTCAACGTACTGGACTCAAGAAAAAGAATTCCACTCAGTTCCTTCACTGTTCGCCCATCCTGATTCCACAAGGTAACCATCACCAGATACTGGGGATAGGTCAGGCCAAGCTTATCAAGCATGGGACGATAGAGCTGAGTAAAAGCATGTCCCGCAGAGTAAAGAGAGAAACAGAGCATACCGTGCACATCTGGCAGGGAATCCTCGGAATTAGTGTGTTTAGTCATATGTCCTCCAGTCCCCTTAAAATAATTTGCATACGATTTAATTGCAAGCGATTGACAAAGGCAAAAAGGGTTGCCATATTCGTTTGCACACAAACAAATCGCACACAAACAAATAACACAACACATAACAGGAGTACAAAATGACAACTTTCATCACCAAAGACGGAACAGGCATTTTTTACAAAGACTGGGGTTCAGGTCAGCCTATCCTCTTCGCTCACGGATGGCCGTTATCGTCTGATGCCTGGGATCAGCAAATGCTGTTTTTCAGCCAGAATGGTTTCCGGGTCATCGCGCATGACCGTCGCAGCCATGGGCGTTCAGACCAGACTTTCCACGGCAACAATATGGATCAGTATGCGGACGATCTCGCTGAGCTGATTGAGTCGCTGGATCTGAAGGATCTGATTTTAGTGGGTCACTCCACAGGGGGCGGCGAAGTTGCACATTATATCGGCCGTCATGGTACCTCACGCGTGGCTAAAGTCGTTCTGGTCGGCGCAGTCCCTCCTCTTATGCTCCGGACGGATGCCAATCCAGACGGTACTTCGATTGAGGTGTTTGATGCTATCCGCGAAGGCACGGCCAAAAACCGCTCACAGTTTTACTTTGACCTGACAATTCCGTTCTATGGCTTTAACCGTGACCATGTCCCTACCAATGACGGGTTACGGGAAAACTTCCGCAGAATTGGCCTGCAGGGCGGCATTAAAGGGCAATATGACTGCATCCATGAGTTCTCTGAAGTCGATTACACACGCGACCTGCAGCAGATTGATCGCCCTACGCTGATTATTCATGGCGACGATGACCAGATTGTCCCCATTAAGGCATCCGCACACCGCGCCGCTGAGATCGTTGCGAATGCGACGCTGACGATATATGCCGGCGGTTCACATGGACTGGCGGAGACAGAGGCCGATCGCTTTAACGCTGACGTACTGGCCTTTATTCGCGGCTAACCAGGTGGCCTGTTTCAGACAGGCCACAATCCCCCCTACGCATACCCTTTAAACTGTATTGAAAAGAGGAATGATCATGTCCAAATTTGCTGCCTCCCTTGCCGTTGCCGCCGTTCTGCTGTCTGCCAGCGCAATCGCCGAAACCGCTAAGCCGACCGTTGTCCTGGTTCATGGTGCCTTTGCCGACTCTTCTAGCTGGAATGGCGTTACCCGGATCCTGCAAAAGGATGGATACAATGTCGTTGCTGCCGCGAATCCGCTGCGCAGTGTTTCGGGTGATGCGGCTTACGTCTCTTCTGTGGTGAACAACATTAAGGGGCCGGTCGTCCTTGTCGGGCATTCCTATGGTGGCCAGGTTATTACGAACGCGGCCCGTGATACAAACAATGTCAAATCGCTGGTTTATGTCGCCGCATTTGCTCCGGACGCGGGTGAAGCCGCGGCCGACCTGGCAGGGAAATTCCCTAGCGGCACGCTTGGTCAGGCGCTTGCCACACCGTTGAAGCTGGCTGATGGTAGCGTCGATCTCTCCATCGATCGGGCGAAGTTCCACCAGCAATTCGCGCATGACGTTTCAGCTGAAGAGGCGGCGCTGATGGCCGCAGGGCAAAGACCGATTACCGAAGCGGCTTTAACTGAAAAATCGGGTGCGCCAGCCTGGAAAAAACTGCCCTCTTACTTCATTTACGGTGACGGCGACAAGAATATCCCCGCCCAGGGTTTGCGATTCATGGCTGAACGCGCGGGATCAAAACACACCGTTGTAATTAAAGGCGCATCCCATGTCGTGATGGTTTCACATCCCCAGGATGTCGCCACACTTATCGAGGAAGCGGCGAAGTAAACATCACTCTCCCGCCCCGAAAGCCACCCCTCGCCTGAGGGGTGGCCATATCCGTAATGCCCAGGTTTTAATCCCGCGCAGAGTACAACGTATATTGGGTTCATCCTTCCCCCGACTCACCAAAACGTAGCGAAATATCCACACCTTCAGTAACAAGGTCCGGCAGCATAGGGGGGCAATGCGCAGGGTTCCACTCAGTGCATCACCATTATCTGCGGTCCGCCGCTGCAACGGCGCTCAAGCCTTCGTAGCTATCACCCATGAACTTTAACGACGACTTTCCCCTTTGCATGCCCTCGAGCCAGATAGGTGAAGGCGTCGCTCGTTTGGGCAAAGGGGTAAACCTTGTCGATTACGGGCTTGATGAGTTCAGCGTCCATGAGTTCACCGATTTGGCTGAGCTGGCTGCCATCAGGGCGAACAAAGAGAAACGAATAGGTCAAACCTCGCTTTTTTGACAGCCGCATGATTTTGCGGCTCATCAGCCCTAATACGGAACGCAGGAAAACATTAAGGTGTCGTTCCCGCGCGAAAGCAGCATCTAACGGCCCGATCAGGGAAATAATTTTCCCTCCCGGCTTAAGGATTTGCGTGGATTTCTCAATCGCGTCACCTCTGACAGTACCGAGGACAATATCGTAGCCGCTCAGTACTTTTTCGAATTCCTGCTTTCTATAGTCAACGACGTCATCTGCACCAAGGCGGCTCACCCAGTCAATGTTGGCTGCGCTGGTGGTCGTCCCAACCGTTGCACCAAAGTGTTTCGCCAGCTGGATAGCAAAACTGCCGATTCCACCGGATCCGGCAGGGATAAATACTTTCTGCCCCGCTCGCAGCATCGCGCGTTCTGTCAGCGCTTGCCAGGAGGTGAGACTGACCATAGGAAGTGACGCGGCCTGTACGAAATCCAGACTGGCGGGTTTTAACGCCGCAAGGCTTTCTGGCACCCGGACAAATTCGGCCAGCGACCCCGTTCCCCTGTCAAAAATACTGGCGAAAATCTCGTCGCCTGCCTTGAATCGCGTCACGCGACGTCCTGTGGCAACGACAACGCCGGACACATCACTGCCCAAGGTCGCGGGGAGACTGAAATGCAGAACGCGTTTGAACATGCCGGTCGGGATCATGTTATCGATTGGGTTCAGACCTACTGCATACACTTTGACCAGAATTTCATCATCACCGGGGGACGGAAAATCGACGTCATCGATCCCCAGTCCCGGGGATTTACCATAGCGTTTAAACGTAAACGCTTTCATCGTCTTCTTATTCATTTGTCTTTTACTCTGCCGGGTTTGCCTGTGGCATGTTTCTTAACAACGCTGTTGCTGAGTGAAAAAACGATACTCAGTCCTATGCCGAATCCCTCCTGACTACACTTTGTAGCGCTCTGCCACGTTAGCCTGGTTGATGTCCGCCAGCAGAGCCTGACGCGTCCTCTCCAGGTCATCCCAGTGGGCAGCGTGTTGTAAAGGAGGGATGGTGACGAGTTCGCGACGGTCAAAGCCCGCCAGGGCTGCGTCAACTAACTGATCCACTTCCATCATCTCGGGCGCCTTACTGATATCAATACCGGCACGTTCCCAGATTTCGGTGTAAGTGCCGGCCGGAAGTACCGCCTGGACGTAAACGCCTGCGGAGGACAGCTCAAGATGCAATCCCTGCGACAAGAAAAGCACGAAGGCTTTGGTTGCACCGTAAATCGACATGCCAAATTCCGGGGCAAGCCCAACGACTGAACTGATATTGACGATCGCACCTTCTCCGGCGTTGACAAACCTTGGTGCCACGGCACTGGCAAGTCTCGTCAGCGCGGTGACATTCAGGGCGATAAGACGCTCAATTGCCTCGGACGTCTGGCCGATAAAATGGCCCGACTGTGCGATGCCGGCGTTATTGATCAGCACCCCTATTTTTTCGTCTTCACGAAGACGCGTTTCCACCGTCGCTAACTCCGCTGCCTGAGTGAGATCGGCAGGCAGGACATCTACAGAAACGCCCTTCTCCTGTCTCAGACGTTCGGCAAGTGCGTCTAATTTTGTTTTATCCCGGGCAACCAGAATCAGGTCATGTCCACGGCTTGCAAACCTTTCCGCATAAACAGCACCAATACCCGTCGATGCGCCTGTAATGAGAACTGAAGTTTTCGTCATGTGTGATCTTCTTTATCAAATGTTAAACAGAATCTGCACCGTTCGATGCAGGTAAATCCGGGAGATATCCGGCTCTCTTTGCTGATCTCAGCCAGACTGACAGAGCGTGCCTTTCTCTGCGAAGCGCTGTCGGAGATACAGATTTAATGATGATGATCATAATCTATAAAGTCAACTGGTTTGATTATGATCATCATCAATGTATAATTGAGCCTTGTTTTATAGGGGGTGGGCAGCATGAAAGTGTCAAAAGAGCAGGTCCGGGAGAACCGGATGCGCATAGTTGAAACGGCATCCGAACTTTTTCGTGAACGCGGCTATGACGGCGTGGGCGTGGCGGAGCTGATGTCTGCTGCGGGTTTAACCCACGGCGGATTTTATAAGCACTTTGGTTCGAAGGCCGACCTGATGTCAGAGGCCATGAATTGCGGGTTTGTGCATGCCGCTGAAAACCTGGCGGGTGTAGATCGAGACAAATTCATTGAATATTACCTCTCCCGGCAGCATCGCGATGATATGGCCGGAGGTTGCGTGATGTCTGCCCTGGGCACGGACACCGCACGCCAGTCCGAGTCCATCAAAGAGACATTTGCAGCCGGGGTTGAACGTCAGCTGGCAATGTTAAGCGACGAAAATGTCTCACGTGCTGACCTGATAAACACCTTTGCACATCTTGTCGGGGCTCTGGTGTTGTCCCGTGCCTGCCCGGATAATTCCGCGCTGGCTGCCGAAATTCTGGATGTCTGCCGCTCTCGCATTTTGAGTAAGGCTCCGCGAAAGGAATGAATATTTTGCAGCCGGGGGTGTGATTGCCGGGAAATAACCGGAAGATTTAATGACGGAGGTCATAAAAAATGACGCTATCCCGGAGAGTAGGTTTGGAGAGGTTTTAGAGTAAGCCAAAAAGTTATATATTCCGGCCCGTTAAATCCAAATACACCTTCTGAGTTCAGAGGTTTACTCATGTCATGGCAATACTTCAAACAGACTTATTTAGTTAAGTTCTGGTCACCTGTTCCGGCCGTTATCGCGGCAGGCATTCTCTCTACTTATTATTTCGGCATTACCGGTACCTTTTGGGCCGTGACCGGCGAGTTTACCCGCTGGGGTGGTCAACTTCTGCAACTCGCTGGCGTGCATGCCGAAGAGTGGGGCTACTTTAAACTCATTCACCTGGACGGTACTCCGCTTACCCGCATCGACGGAATGATGATCATCGGGATGTTCGGCGGCTGTTTCGCGGCGGCGCTGTGGGCAAATAACGTCAAGTTGCGCATGCCCAAAAGCCGTATCCGCATTATGCAGGCGGTCGTCGGCGGGATTATTGCCGGGTTTGGTGCTCGCCTGGCGATGGGCTGTAACCTTGCCGCGTTCTTCACGGGTATTCCGCAATTTTCACTGCATGCCTGGTTCTTTGCCGTCGCCACCGCGATTGGCTCTTACTTCGGTGCAAAATTCACCCTGCTGCCGCTGTTCCGTATTCCGGTAAAAATGACCAAAGTTAGCGCGGCGTCGCCGCTGACCCAGAAGCCGGACCAGGCGAAACGCCGTTTTCGCCTCGGTATGCTGGTCTTTTTTGCCATGATCGCGTGGGCAATCTGCACAGCGCTGAATCAACCGAAACTCGGCCTGGCGATGTTGTTCGGCGTAGGGTTCGGTCTGCTGATCGAACGCGCGCAGATCTGCTTTACCTCTGCGTTTCGCGATATGTGGATCACCGGACGAACCATGATGGCAAAAGCGATCATTGCCGGTATGGCGGTGAGCGCCATCGGCATTTTCAGCTATGTACAACTCGGTGTTGAACCGAAAATCATGTGGGCCGGTCCTAACGCGGTGATTGGTGGCCTGCTGTTTGGCTTCGGAATTGTGCTGGCAGGCGGGTGTGAAACCGGCTGGATGTATCGCGCCGTCGAAGGCCAGGTGCATTACTGGTGGGTCGGCCTTGGTAATGTCATTGGTTCAACCATTCTGGCGTACTACTGGGATGATGTCTCACCTGTACTCGCAACAAACTGGGATAAGGTCAATCTGTTGAGCACCTTCGGTCCGCTCGGCGGCCTGCTGGTAACCTATGCCTTGCTGCTGGTCGCTTTTTTACTGGTTGTCGCGCAGGAGAAACGTTTCTTCCGTCGCACCACCGCTAAACCTGAAACGCAGGAGAACGCTGCATGAAAGAGATCGTGCCTGATTATCGACTGGATATGATCGGCGAACCCTGCCCTTATCCGGCAGTGGCTACCCTTGAAGCGCTACCGCAGCTTAAAAAAGGGGAAATTCTGGAGGTGGTGAGCGACTGCCCGCAATCCATTAACAACATTCCGCTGGATGCTAAAAACCATGGCTACACGGTGCTGGATATTCAGCAGGACGGGCCAACAATCCGCTATTTGATTCAAAAATGAACGTTCAGGCCTCGTCAGAGGCCTTTATCGCATTGAATTATAAGACCTCTTGATCGAGGGCAAAGCCACCGCATCTGACTTAAGTAAAATCTCATATCCATTTTGAAGGAGGTTTTCGCAGTTTGATGTATTTACGAGCTTTACTGGTTTTCGCCTTATTGATTCCCTTTCACGTGCTGCCCCTGAATTTCTCTTCAACCTTCCTGCGCCTTAACTGTCCGGAAAGAGGACTTGTCGAGGTTATCCTGCACGTTTACGACCATACGCAGGAACGGTGGCGCGGCCAGTTTGAAACCGGCGCAGGGCACAAGCGCGCGGGTGACACGGAAATTATCCCGTTTGCCAACGGTGATATTCTGTTCCATTCGGTGTCCAGCGATGCATTCAGCTATTTATATGATGGGGAAACGCGCCTCAGGCACTGCCTTAAGCTGGACGAACGACCGGTTTATCCGTCGTTTTAAGAGTGCGATGCAAACTGGCCACCGCGTGGCCAGTTTAACCGGGGGATTAGAAACGATACCCCGCAGAGAACATAAACACCCACGGGTCCAGTCTCGTGTTGATACTTTGCTGCTCACCGCCCGCTTTAAAGCGTACGTCTGTATCAATGTCCATGTACCAGACTGAGGCGTTGATCAGCCAGTCACGGTTAATCAGGTAATCCAGCCCCACCTGTCCCGCCATACCCCATGAATCTTTCAGGCTGAGGTCAGTCAGACCGGCCTCTTTACCGGTATCGTTAAATTTCTCATCGAAGAAGGTGGTGTAGTTTACACCGGCGCCAATATACGGACGCACCTTGCTGCTGGCATCGCCAAAGTACCATTGCGCCATCAGCGTTGGCGGTAAATGGTGTACGGTGGCGATATCACCGGTTGCCCCCAGACCGACGCGATGACGGAACGGCGTTGCCGCCAGAAGCTCGACACCAATGTTATCCGTCGCCATATAAGTGAACGTTAAGCCTAACTGGGTGTTATTACTGACGTTAAAACCGCCCATACCCAGCACGTTATCAGAGCCCTCAGTTGGGCGAACCGTGGCCGAACCGGCACGAATAAAGAATTCACCTGCTTCGTGCGCGTACGCGCCGCCAGAGAGACTGCTTAATACAAGGGCTGCCACCGCTAATTTTTTCATATCCGCTCCATCGTTGTGGTTTTAATCGCGGGTGAGAATATACTCACAAATGAGTAATAAGTGATCTGCCACAGATCACATTAAAACCAGTAAGTTAACATTCATTGATCTGGGTTAATTTTTTGTGGCGCTTTGAAAGGCAGCAAGTTGTTTCCATGTCAATTTTTGGCATTTCACAGTTACAAAATTTTCTCTTTTCCCCCTCTTGCTCTTCCTCAGGCGGCTGGCTAATTTATCGCTCTCACAAATTGATTTGATGCGTTCTTTTTTGCAGGTGTGCCATGAGTGAAGTTAACCCGTGCATGACGTGCGGAGCCTGTTGTGCGTATTTTCGAGTCTCTTTCTACTGGGCCGAGGCCAGCGATGGCGGCGGTACCGTTCCGGTTCATCTCACTGAGCCGTTAACCCCTTTTCTGCGCTGTATGCGCGGCACGAACCAAAAACAAGCCCGCTGCGTCGCGCTACAGGGTGAACCCGGGGTCTCAACCCGGTGTTCCATCTATGAGGATCGCCCCAGCCCCTGCCGGGAATTTGCTATGTCAGGGGAAGACGGGCAGGTCAACGACGCCTGTAATCGCGCCCGCGCACGGGTCGGATTACCGCCGCTTTACAAAGATATGCTTTTCCATACAAGCCTTGATGCTGCCACAGCAGGTGCATCCGGTGTACAATTGCCGGCTAATTAACACCTGCAATACTCAAGGAGAGTGCATGTCTATCACGGCGAAGTCTGTCTACCGTGACACGGGAAACTTTTTCCGCAATCAGTTCATAACTTTTTTACTGATCGCGTTGCTTTGCGCCTTTATCACTGTGGTGCTGGGCCATGCCTTCTCACCGAGTGATGAACAGATTGCCAGCCTGAGCCAGGGTGACAATCTGGCAGGAAGCGTCGGGTTGTTTGAACTGGTGCAAAACATGACGCCAGAGCAGCAGCAAATCCTGCTGCGGGCTTCAGCCGCATCGACGTTCTCTGGTCTCATTGGTAATGCGATTCTGGCGGGCGGCGTTCTCCTGATGATTCAGCTGGTGTCAGCGGGCCATCGGGTCAGTGCCTTACGGGCGATTGGTGCCAGTGCCCCCGTTTTGCCGAAGCTGTTTATCCTGATCTTCTTAACCACCCTGCTGGTGCAGATGGGGATTATGCTGGTCGTGGTGCCGGGCGTGTTGCTGGCTATCGTGCTCTCTTTTGCCCCGATCATGATCGTGCAGGACAAAATGGGTATTTTTACCGCAATGCGCAGCAGCATCAGGCTCGCATGGGCGAATATGCGTCTGGTAGCCCCTGCCGTGATCGGCTGGCTGCTGGCGAAAACGCTTCTGCTCCTGTTTGCGCCGAATTTTGCGGTTTTAACGCCTAATGTTGGCGCGGTAGTCGCGAATACGCTGAGCAACCTGATTTCAGCGGTACTGCTGGTCTATCTGTTCCGCCTGTATATGTTAATTCGTCAGTAATCCTGATGCCGGGAGCATGACCCGCTTCCCGGCTCAACAGAGAAGATGGAATCACAGAATGAAGCAGTTTCTTGATTTTTTACCGCTCGTGGTCTTTTTCGCGTTTTATAAGCTGTATGACATCTATGCTGCGACCACTGCGCTGATTATCGCGACCGCGGTTGTGCTGATCTACAGCTGGGTACGTTATCGTAAAGTTGAAAAAATGGCGCTGGTCACGTTCGTGCTGGTCGCTGTTTTCGGCGGGCTGACCCTGTTCTTCCACAATGATGAATTCATCAAGTGGAAAGTCACGGTGATATACGCGCTGTTTGCAGGCGCATTGTTAATCAGCCAGTGGGTTATGAAAAAACCGCTTATTCAGCGCATGCTGGGTAAAGAGCTGACGCTGCCGCAGCAGGTCTGGTCCCGACTGAATATCGCCTGGGCGGTGTTCTTTATTCTTTGCGGTCTTGCCAATATCTACATTGCCTTCTGGTTGCCGCAAAACATTTGGGTCAACTTTAAGGTCTTCGGCCTGACCGCCCTGACGCTGATTTTCACCCTGCTCAGCGGCGTTTACATCTATCGCCATATGCCGCAGGACGATAAGCACTAACTGCTGGTTGACCAGAACGTGTTCGACAGGCGTTCTGGTCTATTCTCTCCGCTGTGAAATCATAGTAGCATCCCGCCTGAAGTCTTCCGTTACGAGTTAAAACAATGACAACAACTAACGCCCCTCAGGGCGAACTGGTTTTACGCACACTGGCAATGCCCGCTGACACCAATGCCAATGGCGATATTTTTGGCGGCTGGCTGATGTCGCAAATGGATATGGGCGGCGCAATTCTGGCAAAAGAGATAGCTCATGGACGCGTGGTAACCGTGAGGGTCGATGGAATGACCTTCCTGCGCCCGGTAGCGGTAGGTGACGTGGTGTGCTGTTACGCGCGCTGCGTCAAGCGCGGCAATACCTCCATCTCTATCAACATTGAAGTCTGGGTGAAGAAGGTCTCTTCAGAACCGATTGGACAGCGCTATAAAGCTACTGAAGCACTGTTTATTTATGTGGCAGTGGATAGCGAGGGTAAACCTCGTCAGCTTCCACAGGCCTGATTATCTGACAAAAAAGCCTCCATCCGGAGGCTTTTTTATTCCATCTGCGCCCCGCCGTTCAGGCGGAAGACAATGTTCACGATCAGTCCGCTACCCGGTTTACCGGCTTCGTAGCGCCATCTGCGCATCGCCGATTTCACTTCGCGTTCAAACATATTAGAAGGCTGAGCGGACAAGATTTGCACGTTATCAACGCGGCCATCTGCGGTAACGTCAAATTTCACCCGTACGCGACCTTCAATACGTAAAGCCTGCGCTCGCGCCGGATACTGAGGCTGGTTTCGGCTCAGTGCTCGTGGGCCCGCTGGCGCGGCAACCGTTGGTTTTGGTGCCGGTGCGGAGTTGTTCATCACCGGACGTGAAGGTGCTGTATTCTCAACCGTCTGGGTCGCGCGTGGCTCAACCGGACGTTCTTCGCGTTTCGGACGCTCCTCGACCTTCTTAACCGGTTTTGGCTTCGGCTTAGGTTTGGGCTTCGGTTCAGGTTTATGGATCACCACCGGGGCTTCCTTCGGTGGCGCCGGAACAGGTTCGGGTTCTGGCTCCGGTTCAGCAACCGGCTGTGGCGGTGGCGGCGCGACCTGCGGCGGCTCGAGATCCGCTGGCGATACCATGGTCACCGAAATCGGCTGCGCGGGTGCGGGCATTTCAATAACCTGATGAACCGAGGTATAGAGCAAACCCGCCACGACAGCACCGTGAATCACGACGGAGAGCAGCGTCGGCCAGGGAAAGCGGCGAGGTAAATCAAGGGTCATTGTATTTGAGCTATTCGGCGAGGTAGCATAAGCCATAGTTTTTCAAGGTTCTTTGCTAATTGATAATCATTTACGTCGAGTCTATCACTATGCGTCAAGTAATTACATACCTTCGTTTCAGCAGTAAGCCACAAGAACGTGGTGACTCAATACGCCGCCAGAAAGGTCTATTTGAGAGATGGCTGAAAGATAACCCTGATGCAAAAGTTGTCGATGAATTCTCAGATGAAGGTGCATCGGCATATCACGGTCACCATCTGAAAGGCGATTTTGGACGAATGCTTCAAAACATACAGGATGGTAGGTACCTGTCAGGGCAAACTGTCTTACTTGTCGAATCAGAAACCCGTCTTAACCGACAGAAAGCACGTAATACCGAAAACCTTGTAGACCTCATTACGGGTAAAGGTGTTGATGTGATTTGTCTCGAATCAGGCAAAATCTACACCAGCACCAATATTGATGACCTTGATACATCTATTCAGTTGAAGATAGCCGCACACATCGCACATCAGCAATCAAAAGAGAAATCAATCAAGGTAAGTGCTGCATGGGAGCATAGAGCACAGCTTGCATTAGAAGGCAAACAGCAACTGACTAAAAATGTCCCAGGCTGGATAGACCCTGATACTCGTAAACTTAACGAGCACTCATCAACCGTTGTGACAATTTTCGATTTGCTCCTTTCTGGTGAATCTCTTCACAACATTGCTCGTTACCTTCAGGCAAACAACATTAAGTCATTCTCTCGACGTGAAAAAGCGAATGGCTTTAGTGTTCACTCTGTCCGTACTATCTTACGCTCTGAGTCAACCGTTGGAACACTGGCAGCATCCAAGCGTAATGACCGCCCCGCTATCCCCAACTACTATGAACCAGCGATTGATGTTGCCACCTTTAATAAGGCTCAGGAGATTCTGTCAAAAAATCGTGTTGGCAGAGCGCCAGCCAGTGACAATCCAATTACTATCAACCTATTTAAGGGAATCATTCGCTGTCAATGCGGTGCCTCAGTACATCCCACAGGCGTCAAGGCAACCTATCAAGGTGTTTACCGTTGTAACAATGTCCCTGATGGACGTTGCAATGTTCCTACCATTAAACGTAAACCCTTTGATAAATGGATGCTTGATAACATCATTGGCTTCCTTGAGAGGTCTGATGGTAACAACACCGATAAACGAAAAGCTGAGATTGAGTATCAAATCTCGTTAGTCACCAGCAAGCTAAAAAAGGCAACCACCCTGCTTCTCGAACTGGATGATGTTACAGAGCTTAAAGAACAGGTCAAAGAACTGAACATTCAACGCAGTAACTTGCAAAGTGAATTAGACGAACTCAATCAGCGTGAAACATTGAGTGATAAGCCGTTGCATCACCTGTCGGAGATTGACTTGACGACCAAAGCAGGAAGAGTAGAAGCACAACTCATACTGTCAAAATTCGTACAATCCATCGAGCTGCAACGTGAAATGATAATAATCACGCTTCGAAACGGTACTGTAATTGGAAAATCAAGAGACTTATCTCCTGTGTTATCACGGGATTTAATGAAGCAAGTTGTATCATCCCCGTCACCTACAGACATCGACATGTTCAGCGTCATTACATCTGATGAAGAGTTCAGGAAGTCAGGTAAGCAGGTTACAAAACGTTCTTAGCAAGAGATTTTACGCTATGACCTGACGGCTTCCCTTTTTCATCTTTGAAAAGTGCATAAATAAACACCACAACCCTGATAATACTGCAAAAACCGCATAAATAATCACTTTATTAACAGGGTTTATCAGTGTATCAAGGCATCTGAATTTTCACCATCAGCCCAGTGATACCAACGGTTGAGGGCGTTTTACTGTTTCACGTAAGGCTACAGGACTGATTCTGTTAGTTTACTCACTGATGCTCAGAGGATGTCACTAAAAATCGGCTGACACTATGTATTTACAAACAGAAAACATTTTATAATGTTTCGGATTATTACTATTGCGAAGGAATTGTGCATGGCAAGTTACGTTGATTCAAACTTATCCAAAGGTGAAGAGGTTATCGTGAGGGCACATGTCTCATGGTTATCATTCCTTATCACTATTATTGTTTCGCTGTTCTTTCTTTTCATTGCTTTTGGTGGATTCATGGCATCGGCAGCAGCGAAAGAAGGGGAAGCTCATCCAAATAGCGTAGGCTGGGTCTTTCTGTTTCTGGGGCTGTTTATGCTGCTTAATGTTGTTGTTAAGGTTGCAACAACGGAACTCGCGCTGACCAACAAACGTATCATTGCAAAATTCGGTTTTATTCGTCGCTCAACCATCGAGTTGCGCCTTGAAAAGGTTGAAAGTATCAGTATCAATCAAGGGCTTTTAGGGCGCTTGCTGGGTTACGGTACGGTTGTTGTAAAAGGAACTGGCGGTACAGGTACGCCGATTCCATCAATTAAGAAACCTCTTGATTTCCGCAGAATTGTTAACAATTTCTTAGAAGAAAAAGAAACCTCGGCTTAATAAATTTTTCTGGGGCTTCCTCTTTAGGTTGCCCCTCAATCTCCGCTTACCCCTTCTTTTTTCTCCTGTCATTTTTTTGGTCTGGTTAAGGTATACCTCAACAGGTACCGAATTAGTGAACCAGTTCACCCCGAAAATGAGTTATTGGACCACTCAAATCAGACTGTTATAATTGAACCACTTTAAACAGACTCACAAGGGTTCACTATTATGACTACACGTGTTTATGCTTACCTCAGAGCTTCGACGAAAGAGCAAGACGCCTCACGAGCTAAACAGCAGCTTGATGAATTCGCTCAATCCAACGGTATGACAATTGCCACGTACTTCACCGAGAATGAATCAGGTGCATCTCTTCAACGTCCTGAACTGTTCAGACTGCTTGAGATTGCACAGAAAGGCGATGTGATGCTTGTGGAACAAGTAGACCGTCTGTCTCGCCTTAGTGGTGAAGATTGGAACAAGTTGCGTTCACTCATCAACGAGAAAGGTGTGAAGGTTGTAGCGCTGGACTTGCCCACCAGCCACCAGTTGATTCAATCGGGTGATGAGTTCACTAACCGTATGCTGGAGGCTTTGAATGGTATGATGCTTGACATGCTGGCAGCTATTGCACGTAAGGATTACACCGACCGTAAGAGAAGACAAGCTCAGGGGATTGTTAAAGCCAAAGCTGAAGGCAAGTTCAAGGGGCGTCCAGAAGACACTCAGCGGAATGAGAAGATAGCCAAGCTGTTGCAGGCTGGTATGTCGTACAGTGACATCATGGACACGGTGAACTGTTCACGTGCGACTGTTGCAAAGGTGAGTAAGAGTCTCAAAGAATTAGCTTAATTTGGAGTCGCGCCCTGCATCTTAGCGGGGATTTCTTGTTGATTTCATTGTAGATATGTTGAGAAATTGCTTGTTAACCGCTACTTTCTCAGGTTCGCCTTCTAAGCAGGTATTCATCTGCTCATCAAATCTTCCAGACCCTCATAGATATGTTCCATAGTGTATGAATATTGGACTATCAAACGACCTTACCCAATTTTGGGAAAAATAAGATTAATGCCATTCGAGATGGATTCATAGTCTGCCATGATTCATTCATGCAGATGGCAAAACAGATATTGTTGTATCACTGGTTTTTTGGTCGATTTATATGTGAAAAGGAAGAGTAACATGAACAAAGTTAAAGCTGTTGTTTTCGGAGTTATGATGTCCGCTGCTATAACTGCTAATGCTGCAAACGAAACTACCACTGTAACAGGTGAAGTCGGTAAAGATGTCAAACTATCCCTTGAGTCCAATCCGACTACGGGTTACGGCTGGATGATTAAAGACCTTCCTGACGGATTGATTTTCGTTTCTGGAGGATATGAGCAGTCAAAAGACTGTCCGAAAGGTGCCGTAGGGTGCGGTGGTGAAGAAGTGCTTCACTTCATTGGTGAAAAGAAAGGGGAAAGCACACTAAAACTCATTTACGGTCAGTCATTTAACAAATCAAGCTGGCAGGAAAAAGAAGTTAAAGTTGTGATTAAGTAATCTTGCCCTCCCTCTTTGTTTTCACAGGGAGGGATGTATCATCTACTCGCAGCCTAATACCTTTGAAAAATACCGCTGCAATTGTATAGGCAGAGCTAAAAGGTTTAATGTCTGGATCCGGCTTATGCTTACCGTTATCCCTGTACCATTGTTTCTGGCATTCAACACAAGCCATGCAGCTTGAGTAATGCTCACTAGCACCATGTCTCTTGCACATGTGAACAAAGAAACGCTGACCGCGTGCTCTGGCAATCTTTGCCGCAGCAGTTTTTCGGATGGTGAAGTCTTCTGTACCAGTCAGAAAGATGAATTGATTAGTTGGCTGAATAGCCTTATCAGGTAAATCGAAAGGTAGAACGCTCATAACACTGTTTGTCCATGTTCAAAAGTTAATCAAGTCCACTAGCAGAAATCACCAGTGAAAGAAAAACCCTTGCCGTGTAAGCGTTATGTGCTGCTGTTTCAGGGTGTAGGCAGCGATTGGAACCGATAATAAGTGATAGCTGTAGGTTGGTCACATTTGGGGTGTGAATCCTTCACCGTTCATCGGTCTGTTATTTGATGATTGCTAATCGGGTGGGCTTACTGGAATCTGTTACAAACTCAACTAAATGAGCCGTTACAGCAGAATTACCACATCGTTTCCGACGTTTCACATTCATCTCCTAATAGACTGATTATTCTATCAAAGATGATGGTTTGATGCAATTATAATCTGAGCTGGTTTAGCACTCGCTGAGGGATTCTGATAGGCTATCTGAATAGATTACAAGGCGAAAGCAAGAAGCATGACAACGCGAAGCCATGCGAATGTTGAAAGGATAATTCCTTGATTGGTGATTCCACATCTTAACAGTAATCTTTAAAGGTATTGATTAAGTATCTTTGAATAGATAATAAGATTTCAATGGCTTTTGGCGTAAGCCATTTTCTTATTGCAACATTCAATTAGTGATAATCAGAAAACTTTAAAGACAATCTGAAAAGGTCTAAATGCATTATATCAATCTTAAAAAATCCGTCAATAGCAAAAAGTGCTAAATATGCTTTTCCACCCTGCCAATAATAACCATCCATCAATTTCAGTAATAACAAAATACCACTGGACAAAAACACAGTTACGTATGATAATAATACAGTAATGCTCATTTATCAAAATCGGTCAACAGGGTCTTAGATATATGAGAATAGCTGGCAGGTCACTTTCTCAGGTTTTATCATGGGGGGGGTGACCTTTCCTGTTTAAGGATTATTAATATGAATGAAGAAATACTTTACTATCGTAGCTGAAAAGACACATCAATTCTACATGCAGTATAAGAGCCTCTCCGAATTAACAGGAATTACACCTCCCTCTGATTACATCCCGCCTCGTATGATGACTAAAACCAGACGGTACGAAATCATTAAAGCTATCTGTCAGAAACTGAAACCCCTTGACAGAATTTAACAACATGTTAACATTTGTATATTGAATTGATTTCCTGACAAATTAATGGCTTTCCTGTGGCATCCTTCCTCGAAGACAGGTTAGCCAACCCCTTACACATTCCAGATGACACTACACGGGTTACGTAAAAGACGGCCTGTGTGGTGTATTTTTGTATCTGAATTTCACGAGAGCGTTAATAATGAATAGTCCTACACAGAAACGAATTGAAATCGAATCACATTTCATCCCCAAAATTAAAGCCGCACTGGAAAATATCGAAGATGCAAAGGATATTTACAACGCAGACAGCCTGAATAAAGATACTCTTATTGCTATCAAGACTAAGGAAGGTGCGAATAAGCAGGTCATTTCTTCCCAAGCTGACTCGCTGATTAAAATTTCGCGGATCTGGGCCGATTTTTTTCCCGCAAACACATCGAATCAGCCTATTTAGGCTATTTTTTCCACCATTTCTGGCGTTATTTCCGGTTTTTACTGAGATCTCTCCCACTGACGTATCATTTGGTCCACCCGAAACAGGTTGGCCAGGGTGAATAACATCGCCAGTTGGTTATCGTTTTTCAGCAGCCCTTTGTATCTGGCTTTCACGAAGCCGAACTGCCGCTTGATGATGCGAAACGGGTGCTCCACCCTGGCACGGATGCTGGCTTTCATGTATTCGATGTTGATGGCCGTTTTGTTCTTGCGCGGATGCTGCTTCAAGGTTTTTACCTTGCCGGGACGCTCGGCGATCAGCCAGTCCACATCCACCTCGGCCAGCTCCTCGCGCTGTGGCGCTCCTTGGTAGCCGGCATCGGCTGAGACAAATTGCTCCTCTCCATGAAGCAGATTACCCAGCTGATTGAGGTCATGCTCGTTGGCCGCGGTGGTGACCAGGCTGTGGGTCAGGCCACTCTTGGCATCGACACCAATGTGGGCCTTCATGCCAAAGTGCCACTGATTGCCTTTCTTGGTCTGATGCATCTCCGGATCGCGTTGCTGCTCTTTGTTCTTGGTAGAGCTGGGTGCCTCAATGATGGTGGCATCCACCAAAGTGCCTTGGGTCATCATGACGCCTGCTTCGGCCAGCCAGCGATTGATGGTCTTGAACAATTGACGGGCCAGTTGATGCTGCTCGAGCAGGTGGCGGAAATTCATGATGGTGGTGCGATCCGGCAGGGCGCTATCCAGGGATAATCGGGCAAACAGGCGCATGGAGGCGATTTCGTACAGGGCATCTTCCATGGCACCGTCGCTCAGGTTGTACCAATGCTGCATGCAGTGAATACGCAGCATGGTCTCCAGCGGATAGGGCCGTCGGCCATTGCCCGCCTTGGGATAAAACGGCTCGATGACAGCGGTCATATTCTGCCATGGCAGAATCTGCTCCATGCGGGAGAGGAAAATCTCTTTTCGGGTCTGACGGCGCTTAGTGCTGAATTCACTATCGGCGAAGGTGAGTTGATGGCTCATGATGTCCCTCTGGGATGCGCTCCGGATGAATATGATGATCTCATATCAGGAACTTGTTCGCACCTTCCCTAAGCAACTAATGTCTCAGCCAGTCGAAGATTATGGATTCAGAATCCGACAGGTTACACACCCGGCGATGGTGCAGACCATTATTCAGAGCATGATGAATGAGGGTTATATTGTGTATGAGATGGGCGCTGGATTTATCAAGTTTGTACCCTTACAGCAATCACCAAAACATAACCCGCTTGCTGAGATTGAAAAGGCATGTAAGAAAGCCGCTGAGAAATTTGTTGATGCAGGAATCACTGAGAAAGCGAATAAGGTAAATAAGGCTATCCATGCTCACAACGTATTGGTGAAACAGGCTGAAGAAGCGTTATCGGGAATTAAATCGCTTGAATCCTATCTGTCTGTGATTGTCGCCGATGAGGTGGGTAATGACTAACAAAGTCACTGAGGCCGCCTACAAGGCTCAGATTGCTGCTTTACAGGCTCAGTTAATGCAACGTCATACAGTGACTGCCATCGACGCTGTACAGCCTTTCTGTGAAGCTATAGGTATCAATCCCGCTGATTACGTTAAGGCCACTAGCGCTATGAGTAACCAGCAGGTAATGGTGCCAACTTACTGATTTAGTGTACGATGGTGTTTTTGAGGTGCTCCCGTGGCTTCCATCTCCATCAGTTGTCCCTCCTGCTCAGCTACTGAAGGCGTGGTGCGTAACGGTAAAAGTACTGCCGGACATCAGCGCTATCTCTGCTCTCACTGCCGTAAAACATGGCAGCTACAGTTCACTTACACCGCCTCTCAGCCCGGTACACACCAGAAAATCATTGATATGGCCATGAATGGTGTTGGATGCCGGGCAACCGCCCGCATTATGGGCGTTGGCCTCAACACGATTTTACGTCACTTAAAAAACTCAGGCCGCAGTCGGTAACCTCGCGCATACAGCCGGGCAGTGATGTGATTGTCTGCGCTGAAATGGACGAACAGTGGGGCTACGTCGGTGCTAAATCACGTCAGCGCTGGCTGTTTTACGCGTATGACAGGATACGGAGGACGGTTGTGGCGCACGTCTTCGGTGAACGCACTCTGGCCACACTGGAGCGTCTTCTGAGCCTGCTGTCGGCCTTTGAGGTCGTGGTATGGATGACGGATGGCTGGCCGCTGTATGAATCCCGCCTGAAGGGAAAGCTGCACGTAATCAGCAAGCGTTACACTCAGCGAATTGAGCGGCATAACCTGAATCTGAGACAACATCTGGCAAGGCTGGGACGGAAGTCACTGTCGTTCTCAAAATCGGTGGAGCTGCATGACAAGGTCATCGGGCATTATCTGAACATAAAACACTATCAGTAAGTTGGAGTCATTACCTAACCAGCATAAAGCGTTCTGTGACGGGATTCTGAAAGCGGCTTCTTCAAAGGTCACCCGCTTGCAGCGGGATGCAACTGTACGAATCCTCGAAGCACAGACAAAACGAAACAAAGCCATAACAGCAGCCTCAGAAGCGGCTGAAGTTGCTCAGTCGATGGGAGGGCTGTAAATGAATCAACTCTTCAATGAATATGGTCAGAAAGTAAGTTGTAATCTTCTGATGACGCTGCATCCATCGCTTATCACAAAGCTGGAAAAGCTTTCTGAACAGATTGGTCAAGGTGTGGTATCAGAAGACCAGCGTTTAACACTGGCAATCGGTGAGATGCTCAGGAGGCTTGAATGACGCTTTATCCGTGTAATCCTCTGAAGTCTCAAGGGGATGCAATTCCGTTAACTCAAAATCTCGCCCTGAATATTCCTGTCCCAATGCTACAGAAGCTGGACAGAGTAGGTTATGAACTCGCGGGACGTTACAAATTGGGCGGATTATCAGAGCAGCGCGTGAGATTGCTGGCATTGGCTCACCTGATAGAGCGGGCTTAGTGCTTGTAATGTGAATGAAAACCAGATACTTTCAAAACCCGAATAGCCTATACTCAAGGGTCATCGAAGTCATAGTCATCAACGTTAAAAAATCGAACCCTGATTTTAAATGCAAATAGCAATCATATTCAATAAGACACTTTGTTCTGGCGCAATTTAAGCGTCAATGTGGCCAAAAAAGGGGCATTCAGATCAGGGTATTAACATTGTTTTTATCTTTACATTGCAGTCAGTTGCCCTTTCACATAACGTAACTGACACTTTAAAACGCTTAAGGAGCTTCACCGTGCTTTACGTGATTTACTCTGAAGATGTCGCTGATTCACTTGAGAAACGCCAGTCTGTCCGCCCTGCTCACCTGGCACGCTTACAATTGCTACAGGATGAAGGTCGTTTGCTGACCGCTGGCCCAATGCCTGCTGTCGACAGCAACGACCCGGGTGCAGCCGGTTTTTCGGGCTCCACGGTTATTGCAGAGTTTGAATCTCTGGAAGCGGCGCAGGCCTGGGCTGACGCAGACCCGTACGTTGCGGCGGGCGTGTATGCGAAGGTAACGGTGCGACCGTATAAGAAAGTGTTCTGATATAACTAAGGCTCCCTCAGGAGCTTTTCAATACTTAATAAGCAGCTGAAATAAAAGGAATTATTTCGATTCACGTCCACAAACTGACCACATCGATATGAAATGCCCCTAGCGGGGCATTTCTTTTGAATTTAGGTCAGTAAATGAGAATGCTTGCTTAGATTGGCAAGAATCATTCTTTTATACTTATGGTGACAGCCTCAGGAAACCCTATCTGGCTATAACACATAGTTTCTGTAATGAAGAATTTCTCATTAATTAAATTAATAACTTCATATTCTTCCAGTCCCGATAGTTTAGTTAAGGCGCGAAGTGTCTTACCATACCAATCAGGGTCGAACATGTTTATGTGCATATTTATTTCAATTGCATCTTCCTCCCAAGAGTTTTGAGGTATTATGCCCTCCAGTTCGAAAGCTCTCATCAAATCAGTCACATAAGACATTCTAAAAAATAATGAGATGAACAGTCTTAAATTCATGTGAGTAAACTTAGTCGGTAAGCTTGATGGAAATTGATGAAATCTATAGATTAAACGGCTAACAAATGCTGCAGAATCTATCGCATTTACAGGAAGTAATGTTCCTATGACACTTACTGCTCCGCTTATTAAGAAACCATTTGCCACAGAAGCATGAGATCCACTAAGAGCTGAAGTTAAGCAAGCGCTAAGGATTACAATAGGAGGCACTCTAACGATTTTTCTCAACTCCCATGTATCAATTCTCTCCTCTCCAATTATTAGCCAGCCATGACTTTTATCTCCTCCGTGATCGCCATGACAATCAAGCACTAATAAATATCCATTATAATGATTTAATGCATCCATAAATTCCTTTTTGGTTCTAACATCAACTATTTCATATTGCAAATCGAGCATGTGAGGCATGAAACAATCTAAAGCATTTTCCAAATGGAACTTAATATGATCATCTGGTTCAAAGGATCGTATAATTAACACTTTCTTTAGCTCGGATGATTTTATTAAAACCCGTGGAAATGAAGCTGCATTTTGTAATAACACATTCCCTGGCGTAGTAGTAACTCGAGATATTTCATGACTGAACATAATTGGCAGACGATCTATTCTTATCCAATCCAAAGGAGTATCAGTAACAAAAGTAATGTCATTATAGTTCTTCGATATATGATCTCTTAACTTTGGCCCAAGTATTCTTTTTATAATTGTATTAAAAGCCTTAACTTTTTTTATAAATACTGGGTGTTTAATGTCGTATTGGCGTGCCAGGTCTTCAATTTTCTTAATAATATTGCCTTGATGATTTATAGCATTTGGCAATCTTATGGCTGGAATTCTTTTATTCATGCTTAAAAACATTATTGCGGTAGTGGTCAATCGCATCTCAGAGCGCCTGAGCTTAATTAAATATCTAAACACAGGATCTCTAGGGAAGGTGCGAACAAGTTCCTGATATGAGATCATCATATTCATCCGGAGCGCATCCCAGAGGGACATCATGAGCCATCAACTCACCTTCGCCGATAGTGAATTCAGCACTAAGCGCCGTCAGACCCGAAAAGAGATTTTCCTCTCCCGCATGGAGCAGATTCTGCCATGGCAGAATATGACCGCTGTCATCGAGCCGTTTTATCCCAAGGCGGGCAATGGCCGACGGCCCTATCCGCTGGAGACCATGCTGCGTATTCACTGCATGCAGCATTGGTACAACCTGAGCGACGGTGCCATGGAAGATGCCCTGTACGAAATCGCCTCCATGCGCCTGTTTGCCCGATTATCCCTGGATAGCGCCCTGCCGGATCGCACCACCATCATGAATTTCCGCCACCTGCTCGAGCAGCATCAACTGGCCCGTCAATTGTTCAAGACCATCAATCGCTGGCTGGCCGAAGCAGGCGTCATGATGACCCAAGGCACTTTGGTGGATGCCACCATCATTGAGGCACCCAGCTCTACCAAGAACAAAGAGCAGCAACGCGATCCGGAGATGCATCAGACCAAGAAAGGCAATCAGTGGCACTTTGGCATGAAGGCCCACATTGGTGTCGATGCCAAGAGTGGCCTGACCCACAGCCTGGTCACCACCGCGGCCAACGAGCATGACCTCAATCAGCTGGGTAATCTGCTTCATGGAGAGGAGCAATTTGTCTCAGCCGATGCCGGCTACCAAGGAGCGCCACAGCGCGAGGAGCTGGCCGAGGTGGATGTGGACTGGCTGATCGCCGAGCGTCCCGGCAAGGTAAAAACCTTGAAGCAGCATCCGCGCAAGAACAAAACGGCCATCAACATCGAATACATGAAAGCCAGCATCCGTGCCAGGGTGGAGCACCCGTTTCGCATCATCAAGCGGCAGTTCGGCTTCGTGAAAGCCAGATACAAAGGGCTGCTGAAAAACGATAACCAACTGGCGATGTTATTCACCCTGGCCAACCTGTTTCGGGTGGACCAAATGATACGTCAGTGGGAGAGATCTCAGTAAAAACCGGAAATAACGCCAGAAATGGTGGAAAAAATAGCCTAAATAGGCTGATTCGATGTGTTTGCGGGAAAAAAATCGGCCCAGATCCGCGAAATTTTAATCAGCGAGTCAGCTTGGGAAGAAATGACCTGCTTATTCGCACCTTCCCTAGATATATTATTTTTCTCACCATCACCATGTTCTAAGCGAATTCTAAAACCTGAATAATCTGGATTTCTTAACACTCCACCGATCAAAAAATTCTTTTGATCGATATTCAAGTTTTCTTCAATAAACTCATATATCTCATTGTCTGTATCATAAAGGTAGGAATACATTCCTGGTGCATATAGAATTACTTCTGATGGTGGTTCCTTACCTAATTCTTCTAAACAGTTTTTATAAGCGACGACACCATCCAACATAGCATTTATGAACTCACGCTTACTGCTCCCATCTTTAATTCTCTTTGGAGGAGAAAGCATGTAGCCTAACGATTCAATAAGCAACTCATTGGGTAATGTCGTATTATTTAATGTTGAGCTCAACCCACACCGTTTAAACGTCGCCCCACGTCTTTTAAACCTAGTTAATGATTTTTTTTCTCCACTTTTTTTTATGATGTTACTTTCTATGAGTTTAAGCCTTGAAAAAATAAACTTATCGTATGAATAAATGCTGTTTATCTCACCGAATTTTAATTCCGCCAACTTACTATCGGAACAAATAATGGGCGGTATTATAAACTGCTTAGAAAATTCTTTCACATAATGATAGTCTTTTGAAATACAGAAAATTATACAAAAATATGTTTCAAACAAGTCTGGAATATTATATAGATTCTCTTTTGAAATTAATGCAATTGGATTTTGAGTCTCTAGTCTAGTTCTTTGCTCACCATCATCCAAAACAAATATATCTCTAATTTGTTTTGGCGCTTTGCCAACCAACATGAGTATCTCGCTAATATTGGAATTTATTACTCCTATATCAAATCCTTGAAGAATTGATTGCTCGCCAGTAGTTGGCATCAAAACGAGCTTAAGTATATCCCCTTGACCTTGTAGTAATTCCATGTTAGCACCCTCATTCACATGAAGCTAATAATTGTACAATACCAAATCACAACGATATTTGTTAATGAATACGATTATACCCAGTGCATTTGTTGCTGCCCATTTTTATCAGCGTGCGCTGGCGCAGGCTCTATCACGTTTGGTAATGATATAAATCGCTCGATAGTTTCAGTCGTAACAAATGTACAACTGCAGTTGATGTTTGTGCACTGGTGATACCGCTCTTTGGTCGTGTCGGTAAAATATCGACTTGTGCGTGCGTGAGCGGCGAAATGGCATTTTGGACAGTGAAACATGGCGAGCACCTCATTTAATTTCCTATGAGTTAATTTTACTCACTTTATCTTTATATAACAAACACTTAAAAACAAATCATTGCGTTATTTCTTCGCTTTCGTACTCCACGTCCGCAACCTTAACCTCAAGCTCTAAGCCCGTCGTGTAGCCGCTCCCGTTAAGGTTATGCACCACCCGGCTGATTATCCAAGCCTGCTCGTCTATGACGCGCTTAAACCCTTTCACCGCGATTGGCGTTTCAGGAAATAAATCTGCCCGGCCAATCGCCAGCGAGATTGAAAACTCCGCGACGCCTCGCTGCAGTTTATCCCACTTCGCCTGAGCGGCGCGCATGGCCTGCGCCTTTGTCGCGTAGATGGTTGTCAGCTCCAGCACGTTGTCAGCTTCACCGGCCATGTACTCGCCCTCGCGCGCTTCCTGCTCTTTTTTGGCTTTAGTCTTTGCAGGGGCTTTTGTCGCTTTCGGGTGCTGCAGCGCTCGGAGGTGCTTCTCTTTGGGCTTGCGCTTGAGCTTAACCTTTTGCTTTTGCGGCTTCGGGTCTTTGGTGTGCAGCCATTTTGCCGTAACGCCGGTGTAGGCTTCCCGGTCAGCAATGGCAAACTGATGACGATCGCCGTCGCCGCGCTCAAGCGTCATCTGCGGAATAGGCTTACCGCTGGCCGTCTTACCGCTCCCCGCTTTCAGGAATAACAGTTTCCCCGCTTTTACCGAAACCGCCGCCCCGTTCCGTTCAGCCAGGCGGGACAGAAACACCGCGTCGGATTCCTGCGACTGGTCAATGTGCGGGACGGGGATCGCTTTCAGCGTGTCGGCCACGCTGGCCGTGAGCTTATTGCGTACCGCAATCGTCTCCACAATTTTCCCGAGCGTGGTGTCATGCCATGACTGTTCCCGGCGCGAGTTCAGCGTACCGCGAAAATCGGCGCTGCGCCCCCGGATGGTCAGCGTATCAGGCGCACCCCTGTGCTCGATTTCGTCGACCGTGAACGTCCCTTTTTTTATCAGCGCGGAATTCTGCCAGCCTAACCACAGCGTCAACGTTGCGCCACGCGGTGGCATTGCTATCTGGCCGTCAGTGTCATCGAGCTCGATGTCGAGCTGGTCGGCCTCGAATCCGCGATTGTCGGTCATGGTCAGACTGATGAGGCGGTCACTAAAATCCTGCGTGATATCCTCGTTATCCAGCTTGAGCATAAACGCCGGGGCTATCTTCGCCCCGGCCTGAATATCCATTCCCGTCATCATCCTGCCAGCCCTCCCAGCCAGTTACCGGCAGACGTGACCAGATTGTCTGCCTGCGTTTTCAGGTCACCGTAAATGACCGCGAGCGAATCATCCACCCGTTTCAGCGAGAGGCTAAACTCAATTTTTCTGGCCGCGCCGTCGCTGAATAATTCGCTATCCGTACGGGTCACTTTGTCTATAACATACATGCCGTGGATCATGCCCGTTCCGTCAATCAGCGGCCACGCTCGCCCCTCGTCTGCCATCAGCTCGATGGCGGTCATTGAGAGGCGGCCGCCGGTGATTTCGGGGTACAGCACGCCCGAAAGCGTGCGCGTGGTTTCCCCTTCCCCGAGATACTGGTAAGCCGGTGGCTTGCCTATACGGTCGTTTGACGCCCAGCGGTAATCCTTCGAATACTGCATAGACTGATAGGGTAGCGTGCGACGCTCAAACACAAATAAACCTAAAACCATTAACATGCTTTATCCCCCTCACTCATGACGCATACTTGAGCGTTGGCGCGCTCTTTCTTCCCGGTCGAGTCTTTCGACCGCTTCACGCAGCTGTCGGTCGAGGTCAGTTCCCGGCGCAACACCCCCCGGCAGATTAATGTTGTATTCCCGCTTGCTCTGGTCGATGTAAGAGCGGCCTGCAGGAGCCGTCACTGGCTGATAAGCCTGATAACCGCCATATGCAGAGGTTGCCGGAATATAAGACCCATTTTTCGAACCGGTAGCGGCATTGGCTTTTGCGGCTTTCTGGTCGAGATCGCTCGATTCTTTATTGATAACACCGAGCTTTTCCAGCAGCCAGTTAACCCCGGTACGCAATGTATTAAAGCTTTTGAGCGGTAACATCAGCGCGTCGGCCAGCATCTTACCGAACATCACACCCGCATTTTTGCAGCTGTCGAGCGTCTCCTGCGTCGATTTGACCGGTGCGATCAGGTCTTTAAACCACTGCCACGCCGCTTTAAGCTTGTCACCCAGCCAGTCAAAAACCGGCTTTAATGGTTCGAATAATTCCGTTACAGGAGCAAAAGCCTGCTTTAACCCCTCCATTACGCCTGAGAAAAACGCGCTGATTGGCTCCCAGTATTTGCGGATAAGCAGCGCACCGGCGACGATGGCAATGCCAATAGCCACTATCGGCCAGGTAAGCGCCCCGAGCACGGTCATAATGGCACCGCCTACCACAGAAAAAACCGTCCCGAGCAGTGATGCGCCGGCAATCAAAATATTAATGCCGGTAATGACCGGCCAGGCGACCAGACCAATTGCCCCGAGGATGCCAATAATTGCCAATGCCCCGCCCGCGATGATGCCGATGGTTTGCGCCAGCCCCTGATTTTTCTGGATCCAGCCATCGAGCTTTAAGACATATTTCGTGGCAGTTTGGGTGAGCTTTCGCAGTGACCCCTCCTGCTGGTCAAACAGGTCAGTACCGACGGCCTCATAGGCTGACTGGAATTCTTTGAAGTCGCCGCCGAGGTTGTCCTGCATGATTTTAACGAGCTCAGCGGTTTTGCCGTCCGAGGCTTTAAACGCCGCCGTGAGCTGGTCGAGTTTACCGCTTGAGGCCGCGGTCATCAGTACCGCCGCCGCCGAGCTGGCCTCCTCACCGAAAATGGTTTTCATGTACTCGCCGCGCTGGCTTGTTCCGAGATTGTTTTTCTCAAAACTGCGCTGCATTTCTTTCAGAATGGCAAATATCGGGCGCGTGTTGCCCTTGCTGTCAGACGTTTTAACGCCGAGCTCTTTGATGGCCTCGTATGCCTTACCGGTCGGAGCCTGCAGTCGACTCAGGACGGCACGGCTGCCGGTTCCCGCCATCGAGCCGGTGATTTTGGCGTCATGGAGTGCGCCGACCATTGCAGCGGTCTGCTCAATACTGACACCTGCATTTTTTGCCACCGGCGCAGCATACGTCAGAGCGTCACTCAGTCCGTCAAAGTCAGCGGCCGTTTTGTTCATGGTCATCGACAGTACGTCGCCGATGTGCGCGGTCTGGTCGTTAGACATCTGAAACGCGGATTTCATCCCCGTTAGCAGCGCGGCGTTTTCTTCCATCGAGCGACGGTTAGACAGCGCCATATTCAGCGTGACCGGCGTCGCAGCCTGAATCGCTGCGGCATCCCCGCCGCTTTTCGCAATGATAATCTGCGCGCTCGCCGCATCATCTGCAGACGCAGCGGTATTGTCCCCGAGCTGGCGCGCCTGTTTGCGCAGTGCCTCCATTTCGGGCGACTCTTTTTCGACCCCGAGCACGGCCTGCAGCTCAGAGTTTTTCTGTGCAAAGTCATAACCGGGTGTGAGTAATTTCACTCCGGCTATCGTTCCCGCCGTGGCGATACCGACGCCCGCCGTGCCTGCCGCTGCAGCTCCTCCGGCAAGGGATTTTCCGGCCTGATAACGCTCTTTAATGCGACTCAGTCGCGCCTGCTGTTGACTGAGCCGCGCCAGTGCCCCGCGTTGCCGGTTTAGCTGTGCGGTCGTCTCACTGATGCTGGTTTTCAGGCGGCGCTCATCCGCCGACAGGGTACGGGTATTAATACCAGCCCGCGCGAGTTCGGTGCGCTGGCGCTGTACCGACAGCCTGAGGCTGTTGTATTTGAGCTGCAGGTCAGCGGCGGATTTCTTCGCCGCCTCCATCGCGCGCGCCTGCGCGGTAGTCGGGTTCTGCGTGTTTTTAAACTGGACGGCCAGCGCGGCGGCTTCCTGTTTCGCCTTGTTAAGCGACTGGCCGGTCACGGCAAGCTGTGCGCTCGCTTTCCTGAATCCGTCAATTCGGCCAGCCTGCGCATTCAGATCGCGCAGGCTGTTTTGAGAAGTGCGGATATCGCCAGCAAGGGTCTTGCTGGCAGTCTGGATAGCTTTGAGCGGTCGGCTTGCCCGGTCGACTGCGTTCAGCAGTACCTCAATCCTGACGTTATTGCTCATGGTGGTGTCCGCTTCGCTGCAGCGCCTTTTCGCGCCATGTGATGAGCTCGGTCACGCTCAGGGAATTCAGCTCTGATGGCGGCCAGTGAAATATCACCGCGATATCCGCCATCAGGTCATCGACCGAAAGGTTATCCGGGAAGGTCAGCGAGCCGAAGATGGCGACAAAAAACCGACCACCTTACCGGCGAACAAAATCAGGTCTGACGCTTCCAGACGCATGACCTCATGCTCGGTCAGCGCCGGGTACGTCATACGCGGCAGCACCTTAATCAGCGCGTCGACGTCAGAGTTTGCCAGCGACGCCAGACTCACGCCGCGCAGGGTTCCCGCGTTGGGTTTGGTCACAGTCACCTGTTCGATTTTCTGCTCACCGCGCATGACGGGATTATCGAGGATCACAATGTTCGGATTTTCGTTTACGGTGGTGGCGGTTTCGTTGATGTTTTCCATGATGTTGCTCTCTTTGAATCTGAGTAAGTGACCGGCCAGCCTGGCTGACCGGTTAACGGGTTACAGGCCAATCGCCCGGCGGTGCTCAGCGAGACGGTCGACGCCGTCGACTTTCATCACCATGTTGATGACGTCAATCTCGATGACCTCTTTGCCGTCAATCGTGAGCTGGTAGTAAGAGCACTCGGTCGCGATTTTAGTCGTGCCGCTTTCACCCTGTTTGTTTTCGCCGCCGTCGAACTCCTTATGACGGCCACGCATGACCACCTCAACGGCAGAAATAGCGCCAGTGTCATCGCGCTGGAATGAGCCGGTGAAGCGCAGCGGCACGCTATCCGCCCCCGGTGACGCGTACTGCGCCCACAGCTCGACGTCAGGCAGACCGCCCAGCGTCCACTCAAGCGACAGCGCGTCGTCATCGAGACCGAGGTCAATCGACACCGAGCCGGGCATCCCGCCGCCACGGTATTTCTCAAGCTTACGGGTCAGCTTTGGCAGGGTGACGGATTCAACGGCGCCCATATAGCTGAGACCGTCGTTAAACATGTTCAGGTATTTCAGTTTGCGTGGTAACGCCATGCTCTGAGCTCCTTAGCTGTTGACCGAGTCTGACAGGTCTGCCAGATAGGTATCGGTGATGCGCTGGCGCAGGGTCAGGTTTTCCAGCGGCGGGACGGGGGTGTAGTCGTAATCGATATACAGCTTCCCGGCTTTCAGGGTTTCCACGCTGTTCGACTCCGGGTCGTACCAGCACGTACCGTCAACGATATAGCCGTTGTTTTTCAGCTCGCGGAATTTGGCATTGATACCGGCGACAATGTCGCGGATAAGCGTTGCGGTAACGGGTTTATCAATCGCCCACGCGTGCGCCTCCGCCATCGTGTCGGCCAGCACCTGCGCCGTGCGGGTGTAGTTTTCAAACAGGAAAAGCGGGTCATCTGAGCAGGTACGGTTGCCCCAAAATTTAAAGCCGTCGTTACGGATGAGCGTTGTCACCCCGGCCTGATTTAACAGGTTCGCGTCAGTGGCCTTCTCCTGCAAATCCCATGAGACCGAGGTACTGACGCCGGTGACGCCATTCACGCCGACGTTAGAGAGCGTTTTGTGCCAGCCGGTCTCCTGGTCGATTTTGGCGCGCAGGCCGAGCGCGCGGGCGGTCGCCCATGCGGTCTGGGTTTCGTTCGTCGTGGTGTCCCATGCCAGAAAATCAGGGTGAATGACCATCAGCTCGCGCTGGCTGAAGTTTTCCCGATAGGTGATCGCCTCGGAAATGGTCTTGCAGCCCCACGCGCTCACGTAGCCGAACGCGCGCAGGCTCTGGCAGGTCGACGCAAGCGCGGTCGCCACTTCCTGCGTATCCAGTCCCGGCACGCCGAGAATGCGCGGCTTAACGCCGGTGACGGTTTTCGCCGTTAACAGCGCTTTCAGCCCGGTGTATTTGCCGTTTTCATCGGTCGTGCCAATGATGTTGGAAATGGTTTCTTTCTGCGCCGCTTCCGGGTCTTCCGGGTCGTCGATACCTTCGGGAACGCGCACCACCACAATGACCGGCTTGGACTGGTCGGCGATGGCCTGCAGGGATTTTGACAGCGTGCCTTTTTTACCGGCTTTACCGATAGCTGTTTGCACACTGGTAATCAGCACCGGCTCGTTAAGCGGAAACGTCTTTTCGTCAGCATCGCTGGCCGTGCAGACCATGCCGATAATGGCCGTCGAGACAGTGGAAATGGTGCGCGTGCCATCGTTAATCTCGATGACCTCGACGCCGTGATGATAGTCGCCCATCTGTTTAACTCCGTGGTTAAGGGGTGCGACTATTTTCTGTTGTGTGCTGCACGGGTGCGATGCAATGCCGTTGGTGGGGGAATGAAACAACAAACAAAAGCCCTCCGGGTGGAGGGCTCAGGTCAGACTGGTTTTTCAGGCCATTCTATTGATGGCGCCGCGCTGATATCGAGTCGGTTTAACATCACCCGGTAACGCTTCCAGCGGGTGAGCAATTCAGCCTCTTCCCCGGTGTCAATCCCGAGCTCGTAAGCATCCTGCAGCGGCGTGATTCTGGCGTTAGCCTCAGCCATCAGTGCAGTCCGGGTTTCTTCAGCCAGTGCAATGAGCGCATCAGCCGAGGGCTCCGGCGGGTCGACTAAAATGGGGTTTCCGGCCTCGTCAGCGGCAATCACTTTTCCCGTGGATTGCCCCTCACGCAGCGAAAAGTATGATTCTTCACTGATTTCCACGGCATCAGCAGGAGTGGATTTATTCACCTCATCGCAATAAAAACCCAGCGTTGTTTTCGAAAAATAATAATTCATCTTTTATCTTCCTAATAACCAATTGCAAACCAGCATAACTGGCGATCTGTTGCGGCAGTATTTGACAGGGAATATTGTGATGCCGATTTAATAAATCCCGTCATTGAGTTTTCGCCAGCCGTTCGCTCGATGTTGTTTGATACCGTCAGCGATGCGCAACCAGTCGGAAACGAAACCGGGAAACTGAATGTCCGCGTGGTTGCCCCGCTAACGCTCTCAATCCCCCACTGAAATATCATTCCCGTGTTTGAATCTTTAAACCATCCGCGAGACCCTCTCGATGCAGTATTGACCTTCTGGAAAGTGCTGTTAGCCAGCGTCTTGGTATAAAACCGGTTATCGAAATTTTCATAACTGCCCGGCTTAATCTGGCCTCTCGCCTCCACATGCCCGCCACGGGTATCGACAAAGACCGTGACGCCCTCACTGCCGGTGAGAGTGCAATAAAATCCGATACCGTTCCATGATTTCAGCATCAGGTTATTACTGGAAAAACCTGCGGCATCCTCACCCTGATAAATCCCCGTTGCGTTCCTGATTTTCACACCTTCAGAGAACGTAACTTCTTTCTGGTAAGTGCCGCCCTTTGACGCTGAAACGGCATCGACTTCATCAGCCGAGGGTGGGTTATTTGAATCGTAGAGCTTAATCCAGCCCTGCCACTCGCCGTTCATTTTTGTGCGGTGGCGCAATGGCTCATCCGGGCGACCTGCACGCCAGCCAATCTGACGGCCGGTATTCTGGTCGTACTGGCAATGAATCAGCTCAGAAGCCTGATTCGCAACCGGGCCATGAATACCCTCGGCGCTCATTCTGAAAAAACCATTAAAATTGATATTATTAGCATCAGTCAGGCCGACTCCTGCCACCGCACCAACACCAAAATCACCCACCTTCAAGACCCGCCCGCCAGTGGTATCGATATTGGAGGTGGTCACATCTTTTGTGGCAGCTGTACCCGCATCATCCAGATTCGTGGTTTTCAGGGTGATATCGGACGTACCATCAAAAGCCACTCCGGCAATTTTTCGCGCGGTGGCGAGTTTCTTTGCGGCTTCCGCTGTGCCTTTGGCCGGTAACGCGCCGACATCATCGGCGGTGGGTTTATACCCTTCATGGTAGATAGCCTTATCGTCATACTTCAGCTCGCCCGTATGCTTCAGTTGCAGAAACTTATTCGACGTACCGTTAGCGATATACACATCTGAGTTACCCACCCCAAACGACACGCTGCCAATAGAGGTTTTAATTCCAAACCCGCCTGTCAGCCAGCCGCCCGCTATCGGTAAACGGGTATTCGCATTTTCATTGGCCGCTTTCGCATTATCGTTTGCTACCTTCACCGCTTTTGGCGTCGCTGCGACACTCTCTGAGGTGCTGTCTACCGCGCTACTGAGCTGGACGATACCCTTTTGCGTCGTGGTGGCGTCCTGAGCCGTATATTTCCCTTTCGCAAGGTCATACGCCGCCTTAACCGCTTTTGACGTCGCTGCGACGCTCTCAGACGCGCTGTCAGTAGCACTGCTTAACCGGGTGAAACCCTTTTCGGTGAGCGTGGCGTCAGGATGACGACGGGACTGCTCATGCTCCGCGAGCTTGTCGTCAACGTAGTCCTGCGTTGCCATCACCATTGAGGTGTCAATCGTGAGCTCGACCGACTCGATGTCGCTTACCATGATGACCATACGCACGGTCTGCGCACGGCCTGACCCCTCTGCCAGCGCTGGCTTGTAGCTTTCGGCCATGTTACCGACCGCAATTAGCGTGCCGGTATCATCATAAAGACCCATTTCACGCATCCAGAAACCGCCGGTCTCCGGCGGGATAAGCAGCTCCGCCACGACATAATTTTTGTTTTTATTGTCCTGGCTGATTTTGTTCAGCGCGTGACGCCAGACCTCTTTGACGAGCTTTGTCTGGTTCGGGTCAGGCACCGGCAGCGTGCCGCCACCGTCGCCGATGGCCATCGCCGTAAAATTCACTTTTTTACCGTCAGGGACGGTCGCTGCGGCCAGCTTAACTGCACCGGCTTTGGTGATGACCGTTTTGTATTTCACTGTCATTGTTCTCTCACTTATCCGGGATAAACCGTGATGATGTCGCCGTCATAGGTCAGGGCTCCGGTGTAGAGGTAGCCGGGAATGTCCTGAATAATGGTCAGGCCGATAAGGTGGCGGCTGGCTGGTTTGGCATCCGCGATGAGCCGTTCCATTTCGTAATACATTTCCTCGGTGATGCCGGTCTCTAACACACCGATATCGAGGCGAAACGTGCCGGGCGGGTCGTTAGTTTCCCACCACTCGGACACGTTAATCAGGTAGCCGAGCGGCTCCACCACGCGACGCACAGCCCCAATCGTTCCTTTGTGCGCATGGATAAACCACGCCGCGCGGATCACATCCCGCTTTGTGGCCTCCGGCCAGTTCTCATCCCAGCGGTCAACAGAAAACGCCCACGCCAGCCACGGCAGCAGATTTGCCGGGCAGTCGTCAGGACTCCAGAGGCGACGCAGCGGAACGGGGGTATTTTCAATCTCAGCGCAGGCGCGAGCCGCCGCCACCTCAAGCGGTGATGAACCCACCGGCAGCAGGCGGGTATCATTCATCGTTGCCTCCGATAGTCACACTGTACTCGCTGCACCATGACGCCTGCGTGTCATCGAGCACGATGTCGGCCACCGGTTCTGCCAGCTCGACACGCTGCACGCCTTCGACGTGGAGCGCGGCGTAAATCGCTGATTTGCGGATATCGCGCCCGAGCCGGTGCTGCGCGGTGATGTACGCCTGCAGCTTAGTTTTTGCCGCGCTGAGCACCGGCTCGCTTTCGGGGCCAGGGTAAAGGTAAAGCGATGCGGTGATTTTATAGTCGACAATGTTCGCCGACTGCACGGTCACGCGGTCAGCGACCGGCCTGACGTCCTCATCGTTCAGCGCGGAGCGCACGATGGCGAGCAGCTCGTCAGAAGCTATCCCGTTATTTTCGCGGGACAGCACCGTGACCGTGACACACGCAGGCTCGGGACTGATAACCGAAATATCGGCGACCCGCCCGTCAGCACTGCGGCCATGAAACTGATAGGAGCCGGTAGAGCCTGCGGTACTCAGCCCCTCAAAAGCCTGCTGAATACGCAGCCGGTAGTCGGTGTCCGACTCCATCACGGCAGGCGTCGGCGGTAACGTCGTATCGTCTGCAGGCGTGATGACAAGGCGCTCGACGTTGTAATTTGCGCCTATCTGGTCGAGGTCTGCGTCGGTGGCGTAGGCCAGCATGACCGCGCGCGAGGCTTCGTTGACGCGCTGTCGCCAGATAACCTCCCGGTAGGCGTTTTCCTGCAGTAGCTTCACCAGCGGCTCAGACTCAAGCGAGAGCGTGCGCGCGATCGCGTCCTGCTGGTCTTCCGGGTACAGCGAGACGAGCGTCGCCTTTCGCTCGCTCAGGATGGTTTCATAGTCCAGCTCTTCCACCACGTCGGGCGCGGCGAGCTGGTTAAGGTCAACGATTGCCATAGCGTTTAACTCAGTGGAATGGTGAGTGAAAAAGGCTGGCCGCCGGTTGAGCGGGTGCCGGTGATGTCGACATACAGCCCGCCGCTGGTCTCCGACCGTTCAAAGGTGATGGTCGTGAGGCTGACGCGTGGCTCCCACTTCTGGATCGCGGAATAGCACGCGGCCATAATCTGCAGGCGCAGCGCCGGGGTCTGCGGCTGGTCAATCATCTGCGACAGGAGCGAGCCGTATTCACGGCGCATGACGCGCGACCCAACCGGCGTGACCAGAATGTCGCGCACGCTTTGCCGGATATGCTCAACCTCAGAGATACTGAGGCCGGTCTGGCTGTTCATTCCCAGATAACGCACCGTCATTGCGTCCCCTTAGTCCAGCTTCCGCCGCTCTGTACGTTTCCGTGCGCGTGGTTATCCAGCTGCACGCCGTTTGATTTCAGTGTCCCGCCGGTGTGCTCGATGTTCCCGCGCATGGTGCCGCCGTTCTGCACTTCTAGCGTGCCGGTCGTCAGCTTGTTGGTGCAAACCACCTCCGGCGTATCGAGCGTGATGCGGCTCGACGCTTTCACCAGCACCACCGGCACGGTGGCCGTAATGGAATCCGACGCGGTGACGTCTGCGGTTTTGATGCCTGACACGGTGAGCGCGCTGTTTTCGGGCTCGTACTCAATAACCGCCCCGTCAGGAAAGGAAACATGAAGCGCATCACGGGAGGCAGACGGCGCGGGATTGTCATCCGAGAAAATGCCGGGCAGCACAAACGCCGTATCGAGCTCGCCGCCGACAGCCAGCAAAAGCACCTGCTCGCCAACGGAGGGAGCCCACCATACGCGTGAGCGACCGGCGCGGCAGGTAAGCCAGTTCAGCCAGGTGGTTTCCATGCCGCCGGTCTGGACACGACAAAGCCCCTCGTCGTGGTCGACGTCGGTCACGATGCCGGTGCGGATAAGGTTGCGGATCGCGCGTGCGATTTCCTGCAGAGAATTTAGATTATTCATGGGGAAAGGATGCCGCCGGGCGAGGCTATCGGCAATGAAGCGGTGTTTTGTGGTGGATACAACAACGTATCCTGTTGTTCTCGTGCCTAATGCTTTGAAGATCTTTGATGGATAAAAAAATTAAGATTTGAAAAGTAAAATCAACTCCTATTTAATCTGTAAGCATGATTCACACATAAGGAATTGAGATGTATTTTTATAAATACCTGAGGGTCGATAACCTTAATCTTTCTATGCTTCGTCACGGAGAGGTTTTCTTTGCATCACCAAAAGAGTTAAATGACATTCATGAATGCAAACCGCAATTTATATTTAATGCCAGCCGTGAATTATGGTCAAGGCTTATCCATGAAATTATCACCGGCATTTGCATTGAAATGAAGTTAAAAACAAAATCCTATGTATTGATGACGCTATTCTCTTTCAAGGAAGACATCGTCACAGCTCTTTTAAATAAAAAAAAGAAACTATCGCTTAATTATGAAGAGACAATAAATAGAATTTCACACGAAATCAGCACAAAGGCCATCGAAAATTTAGATTTTGTTGATGCACGAAAAGTGATAAAAGCCCTCGACTCATATATACAAGATAAGTTAAATACCGAACTAAACGATAAGCTATACATCACATCCTTTTCAAAGAGCGCTACCATTCTGACAATGTGGGGGCATTATGGTAATGCAGAAAAAGGTTTTGCAATTATTTATGAAACAAATGACGGGAACATTAACTTAGAAAGCAATATAAAAATATTCCCTTCACATACAAAGCTATCTGAATCAAATTATTCACTAGGTATATCAAGATTCAGTAAAGCTGAACTCCTCGAGGTAGAGTACAAGAACAAACCTGTTAGAGCAAATGGCTTCAGGAAACTAATACCTGCGTTTTCTTTTAGTGAACAGGAAGACTTTTACGATTGCCGAGAGTCTTTATTATCAGATATCCCAAAATACAATGAGAATGATATAGGGCGAGTGAAATACACCGACTGGAAGTATGAAAAAGAACTGCGCTTACACTTACCGGTCTATGATGAATTACCACCACCACTAAGAAGCATAAAAATATCCACGCAGCACATTAAAGGTGTTATTTTTGGAACAAACACAAGTGACAATGACAAAGAAAGCATTCTTTCCGCTTGTTATTACCTAAAAAAATCGCATACAACCGAAAGTGAGCTGTATATTTTTCAGGCAAAATCCATCCCAGGGCAATATAAAATAAAAGCGTTCCCCTTAGGTAGAGTATGTGACATTCAAGTTCGAGGATTACCTTTCATAGAGAAAGTAAACCCCAAAAATATAGAACACACTAAACACCATGAAGAAATATTAAAAATGACAGAAGCAATAAATGCAAGTTAGCATTCGGATGCTTATAAGCCCCTTGCAAGGGGTTTTTTATTATATATTGCTGAGGTGCTTTATAATCAACTTTTCTACCATATCCTTGCTATTCTGGCTAAACCCTAATAACTGGCGCTGTGGGTATTGCACGTCACTGCTTTGCGGATTTGGCCTATCCTTTAGCCCGTACTGATGGACTCGCGCGATACGCTGCACTTTGCCGGTAAATTCCACCACCGCGCTGTTTTCACGGCCAGTGGCTTTCATGTATCGGCTTGTGCGTAGCTTCTGGAACATCGCCCGTTTAATCCGCCCGGTCTTAGCCCTGAGCGGCTGACGCTTTCGCGCCTGATACGGTGAGCCGTCCGGTGCTTTCTGCAGCTTGATACGTTGCTGTTGCGACTTGCGCAGCTCCTTTGCTATCTCTCCGGCCAGCTTACGGCGTGCAGCCGGTGACAGGGCAGCTAACAGACCATTGAGCCGGTCGTCAAAGGGCTTAAATTCACTCATCCCATTTGCTCACCAGTTCGCCGTTGATATAGAGCTCTTTAGGCCGGGTGACGGGCTCCGGCAGCGGCGGCTCAGGGGCATAGCTTACGTGCAGCGCGCCGTTTTCCTCCCTGATGAGGGTGCGCTCGGTGAGCTGCAGGCTGATGCTGATATCGACGCTGTCCCCGTCGTTCAAATCCATCTGGAAACGGTAGCCCTTTTTGCGGCCGTCATCGAGCGTGCAGATATCCGGCTGGTTTTCCCTGAGCCATGCGGCCACCGGCACGAAAATCAGGTCAGGGTCGCCCACAAAGTCACACACGATCACATTCAGGGTGTAAATCTTTTCGTGTGACAGCGTGGCCGCGAGCCGCGCATCGATATTCCCCTCATCGGCAAAGATGCGCATCATTTCGGGGTTTGTTTCAAGCTGCGGAACGGCTTTAATCAGCGCTTCGCGCAGGCTGCGTGCTTTCTTCATCGAGTTTATCCTGACAGTCTTTGACGGTTTCAACCTGCAGCGCGCAGGCGGCGAGCGCGTGCTCAAGCCTGCGAATATCGGCGCTCAGATCGCCATTAGTGGTCGGGTCGCTTCCCTGCATCGGGCAATAGCTCACTTTCGGGCAGGCGCTGTAAACAATGACCGGCGGAGGCACAGGCGGCGCGGGTGTGCAGCCGACGCACAACATCAGGCAGCTCAGCGCTGTACCAGCGGCGTAAGGTTTCATTCTCATTTATCAGCCTCGTAATGGTTTGTTCACGCCGCACGGCCATCGCACCGGCGGCCAGCAGTTCGCCGCGTAGACTGACCTGCGCGGTTTCATTTCGCCTGGCAATTCCCTGCGAAACGGAAAGCTGATTTTTCAGCATTCCGATCGCGGTTTTTTGTTCAGTGGCGACCCTGTTCGCCCGTTCAAACGAGCGCGTCAGGTTGCCGTTTTCATGACGCTGCCAGAGCACAACCGCAATAAGCGCGGCCAGTAAAAACAACATCACTTTCATTGAATCCCCCTGAGGCAGTAAGCACGCTCACGCGCGCGGCGGTTTTCCAGCCCCTTGTTAATTTCGCCGTTCACGTAAACCCAGCGGGTGAGCTGGTCGCACGCCTGCGCCCATTGCTGGCGTTTGATAAACGAGACCAGCGTCGACCGGCAGGCCGCGCCGGTTCCCACGTTGAATGAGAAACTGACCAGCGCGTCGTAAACCTGCGGCGGCATTTTCACCGGCGCGCACACGGCCAGACGTTTCTCGACGTTCAGCACATCCGCGACGAGGTTAGCCGCCGCCTGACGTTCGGTGATTTCCCCTTTCGGCACGACGCCTGCAGTGTGGCCGATGCCCGACGTCCACACTCCCGCGCTGCACTGGTAAGGCGTCAGGCGACAACCTTCGAGGTCGGCAATCAGCGCCAGCCCCCCGGGCGAGGTGTTAAGCAGACGAAAATCAGGCATCAGCGCTGCCAGCGCCAGCACGGCGGCCACACTGCATTTTTTAACGATTGATTTCACGAATAGCCCCTTTATCGAGTCCGAGCGATGTCAGATAGAGGTACGTCTTGCGCTTAAACCAGTAGTTCGTCAGCGCGGTAAAAATGGCGCATCCGCCGCCCACGTAAAGCGCCATCTTTTCGGGGGACATTGCCCCGACATACGCCAGCCCCACGGCCAGCCAGTAGGCGATAAACGTGGTGATTTTTTCCATACTCAGTCCCATAGATTCACCGTTTCGGTTCTGGCCGCGCTCTCGGTCTCGGGCAGCTCTACTGCCGTGCCGTGCGGCAGGATCACACCGAGTTCAGACAGATCGGGATTCACTTCTAAGACCGTTTCGACCACGCCCTCAGTGCGCCCGTAGTACCGGGCGCAAATCGCGTCGAGGGTGTCACCCTGCAGCGCATACGCTTTCATCAGATTTGCCCCACAATGCAGCGCGCTTTGTCCTGGATGCGCGCGACAGACCAGCGCATGTCCCGCCACATTTCATCGATAGTGCTGTCGATGCTGTCGGCCTTTTTGTCCCCTTTGGCGGTCGCATCCACGCCGCGAAAACGCTCATAAAGCGTGGCCGTCGTCATCGAACACACGGCGTTGAAGTAGTGGAAAACGCGCACGCTCTCGCCGTCGAGCTCGTCGGTCGGGACATCCGCCAGCGTGGCGTAACCGGCATCGAGCTGAATTTCGCGCCAGTCGCTCAGCTCCGCGTTAGTCTCCGCAATCGCGGTCTTAATCGCCCTGCGCAGGCGAACGGGGGAAACGGTCTGCTCCAGTCGCATTTCTTCCCGCACGCGCTTCGGATCAACGTCAGGAAAAAACGGGGTGTTTATGATTACCGGCTCGCTCACGCCCGGCGGCGGTATCACCACGCCCGGCACATCCTGCGGCTCTTTTTTTGGCTCAATAATCAGTGTCGTCATGACAACCTCAGGTAATGGGTGGGCGGTGGACGCCGGTCGCAGTCAGGGCAATTGATACCCGCTTTGACCGGCGTGCCGCCCGGCTCGGGGAGCGCTCGTTTAACCTGCGGCTTTTGCCGCCTTTGGTGGACGCCCGCGCCGTGCCGCTGGTTTGGCGGCAGGCTTGCGCGTGCGCGGTTTAGTCGTTTTCGGTGCCGGTTCGGTTTTTGGCCTGAGCTGACGCTCTAACTGCTCGATATCCTTTTTCACCCCGATAGTGCTTTCTAACTGGATCGCACGCTGCAGGTGCGCCAGCGCCTCCGGCAGTTGCTCCGCATCACGCAGCACGTAGCCGGTGATTTTGTGCAGCTTCGCACGCACGATATCGGGCATATCCGCGCGCTCGGTCAGCGCGATAGTGTCGAGCAGGTTCGCCAAATTGACCGGCTGTTTTGCCGTCAGCAGGCGCTGCGCGGCCAGTGCCACTTCTTCGGCCAGCAGGCACGGCGTCGGACGGCGACCGACCGGCATGGTGAGGCCGTAGGTCATGGCGTAACGGGCGATATCCAGCGCCCCGGCGATATCATCAGCATCGAGACGCCAGAGCATCACCGTCATGACAATGTCATCCTGTGCGCCTTTGCCGTTTTCGAGGACGCCAGCGACCCACGGCAGGTAGAACGGCAGCAGCTCGCGCTTTTTCGCGGCTTTGCGCTCTTTGGAGCTGATTTGTTTCAGCGTGCGGTTGTCTGCGGCCAGCTTAACGAGCATCTGCTCATAGGCAGTTGCATTGCGCAGCGGGACGGCAGCCCGCTGCGCTGTTTCAGAGGCCGAGACCCGCATCATGTGACGCGCTGCGGGACTCGTCATGGCTTACTCTCCGCTTTCCGGTGCTGCAGGTGCGGTGAAGTCACCGAGTTTGATGTTTTCAATCAGGCAACCGGCGGCGTAAGCCTCGACCACATAGTCAACATTCATTGACTCGTAGTTTTCTACGCGGTCTTTCTTCGGGTTTTCGATGATGCTGCGGCGGTGCGCGTCATCCATGAAGTAGACAGACAGGTTGTCGAGACGCGTCACCATCAGCGCATCTGCCGGGAAGTAAGGTACGCGCACGGCTGGCAGGTTGCCGATTCGCTTCTGGCTGATGATGATGTCAGCGGCCAGCGACTCGGTGTTTGCCTGCTCTTTGTTGACGATAGGGAAATATTTATCCGCCATCAGCTTACGCCCGGTGATGACAACCAGCTCCGGGTCATCCTGATAAATCTCGTCAATCAGGTTGCCGGTGGCATCCATGACCAGCGCGTCGAGGTTCGCATAGTCGCCGTTTTTACCCACGCGGATCACTTCAGAAATCACCGCACCTTCTTCGTCGGTGATTTTTGACATCACGCGCGCTGGCGCTTCATTGCGGTACTTCTGCAACCAGCCGATCGCCACGTCCTGCAGCATCGGATTCTTTTTGCGGTCGGAGGTCGCCGCGCGCTCAATGCCGTTGAAACCGGCCATGATGAAATCGAGGGACTGACGTTTGATGATGGCGTCACGGATACGGGTCTGGAAGTCCTGGAATCGCGCCCAAAGGTCGAGCTGTTTGTAGCGGATATGGAAGTCAAAGTTAATCTGGTCGCACTCGTATTTATTGGACTCCAGCGCGGTAAAGTCAGCGGTCTTACGCTCATCATCACCGGCGGTGTCGGCGGTGCTCGCAATCGTACCGTTAACGCCAACCCCGACTTTTTCGCCTTTCAGCTCATCGACCGGCACGATGTTGATTTTGGTCAGAAACGCGGATGACATCTGCAGGGTGGTCATCAGGGTTTGCGTGACCGACGGCTCGACGGTGAATTTCTTCGCCACGTCATCGGTGGAAATACCGTTCAGCTCCGCGACGCGGGACAGGTAGGCATTAAATTTGAAGCGGGTATCTTTACGCATGGTTTTTCCTGTTCAGGTAAAAAGGTTGAGACCGGGCAACGCGCCCGGCGCGTTATCAGCAGTTGGTCAGCAGCTCGTCGCCCGTACCGCCTTTTGAAAGCTCGCGGCGCGGCTGGCGCTGGCTTTCGGTGCTGTCGAGGGAGCTTTTCAGGGAGGTAAACGCCAGCGCGTTTTCATCGACTTTGCTGGTCACGTCCTGCTTGAGCTGCGCAAAAGCGGTCTCCAGCTCGGTGACGCGCTGGTCGGTAGCGTTGAGATTGGTTTGCACCTGCTCGGTGACGGTGGTCACCGCCTCATGGACATCGGCGAAACGGGCATCATCGCTGGCCTGCTTACGGCCAAAAATGGCTCTGACCTTATCAGTCAGGCTGTTGAGCATGGTGTCGGGGACATCCTCAAACTCCAGCTCAGCCAGTGAGGCCACTGAGAAAACGTCGTCCGGCTGGTCTTTTTTACCGGCGAGCGGGTTCTGCGCGGCGCGGCTGCAGAATTCGAGGTATTCCGTGCCGAGGCTTGCCGGGTCATCGGTGACGGCCAGGCCAACGAGGTAACACTTGCCGCTGTTGGCAAAGTTCGGGCGGATCTCCATGGAGGTGTATACCTTCTGCCCGGCCTTCACCATGCTGACCAGCTCGTCGAGCGGCTGGATTTTGCCGTACAGCGCTTTTTTGCCATCGAGCGCAGAGCCATCGCTGATAATCTCCGCCTTGAGCTCGGTCACATCGCCATAGCGTTTAAACGGACTGTCAGGCATCAGCCCCCGGATATGTTCGAGGTTAATGCGGCAGCCGTAGACGCGCGGGTCGAACGTGTCGGCCATATCCTGAATATCATCGCCGCTGATGACACGGCCATCGCAGGTGTCACCCTCGACGCCGATGCGAAACCATTTAGAAACTTTCTTTGCCATTGTTCAGGTGTCCTGATGTTGGGTTTTCGGGTCGGGTTTAGTTTCCCGACTCTGACCCGTATCAGCCACCGCTTACGATCTGATTAGATCTCACACAACAGGCACTTAGCGCGAATAACCCCCCATTTCCTTAGCCTTGCCACGTAACACCAAAAAACGAGGCAAGCATGACCATTTCAACTGACCTTTCACTGCTTAATGACCCGCGACGACAGGCGCGGCTGTTGTACTGGCAGGGGTTCGCCGTGCCGCAAATCTGCGACATGCTGCAGCTCAAGCGTCCGACCGTGCAGAGCTGGAAACAGCGCGATGGATGGGAGGAAACCGCCCCGATTAACCGCGTGGAATCCACATTAGAGGCGCGGCTTATCCAGCTCTACGCAAAGCCAGACCTGACCGCGCATGACTTCAAAGTCGCGGATTTTCTGTCGCGCCAGATGGAGCGGCTCGCGCGCGTTAACCGCTACGGCCAGACCGGAAACGAGGTGGATTTAAACCCTAATATCGCCAGCCGCAACAAAGGGGATCGCAAAAAAACCAAACGCAATTTCTTCAGTGAGGAAGCGATAGAAAAGCTGGAAGAGATTTTCTTCGACCAGTCGTTTGACTATCAGCTCCGCTGGCATAAAGCGGGGTTAGAGCACCGCATCCGCCACATCCTGAAATCGCGACAGATTGGCGCGACGTTCTACTTTGCGCGCGAGTCACTTCTGCGCGCGCTTAAGACCGGGCAGAACCAGATATTTTTGTCGGCCAGTAAAACGCAGGCTTACGTGTTCCGTAAGTACATCATCGCCTTTGCCCGTCTGGTTGACGTCGACCTGTCAGGCGACCCGATCGTCATCGGCAACAATGGCGCTGAGCTGATTTTCCTCGGGACCAATTCCAACACCGCGCAGAGCCACAACGGCGACCTGTACGTCGATGAAATTTTCTGGATCCCCAATTTTCAGAAGCTGCGCAAAGTCGCCTCGGGCATGGCCTCGCAGTCACACCTGCGCACAACCTATTTTTCGACCCCGTCGACGCTGGCGCACGGCGCTTACCCGTTCTGGTCAGGCGAGCTGTTTAACCGTGGCCGCAGCAACCGCGACGAACGTGTCGACATTGATATCAGTCATCAGGCGCTTGCCGGTGGCATGTTATGCGGTGACGGCCAGTGGCGGCAGATTGTCACCATTGAGGACGCGCTCGCCGGTGGCTGCACCCTGTTTAACCTCGACCAGCTTAAGCAGGAAAACAGCGCGGATGACTTCCGCAACCTGTTTATGTGCGAGTTCGTCGACGATAAGGCGTCGGTATTCCCGTTCGAGGAGCTGCAGCGCTGCATGGTCGATGCGATGGAAGAATGGGAGGACTTCGATCCGTTCGCCGACCGTCCGTTTAACTGGCGTCCTGTCTGGATTGGCTATGACCCGTCACACACCGGCGACAGCGCAGGCTGTGCGGTACTGGCTCCGCCGCTGGTTGCCGGTGGCAAGTTCCGCATCCTTGAGCGTCACCAGTGGAAAGGCATGGACTTTGCTGCGCAGGCCGATGCCATCCGGGCGCTGACCGAGAAATACACCGTTGACTATATCGGCATCGATGCGACCGGCATCGGCCAGGGTGTTTACCAGCTCGTGCGCTCATTCTTCCCGGCGGCGCGCGCCATCCGCTACACGCCGGAAATGAAAACCGCCATGGTGCTGAAAGCGAAAGACACCATCAGGCGCGGGTGTCTGGAATATGACGCCGGTGCGACCGACATCACGCAGTCATTTATGGCTATCCGAAAAACCATGACCAGCAGCGGCCGCAGCGCCACCTTTGAAGCCAGCCGCAGCGAGGAAGCCAGCCACGCGGATATCGCGTGGGCGACCATGCACGCCCTGTTAAACGAGCCGCTTTCCGCCGGTAGCGGTATGCAATCAAGTTCAATTCTGGATATTAACTAAGATGAAAAAACGCCAAAAGAAACAGCCAAAACAGACCAACATGACCGCCAGCGCGTCGCAGAAAATGGAGGCGTTCACCTTTGGTGAGCCGTCACCCGTTTTGGATCGCCGCGACATCCTCGACTATGTCGAGTGCATCAATAACGGCAAATGGTACGAGCCGCCGGTAAACTTCTCGGGACTGGCAAAAAGCCTGCGCGCCGCCGTGCACCACAGCTCCCCGATTTACGTTAAGCGCAACATTCTGACCAGTACCTTTATCCCGCACCCGTTGCTGTCCCGTCAGGACTTCAGCCGCCTTGTGCTTGATTATCTGGTGTTTGCAAACGGCTATCTCGAAAAGCGCATGAGCGTGACCGGCCAGCTCTTTAAACTGGAAACCTCCCCGGCCAAATACACCCGCCGTGGTGTCGAGGATGGCGTTTACTGGTACGTGTCGAGCTTTACCAATCCGCACCAGTTCGCCCCCGGTTCGGTGTTTCATCTGCTTGAGCCTGATATCAATCAGGAGCTCTACGGGATGCCGGAATACCTGAGCGCGCTCAATTCCGCCTGGCTGAATGAATCTGCCACGCTGTTTCGCCGCAAGTATTACCAGAACGGTGCGCACGCGGGTTACATCATGTACGTAACCGACGCGGCACAGAGCAGCACCGACGTCGAGGCGCTGCGCTCCGCAATGCGCGACTCGAAGGGACTCGGGAATTTCAAAAACCTGTTTTTCTACGCCCCGAACGGGAAACCGGATGGTATTAAGATCGTGCCGTTGAGTGAAGTCGCCACGAAGGATGATTTTTTTAACATTAAGAAGGTGAGCGCCGCTGACCTGCTTGATGCGCACCGCGTGCCGTTCCAGCTCATGGGCGGCAAGCCTGAAAATATCGGCTCAATGGGCGATATCGAGAAGGTAGCGCGGGTGTTTGTGCGCAACGAGCTGACGCCGCTGCAGGAGCGTTTCAAAGAGATAAACGACTGGTTAGAAATGGAGGTGATCCGCTTTAAGGATTACAACATCGATACCGAGTAGCCCTGCCGAAAATGCCGCCTACGGGCGGCACTGCCTCAGAGCTCACCAGACGCCGCACACGCCACGCAACCCTCACGATCACCCTCATCGCTCAGCGCGCCGCCACGACGCGCACAGACGTGTAAAATAAATCCTGTCACCACGTCTGGCGCGCAGTGCTATCCCCGCCTCGCCTGCCCGCTTGATGTATCTCTTTTCATGCAGGTGCAACGGGAGAGCCGACCCGCGCCAGCGCTGGCGCTAAATGCTATTAATAAATATCCTAATCGCATGCAATCGAATGCACCTGATTCATGCGCAGCTATCTTTGACACTAACAGTGAAAAGCTGGCCCCAAAAAGGCCAGCTAAAACTCATTATTCCCCGCTACTTTCTGCTTTGAGATCATCATCAACTTGTTGCTGTATAAATCCGATGGTGCTCATTTTATTATTTTTTCCATGCAAAAAATCAGCCTGAGCCTTTAGGACTTTTTGGATTTCTTTTTGTATCGAATCGAAGAAGACATTCAATTCACGCCCGTCATCATCACGCGATACCTTAAATGTTGAGTCCGAGCCCAAGAGACCTACAGTATGAGAACTATCAATGTTGCGGAGGAACTTGATCCCGATTTGCAAAGGAAGTTGAGGGTGCATATTTTTCTGCTCGTAAATTGTAAGCCTAATCCCCATACACCAGTAGCCATCATCGCCAAGATGTGTTGCGCCGAAAGGGCTGTATGTTGAATTGACCTTTTCCTCACCCACTAAAGGTATCAACCTGAATGCGGGTGAGCTGTGGTCTATCCCCAAATATGATAGATATTGTGCAACTAGCCAGCCTGAAAAACTAATTGCATCCTCCCTTACAGATGAATATTCAGACCTAAAGTTTTTGTATGCCGCGCATAGTTCATCGAATTTTGACATCATTACACCTTTAAATGCTCATAAATTATATACTAATTAATGACTTATAAAGTCATGCTCTTGTCAGCCTGAGCTAATCCTATATCTAAATAATTCGTCCCGTAAATGCAAAATGTCAAAGCGAGCAATTTTTTTGCAGATATCTGATTAATAACGTTGTTCAACACCACCGGCACTGAAAGCAAGTTTCAGCACCGGTGGCGTTGCTATCGTTGGTGTACTGTTAAGGGCTGCGTAGAGAATGCGCACTTCCCCATTCGGGGACGGCGTGGGACACATTTCAACTTCATAACGTTCAGGTAATTTCACCTCCCGCGCCTGCAGTTCTGCTATGCGCTTCTCTGCTTCATCAGCCTTAACAACGTGCACATGGCCGTGTCCTGGGTCTTGTGTGCTACCGAATGCCATCGGATGGATGTAATAAGTTTTCATAAAGCCCACTCCTTTTTAGTTGAATTTCCCGGCCACTCATCAGCAACCGGATATCTGAATTTTTTATCGCCATAAATCACCATTGCCCCACGAGTCAGCGCATCGAGCTCCCACCGTTCCGGGGAAATGCCCTCCTGAGCTAAATCGAAACGAATTTTTGCGACGCGATCCCTTTCGGGTTTTGTCATCCTGGCTGATGGCGCTTGCTCGCTGGTTTTGAGCGGCGCATTGCTTCTTTGCTGCCGATTTTTGCGCGGTGCGCCAGCTTTTAACGCCCTGTTAAGCACCTTCACGACGTCCGGCTCATTCCAGCCGATAACCCCACGCTCAATCAGATTTAACACCGCTGCGGCTTGCTCAGACGGTGTGGGTGTCATAACTGGATCGCCAGCGGCGGTGAGCTTTCCACAGTTATTGACAGGACTCCGAGGCGCGGCAGAGCCGCTTTTTAAGGTCAAAGGCTCAACGGCCAAAACCTTTGGAACGATTCGCCATTCGGCTGTACGGGTTACATGGACACGGTCAGCCCCGAGATGAGGGGCATAAATCCCGACCACCCTCTCGATATCTTCCTCGTATTCGTTGACCTCATCCGTCACCTTACGGGCGACCCTGACGGCCTGAGCATCACGCGGCATGTTTGCCCCACCCTGCGCGATGATGTACCGCTCAAAGTCCCCTTCATCTGCAGCAGCTCGCGCGGCTTCAACCCTGTCGTCAAACTCGCTGGCAATACTCACCCCACGCGGCAGCTTGCGCAGTTCGCGGTAAGCGCCCATCGTCGGGAGACCAATCGGTTTAAACTGCGGGATGCGCCATGTAGACGCCCATGCGGTGACGGCTGCGGCCGTATCTTTCAGAGGCTTGCCGGTGTCGTGATCGAGCTGGCCGTCGAGCGCGTAACCGTCGATATTTTTTGCAATGTATTTAGCGATATAACCCGCCGCTCCGCCCTGATTAAGATGGCGTGACTCAAAGCGCTGTTTTGACGCGCCCTTTTCGTGTCCGTCCTCTTTGAGGGCATAACGACGCATAATTTCGTTAATGGCTTTACGCTGACCGGGTTTGCAAAAAAGCATCATGTGCCAGTGTGGCGTGCCGTCGTGGTGCGGTTCGACAACGCGCATCCCGTAAACATCTAAATCGTTATCTTTGAAAGCTGTACGCATCAGGCTCCAGATTCGGCATAGATAGCGCTGGCCGTCTTTGGGTGTGAATGCTGTTTCGTTCCAGCCGTGATTGAGCTGTACCGTTTTGCTTTCACCTTTGCCAACCTGACGGGTCGGGTGATACTTCGATGGCGTGGTCAGCGTGATAAACATCCCCACGTCACCAACGCTGGTCGCGTAGCGTTCAATCCCGGCGATAGTATTCATCAGCTCCATACGACGTATTTCAGGGTTAGAAATGCTGCCCATGACCTTACTGATGAGATCGATACGTTCGCCGGTGACTTTGTTTTCCAGCTCGCAGGATTTCAGGTATTCGAGGTTAGCCAGGCGGCGCGCGTGAACATCGCGGATCGCCATTTTGCTTGCGTAAGGTGAACGGTCTTTGTTGACCTCACCTGCTGCTATGAGCAACGCCTCGCGCCAGCGCATCCGCTGAACCTTGAGCTGGTTGCCCCACCACTCGTCTTTAATAAGCCGTGAAATAGCGGAAAATGCCATGCGGATCGTCATCTGACCCTTACGGAATTTTTTCCAGTACATCGGGGTGATGTTAAATGCGCGAGCAATACCGGCCACTTGCCCGTATAGGTGCGACTGAGCTTCATCGGTGAAAAGTGTCTCTTTCCCGCCGTGAGCCTCCGCCCATGCGTCGCTTAACTCCTCGTATTTGCTCCAGAGCTGCGAGGCAATTCTGGCCGCAAACTTCCTGAGCTCTTTGTCATTCATATCTGGTAAGCGCGCATACTGGTCGCGCTCGGACAGAAACCCAATCGAGGCGGATTCATTCATCCCGCACAGCTGATTAACACGCTCAAGACGCGGCAGCAGCTTGCGCTCAAACGTGTTTTTAAGGAAATACAGCCCGCCCAAAGGGCTCTTTTTACGGCGGATGAAGTTATAACGCGATGTAAACAGCGTTTGCAGGAAAAACGGCAAACGGTCAATACGGTTTAAAACACCTTGCACCTGACGGAGTTCGGCACGTGTAAGGGGTCTGTCGCGGCCAATGGCCTCTTTGTTGACGTTATTCCAGGGATAAGCACCAACGAATGAATCACTGGTGCCCTTCAAAAATGGTGGTGGTGGCGAGGGGGCAATACGCCCCCGAGATTCGATGGACATACTATTTAAAGGCGTCCAGACATTGCTTCCCCAGGCGTTCAATTCGAGCTTCCAAAGCTGAGAAACCAATAAGATCGCTGGTCAAAAGATCATGCAATATCAGGCCTGAGATAAGCTTAGGGATAGTTGGGTAGTAACCCACAGCGTCCAGCCAATCCTTGCCTTTGTTCTTCCCGGATGTTGCGGTCTTCTTCTCCTGCAAAATGAATTGATAACGGTCACTGGTGATGACGTATTGGTTATTTATCTCGATGCGTATGCTCATTTTTGCTTCCTGTTAACAGTGGTTAACCAGCTCGACCGAAAATTGAGTTGTGTAACTTTTCCGACTCCTGGCCTAATAACTCGATAATCTCGGTACGATTTAGTTCTGACTTACTGATGTACGCGATAAGCCCATCAAACTGAGAAGAGAAACGGGTCGCCAAGTCGCGCTGTGCCTCGCTTACTGCCTGCGCCAGAAGTGCCGAATACATCCCCCGCTGCGCTGTATTTTGCTTTTGCATTTGCCTATCTCCGGACAAAAGGAATCCCCACGCTGTAAGGCGCGTAATAAATCGAATCCAGATTAATTAATGTAAATACTGCTCAGGTTTTACCGAGGTTAAAATTGTTGGTGCGTACTCAAAAAGGCTAAACAGTTCTCGCAAAGCGCGGAAAAGTTTGTCACGCCAATAACAGTCCTCTTCATTTAAACGCCAGTGCGGCATCATAAATTCCTGTTCTGTCAGTCCCGCATGAAGAAACAATGAGCGCCTTTGGCTAACGGTCAGGCGACTGATGAAAGTTGCTTTTGACGAGCCAATTTGGCGGTGACGGGCAAATGCATTTCTCAATTCATCAAGCGCACAAACAAGACGCTCACGGTCTGCTTCGGTCATTTCCTCTAAGCGCATGACCGAGTGACGCTGTTTTAATTGAGCGTGGAAACAAACCGTAAGACGCTCCCGCTCCATCATCTGATTGTAAAAATCACAGGTATCCTGCCAGCGAGGCTGAGCCAAATACTTGCAGACCAGACCGCGAAGCGCTGTTGGTTGTTTCTGGATCACGTCCAGTGTCATTACCGTCATAACCACAGTCCTCTCTTTTTGACCAGCCGACGAAGCTTCTCGATAACGCCCGACTTTCGGGTTCGGATGATGATGCCCTTACGTCCACGACCATGAGTGATAGTGAAGTTGATAGAATTAGGGCTTTCTCTTCGAAGCAACTGTGCAATACAGCGAGGTTCACTATTCATACTGGCTCTCCTAATCCGAGCCACATCAGCCAACCATCACGAATTTCCTTCGGGCGGCTGTCATATGCCATCTTCATACCCTTGTTCCATGCAGGCAGATAAACCCAATATTCCCCTGCGCGCCCACTCGTTGACTGCGGATCAGTCATCTCGACAACAGGAAGCTTGCCCTTTTCAATCATGCCTTTAACGGCTGCAGGTGTTTTACCAATAAGGCGCGCGAATTCCTGATATGGAACGGCGTCGCTCACACTATCAATGACCCTATTCATTTGTGAGTATTCCTCGTTAGTGTTTTAATTGCTCCTAATGGCTATTAATTGCCATATTGGAGCCATTAGTTTGCGATAACGAATTGAAGATTACTCCGTTATCGTTTTTCTATCAATAGTGGAGTGTTAATTACGATGATACCCGTAAATGAAAAGCTAGCGATCATACGTGAGTCAGAACGTATGAATAGGAAAGAATTCAGTGACTTAACAGGCGTTCCATACAGCTCTCTTTCGAGTTACGAGAAGGGTGTAAAAGATATGGGCATACAGGCGGTGATGAAGATTTTGAATCATCCTCAGTTCAAAAAATACACTATGTGGTTCATGACAGAGACGATATCACCTGAAGCTGGGCAGATTGCACCGGCTCTCGCGCACTTTGGGCAGCAGACAACAACGTCATCCCACTCAGACCAGAAAACTGGCTAACTATTTATGGCGCTTATTTGTGCAGTAAATGCACAGTTAGTTTTTGCTATTTAAATCAGGAAATTGAAGTACGCAGTAACATCATCGGGAGGCTTTACGTCTGTTAAAAAGCTCGATGATGGTCGATATGAAGTGGACATTAGACCGACTGGGCGTAACGGAAAACGCATCCGTCGGAAGTTCGACAAGAAAAGCGAGGCGATGGCTTTTGAAAAGCATACTCAATATAACCATCACTCAAAGGAATGGCTTTCAAAACCAACGGACAAACGCCAATTGTCGGAACTGAAAGAGTTATGGTGGAAGCTGAAAGGTAAACATGAGGAGCACGGTCAATCGTATCTCAGGAAAATTGAGCGTTTCGAAACGATGACCGGAAATCCGTGCGCTTTCCAGATCACCAAGAGCCTGATAACGCAATATTGTGCTCAACGCCGGGGTGAAGGTATTAAGCCAACTACCATCAACCGCGACCTGATCACGCTAGGTGGGATGTTCACAACCCTGATTGAGTCAGAACTGTATAACGGTGAACATCCATTCAGGGGATTCAAAAAACTGAAAGAGCAGACAGCCGAAACGGGCTATCTCACTCTTGAGGAAATTGACGCCTTACTTGCTGCGCTCTCAGGTGATAATCGTAAAATTGCGGTTTTGTGTTTGAGTACCGGGGCAAGATGGGGAGAAGCTGCGCGATTGAAGGCGGAGAATGTGATTCATAACCGGGTGTCTTTCGTTAAGACGAAAACCAACACACCGCGCACGGTCCCGATCTCTGATGACGTTGCGGCTTACATAGTCGGCAAAGCACGAGGCTTTCTGTTTCCTGAGGCCAGTTATGCTGAATTCAGGCGAATCCTCAAAGCGGTTAAACCAGATTTACCGGCCGGGCAAGCGACACATGCGCTGCGACACACTTTCGCCACGCACTTTATGATTAACGGGGGAAACATCATCACACTGCAGAGGATCTTAGGTCATACGAAAATTGCGCAGACAATGGTCTATGCGCACTTCGCTCCTCAGTACCTGCAGGACGCGATTTCGCTTAATCCGTTGAAGGGTGCTAATGGTGGTCAGAGTGTCCACAATGTGTCCACACCCTAGCCGCTTTTTATGGCTTTTGACTGCTAGTAGTAAAACGTGAAGCCTTGTCTGGCGCGGCTTTCCAGCTACGCCAGACATTAAAAAGGCTCCCTCAGGAGCCTTTCTTCACATCAATGCAGTGACGCTAACCGCGCCGCAAATCCGACAAACAGCAGCCCTATCAGCCCGTTCCCCAGCTTTGCCAGTTTCTTTTTGGTTTTCAGATAACGCGTGACAAACGCACCGGAGAAGATCAGAAAGCTCATGTACATAAAGCTAATCAACTCAAGCGTGGTGGCGAGGATCAGGAAAGAGGTCCCGGTATTTTGTGCATTCACGTCAATAAACTGCACAAAGAACGAAACGTAGAACAGAATCGCTTTTGGATTCGTCAGGCTCAGTACCAGGGCGCGTTTCATGATCATACTGGCAGGTTCAGTTCCGCTCTCGTGAGCATGATTCTGACGGTTAATCACCGACCAGAGCATTTTGCCGCCCAGCCAGAGTAAATAGAAAGCACCCAGATAGCGTACGATATTAAACAGTACAGGCGTGGTCTGGATTAAAGCCGCGACACCGGCCCAGGCGAGAAACATCAGAACCGCATCGCCGATAAACACACCTGTGGCGGCAAGATATCCTTTTTTAACGCCGTGACCGATCCCGGTCTTCAACACAAACAGGGTATTCGGGCCCGGCACCAGCACAATAAAAAATGCGCCAACAACATACGTCCAGAAATTCAGTACGCCAAACTCCGCAAACACCTCTCCCTCCTTTTGCTAAACATCACCGGAATATCGCAGCAATAACGATATTCTCTAAATAAGACACTATAAAATCAGCGGGCACCTTGCGGTGCCCTCAGGGTTTTCAGATATCCTGGACGGCGAACAGCAACGCGTTGCGGTGCCTGTTCAATCCACATTTTCTGATGGCGTGGATACGCATATTGCGGCGGGATTGTGCTTCCAGCCAACGAGCCTTACGACGACTCACCTGTCGCAACATGCGCCAGCGCCCTACTTCTGTTCTACTGCGCTTCATGTCTACAACTCTTTCTCAAACAGAGCCGCCATTATAAACCCAACCCGGCAGCAAACCAGCGCTTTTACCTGGCGTTTTTATTTGCCAGATGAATCCTGATGCGTACACTCATAACAATACGCTTTCAAAAGGATTTTTTAACCATGACAACCTTCTACACCGTGGTGAGTTGGCTGGTCATTTTGGGATACTGGCTGTTAATCGCGGGTGTGACATTACGCATCCTGATGAAGCGCAGAGCCGTACCCTCTGCCATGGCCTGGCTTCTGATCATTTACATCCTCCCGCTGGTGGGAATTATTGCCTATCTCTCTTTCGGTGAGCTTCATCTGGGTAAACGCCGGGCCGAGCGGGCGCGTGCCATGTGGCCTTCCACCGCGAAGTGGCTTAACGATCTTAAAGCCTGCGAACATATCTTTGCCGAGGAGAACAGCAGCGTCGCCTCCTCGCTGTTTAAGCTCTGCGAACGGCGTCAGGGGATTGGCGGCGTTAAGGGGAACCAGCTCCAGCTTCTGACCTCCTCCGATGACGTGATGCAGGCGTTGATCCGCGATATCCAGCTTGCTCGCCATAACATTGAGATGGTGTTCTATATCTGGCAGCCCGGCGGCATGGCCGACCAGGTCGCTGAATCCCTGATGGCGGCCGCGCGTCGGGGGATCCACTGCCGTCTGATGCTGGACTCCGCAGGCAGCGTGGCCTTTTTCCGCAGCCCCTGGGCAGGCATGATGCGTAATGCCGGTATCGAAGTGGTTGAGGCGCTAAAGGTAAATCTCCTGCGCGTCTTTCTGCGCCGGATGGACCTTCGCCAGCACCGTAAAATGATCATGATTGATAATTATATTGCCTACACCGGCAGTATGAACATGGTTGACCCGCGCTTCTTTAAACAGGACTCCGGCGTCGGGCAATGGGTGGATCTGATGGCACGAATGGAGGGGCCGATTGCCACCTCGATGGGAATCGTGTACTCCTGCGACTGGGAGATAGAGACCGGCAAGCGTATTCTGCCGCCGCCGCCAGATGGCAACATCATGCCGTTTGAAGAGGCCAGCGGTCATACTATTCATACCATTGCCTCCGGGCCGGGATTCCCGGAGGACTTAATTCATCAGGCGCTGCTGACGGCTACCTACTCAGCGCGTGAATATTTGATCATGACGACGCCCTACTTCGTCCCCAGCGATGACCTGCTGCACGCGATCTGTACCGCAGCACAGCGTGGTGTCGATGTGAGTATCATTTTGCCCCGCAAAAATGACTCGCTTCTGGTGGGCTGGGCCAGCCGCGCCTTCTTTAGCGAACTGCTGGCCGCCGGGGTGAAAATATACCAGTTTGAAGGCGGGCTGCTGCACACCAAGAGCGTGCTTGTCGACGGCGAATTAAGCCTGGTGGGCACGGTAAACCTCGATATGCGCAGCCTGTGGCTGAACTTTGAAATCACCCTGGTGATTGATGACGCCGGATTTGGCGGTGACCTGGCGGCGGTGCAGGATGATTATATCTCCCGCTCGCGGCTGCTGGATGCCAGGCTGTGGGTAAAACGCCCGCTGTGGCAGAGAATAGCTGAACGACTGTTTTACTTCTTTAGTCCGTTGCTGTAAAACGTGCCCAACGATGTTAAACAGGTAGTCATCATGGAAATGGATCTGAACAATCGCCTGACCGAAGACGAAACGCTCGAGCAGGCCTATGACATTTTTCTCGAACTGGCGGTTGATAACCTCGATCCCGCAGACGTGATCCTCTTTAATCTGCAGTTCGAAGAGCGCGGCGGTGCCGAATTGTTCGACCCTGCAGAGGACTGGGCTGAACATGTGGATTTCGACCTGAATCCTGACTTCTTTGCCGAAGTGGTGATTGGGCTGGCTGACGAAGATGGTGGGGAAATTAACGACATTTTCGCTCGCGTCCTGCTCTGCCGGGAGAAAGACCACAAGCTGTGCCACATTCTCTGGCGCGAATAATAAAAAAGGCTGCGATGGAAGCCTTTTTTATTTACTTCGGTAACTCGCTCCCACAACGGTTGCAAAACCGCGCGCTCTGCTCATGCTCACCCTGATGACAGCGCGGACATTTACGCTGCGCTTTATGGCTTTGAAATGCACTGCTCATGTGCGTGGTAATTAACCCCGTCGGGATAGCAATCACCGAATACCCAATCAGAATGAGCACGGATGCCACTATGCGCCCCAGCGGCGTATGGGGTGTGATATCACCGTACCCCACGGTCGTCACGGTCACGATAGCCCAGTAGACGGATGCGTTGAGCGTTGTGAAGCCGTATTTGGGCCCTTCTATCAAATACATCAGCGCGCCGAAAACAATCATCACAATGGCAATAAACGAGTAAAACAGAATAAGCTGATGTCGTGCGCTAACGATGGCACTCCAGAATACGCGCAGCGACGGCATAAAACGCAGCAATTTAAGAATTCGCAATACGCGAATCACGCGCATGGCGCGCCAGGCGAAAACATAGTTGAGACTGATTTCTGGCCATAGCCACATGACATAGAGCGGCAGGATAGTCGCTAAATCGATAAAACCCCAGAAGCTGAATACGTACTTTGCCGGATTGGGCCAGCAAACGACCCGCAGAATATACTCAGCGGTAAAGACCAGGGTGATCGCCAGTTCAAGCCAGACAAAGGCATGCCATTCATCAAATGTCAGGTGATATTGTGTCCCGACACCGGATTCAATAAAGATGACAATGACGCTGAGTAACGCAAACAGCGCGCAGAGTCCCTCAAAACGGCGTCCCGATACCGTTTCTGGATCGAATAAAAGATGATAGAGCCGTCGACGGGCTGAAGTGAATAAACGCGACACGGTAACCTCGCAATAAATAAGGGCTGACATCATGTCAGCCCTTGCGATTATAACGGGTCTACTTTCAGGCAGGAAACCGCATGTCGGAAACTGCCTTCCAGAACCGGTCGTGTTTTCGCACATTCCGGCCCGGCCATCGGGCAGCGCGTACGGAAGACGCAACCTGACGGCGGGTTAATTGGTGAAGGCAATTCTCCTTCGAGAAGCTGGATCGTTTTATTTTTCTCCAGATCGGGATCGGGGATGGGTACTGCAGACATCAGTGCTTTGGTGTAAGGGTGCAGCGGATTGTGGTACACCTCATCATACGTGCCCAGCTCCACGGCATGACCCAGATACATCACCAGTACACGGTCAGAAATGTGTTTTACCACGGCCAGATCGTGCGCAATGAAGATCAGCGACAGCCCCATCTCGCGCTGCAGCTTCTGCAGCAGGTTAACCACCTGCGCCTGAATGGAAACGTCCAGCGCGGAAACCGGTTCATCACAGATAATCAGCTTCGGCTCAAGGATCAGCGCACGCGCAATACCAATTCGCTGACACTGACCGCCGGAGAATTCGTGCGGATAACGGTTAATGAGGTTAGGCAACAGCCCCACTTTCAGCATCATCGCCTTTACGCGGTCACGGACTTCCTGACGCGGCATCTTAGGATGATAGGTGCGCAGCGGCTCGGCAATAATCTCTCCGATGGTCATACGCGGGTTAAGTGATGCCAGCGGATCCTGGAAAATCATCTGGATGTCGCTTCGCACGTCGCGCCACTCGTCGGGCTTCATCCCCAGAAGGTCTTTACCCAGCCACGCCACTTTTCCGTCGGTAGCTTTGACCAGGCCGATTATGGCACGTGCGAAAGTGGATTTCCCACAGCCGGACTCGCCCACGACCCCCAGGGTCTCCCCCTCGTACAGACGCAGGGTGACGCCATCCACGGCTTTCAGGGTTTTCGGCGGCTGCCAGAACCACTGTTTACCATCCTTAATATCGAAATGCACCTTAAGGTCAGCGATTTCGAGCAGCACATTGCGTTTTTCATCTAATGCGTTCATACCAGCTCCTCCTGCGGCTTAAAGCAGGCGCGCAGACGGCCTGGTGCAAATGCTTCCAGCGGCGGCGCGCTGTTGCAGATTTCCATCGCATGCGGACAGCGTGGCTGGAACGGACAGCCTTTTGGCAGACGCAGCAGGTTTGGCGGGTTGCCCGGAATGGTGAGCAGGGATTCCCCTTCCGCATCAAGCCGCGGCACCGCGTTCAGCAGGCCAATGGAGTATGGATGGGCAGGCTGATAGAACACGTCACGCGCTTTGCCGTATTCCATCGTACGACCGGCATACATCACCAGTACTTTGTCACAGATACCGGCAACAACACCCAGATCGTGGGTAATCATGATAATCGCCGTGTTGAACTCACGCTTAAGCTCGTTCAGCAGGGTCATGATTTGCGCCTGAACGGTAACGTCCAGTGCGGTAGTCGGTTCATCGGCAATCAGCAGTTTTGGCCGGCACAGCAGTGCCATAGCAATCATCACGCGCTGACGCATACCGCCGGAGAATTCGTGAGGAAACATGCGCATGCGCTTACGCGCTTCCGGCATTTTTACCGCATCCAGCATTTTGACGGATTCCTCAAACGCTTCCGCTTTCCCCAGACCTTTATGCAGCATCAGGACTTCCATCAGCTGCTCACCGACGCGCATATACGGGTTCAGCGAGGTCATCGGGTCCTGGAAAATCATCGAAATCTGCTCGGCACGCAGCTTGTTCAGCTCGTGCTCCGGCAGGTTGAGGATTTCGCGACCATTGAATTTTGCGGAACCGCCAATCACACCGTTAGATGCCAGCAGGCCCATCAACGCAAAGGCGGTCTGGGATTTTCCGGAGCCGGATTCACCGACAATCCCAAGCGTTTCACCCGCGCTCAGGTTGAAGTTGAGATCGTTGACGGCGGTAACATCCCCGTCAGGGGTTTTAAAGGTCACACGGAGGTCTTTTACGTCCAGCAGAAGATTGCTCTGCTGTTGCGCCTGTGGCGCAGTGGCCGTTTCAATAATTGTCATGACGGCGCTCCTTAACGGTCTTTCGGGTCGAGGGCATCACGCAGGCCATCGCCGATAAAGTTGAAACAAAACAGTGTGACCACCAGGAAACCCGCCGGGTAGAGCAACAGCCACGGTGACACTTCCATCGAGTTTGCACCATCGCTCAACAGCGCGCCCCAGCTGCTCAGTGGTTCCTGCGTACCCAGCCCCAGGAAGCTGAGGAAGGATTCAAACAGGATCATGCTTGGCACCAGCAGTGAGGCATAGACCACAACCACCCCCAGCACGTTAGGAACAATATGGCGAACCACGATATTTCGGGTAGATACGCCACCAACCTGCGCGGCTTCGATAAATTCTTTACGTTTCAGGCTCAGCGTCTGGCCGCGTACGATACGCGCCATATCCAGCCAGGAAACCATCCCGATGGCCACGAAAATCAACAGAATGTTCTGGCCGAAGAAGGTCACCAGCAGAATGACGAAGAACATAAACGGGAAGGAGTTCAGGATTTCCAGCAAACGCATCATCACTGAGTCCACTTTGCCGCCAAGGTAGCCGGAAAGTGAGCCGTAGAGCGTACCCAGAATTACCGCCACCAGCGCGGCGGCGATACCGACCATCAACGAGATACGCCCCCCAATCGCGACGCGCACCAGCAGATCACGGCCGGATGAGTCGGTCCCGAAATAGTGACCGGATTCCATATCCGGCGCGCTGGACATCATGCCCCAGTCCGTATCGAAATAGGTAAATTGCGACAGCATCGGTGCCAGGGTCACAAACAGCGCGATGATCACCAGAACCACCAGACTGGCGACGGCGGCACGGTTGTGCATAAAGCGACGGCGTGCATCCTGCCAGAGACTACGACCTTCCACTTCCAGTTTTTCACTGAAGTTTTCCAGCGCCTCGCTGTTTTTCTTACTCAACATCATGGCGTGCTCCAGTTAGTAACGGATTTTCGGGTCGATGACGGCATACAGCACATCAACGATCGCGTTAAAGAGAATGGTGAGCGCACCAACGAGGATCGTCAGGCTCAGTACCAGCGAATAGTCGCGGTTGAGCGCGCCGTTAACGAACAGCTGACCAATGCCCGGCAGGCCGTAGATGGTTTCGATAACCATCGAGCCCGTGATGATCCCAACGAATGCAGGCCCCATATAGGAGAGCACCGGCAGCAGCGCCGGCTTGAGCGCATGGCGGAAGATAATCCGGCGCATCGGCAGCCCTTTCGCGCGCGCGGTGCGGATGAAGTTCGAATGCAGCACTTCGATCATAGAACCACGGGTGATACGCGCGATACTGGCGATATAGGCCAGAGATAATGCCACCATTGGCAAAATCATGAACTTCAGAGCCCCGCCGTTCCAGCCGCCGCCAGGCAGCCACTTCAGCGTAATGGCAAATATCATCACCAGTAATGGCGCGACAACGAAGCTGGGTATCACTACCCCGGTCATTGCCACCCCCATTACGGCATAATCCCATTTGGTATTTTGTCTGAGCGCGGCGATAACGCCTGCGGTGACCCCGAGAACGACGGCCAGAATGAATGCCGCAGCACCCAGTTTTGCCGAAACCGGGAAGCTGGAGGCCACCAGGTCGTTTACGGAATAGTCTTTATATTTAAATGACGGTCCAAAATCACCGTGCGCCAGCTGCTTCAAATAATTGAAGTATTGGGTAGTGATGGGATCGTTTAAGTGATACTTCGCCTCGATATTCGCCATAACTTCCGGCGGCAGCGTACGTTCACCGGTAAATGGACTTCCCGGTGCGAGACGCATCATAAAGAAGGAAATCGTAATTAGAATAAATAACGTTGGTATCGCTTCTAGACAGCGACGCAGGATAAATTTCAACATTGCCCGTACCTTCTGGCGTGTGCCTGATGAATGTTACAAAGTAGACACAGTGGGGCAAGCCAGGCTCACCCCACGTATTGCCATTAATGCTTGATAATATAAAGATTCTTAACGGAAATATTATCCAACGGGTCTTTACCGGTATAACCCCCTACCCACGGTTTCACCAGACGGGCGTTAACGTAGTAGTAAACCGGTACGATTGCAGAGTCTTTATCGAGCTGCTCTTCAGATTTCGCGTACAATTCTGCGCGTTGCGCATCGTCAGACACTTTCAGCGTATCAGCGATGATCTTGTCGAACGCCGGGCTCTTATAGTGCGCAGTGTTGTTTGAACTGTCGCTGAGCATCGTGTTCAGGAAGGAGGTCGGTTCGTTATAGTCCGCACACCAGCCTGCACGCGCCACGTCGAAGGTTCCCTGATGACGCGTATCGAGGAAGGTTTTCCACTCCTGGTTTTCCAGCTTAACGTTGACGCCCAGGTTTTTCTTCCAGATAGACGCGACGGCGATAGCCAGTTTTTTATGCAGATCTGACGTGTTGTACAGCAGGTTAAACGTTAATGGCTTATCGGCAGTGTAGCCCGCTTCAGCCAGCAGCTTTTTCGCTTCTTCGTTACGTTTTTCCTGTGACCACTTGAACCATTCAGGCTCAACCAGTTTCATTCCATCGGTATAAGGAGGGGTGTAGCTATACGCCGGGAGATCGCCCTGGTTTTTCACTTTGTTCACGATAATATCGCGATCCAGTGCCAGCTTCAGCGCAGTACGAACGCGTACGTCGGTGAACGGTGCTTTCTGGTTGTTGATTTCGTAGTAATAGGTGCACAGGTATGGGTCGACGTGAACTTCTTTCGGGATCTCTTTTTTCAGCTTCTGGAACAGTTCAATCGGCATGTTGTTATAGGTCATGTCGATTTCACCGCTACGGTAGCGGTTAACATCCGTTACTTCAGAAGAGATTGGCAGGTAGGTGACCTGATTAATCACGGTCTTCGCGTTATCCCAGTATTGCGGGTTACGCTCCAGGACCATACGTTCGTTGACCACCCAGTCTTTCAGCTTATAGGCACCGTTGGTCACGATATTGGCAGGTTGCGTCCATTTTTCACCAAATTTTTCCACAGCGGATTTTGGTACCGGGGAAACGGATGGGTGAACCAGCAACTTATAGAAGTACGGAACAGGTTCGCTCAACGTCACTTCAAAGGTATTGGCATCGATCGCTTTCACGCCCAGGTCGGTGACCGGCTTTTTACCGGCGATGATGTCATCGATATTGGCGATGTGGCCATATTGCAGATAGCTCGCATACGGAGAGGCGGTATTTGGATTCGCCAGGCGCTGCCAGCTATACACGAAATCTTCGGCGGTAACCGGCGTACCGTCGGACCATTTGGCATCTTTACGCAGATGGAAGGTCCAGACTTTAAAATCTTTATTTTCCCACTTTTCTGCCACACCCGGTGCCGGGTGGCCGTCAACGTCAGTCACCAGTAGACCTTCGAACAGGTCACGGTTAACGTTTGACTCAGGAACACCTTCAATTTTGTGCGGGTCAAGAGACTGAACTTCCGCACCGTTGTTACGCACCAGCGTCTGTTTTTCCGCCAGTTGTACTCCTGCAGGAACGTCCGCAGCCATTGCAGCATTGCCCGCGATTAGCGCAGTTAAAATCCCCGCCGCTACCAGATTTTTTTTTGTGATGATGGACATTGTGTTGGTACTCCACTCATTATAATTACTGGCTTTCGCCAGCTGTCTATTCCCCTGTTGGGGCCTGTACAGCGCAGGAGTTTTTTTTGCTGCTGTCAGGTTCTTCTTTTACTACTTGCTATCACCGACTTTTTTATTACTGACTGCTCGTATGGCCGTCTTGCGTCGATTCTTCACAGGCCTCCCCTGTTTGAGACCTGAGCTGGATATCTGAGAAGAGAGCTATATGAAAATAATTCTCATCTGATTGTTTTATGCTGCAAAATAATAGGCCGGAAAGTATCAAATGGCGTAAACGCGCGCCAATACATTTTGCAAATTTGTTAAGCAATTCTCTTTTACGAAGTACGTCGTATCGTTGGGGGCAGTCCTGCCAGACATCGAAATCCGGTAAAAACACCGGTTATTCAATAAGGTAGAGAAAACTTCCTCTACTCGCGCGTCGCTGCGCTACTTTTGAGTGATTTTGTACAAAAATTTAACAACTGATCATTATTTAGCACATTCCTCTAAGGGAAAGTTGAAATTACTAATAACATTTCGGTTATCTCTCAGCAAGCCCCAGAGTATCGTGTGAGTAAAATAACAGAGCGTTCGAAGATTTTCTGTGCAGGCGGGATTGTGCGAAATTCATAACTCTTTGAAATAAAAGAAATGAACATTATTAGTAGAATTTATTATGATATGTGAGCATTTCAACTTTAGTTATATGATTTGCTGATATTCACGTAAAAAAAACGGAGCCGTAGCTCCGTTCTTTCATTCGAAATATTAGTGTAACAAGCCGGGGAAAATGCTTTTAATACCGGTGACAATGAATTCGATCCCTAACGCCATCAACAACAACCCCATGATACGGGTGATGACGTTAATCCCCGTCTGTCCCAACAGGCGTACCAGCCATGGCGCCATGCGGAATACACCCCAACAGCAGAGCGCGAAAAGCGCAATGGCGACAGAAAAGCCAATCAGGTGCATGAGGCTATGGTAACGCGTGCCCCAGACAATGGTTGAACTGATGGCACCGGGACCGGCCATGAGCGGTAAAGCCAGTGGCACCACGCCGATACTTTCGCGTATCGCGGTTTCTGACTTCTCCTGCTTGTTCTGTTTATCCTCGCCCAGCTTACCGCTGATCATCGACATGGCGATGGTCACCACCAGGATCCCACCCGCAATGCGGAAGGAGTCGATGGAGATACCGAAGACCTGGAGAATGGCATCCCCCAGGAAAAGCGAGGTGAGCAAGATGATCGCCACAGACAGGTTAGCGGTGAGATTGGTTTTGTTCCGGGCCGCCGCCGTCTGGTAACTGGTCATACTAATAAAGACAGGAATGATACCCACCGGGTTAACCAGGGCAAACAAACCGATAAAAAATTTGAAATACGTTGGAAAATCAAAGAGCGTTTGGATCACGTTTTGCTCCGCCTTTGCACATGCCCGGGACTGACAACGTTGTCATGAAAAATCGCGCTGAAGATACGCTTTTTATTAGCATACTTCACCAGAAATCTGTGCCAAAACGTTAGCATTTCAGAATGTTAAACATATGTTGAATCATTGATGCCACCACTTCCAATAGTTACTTAATTAATTAACAGTGGAAAAATATCCATGAAATAACCCTGCTGAAAGGTATCAGCTTGGGGAGAAATTGACGCAGATCATGATTTCCGTACTCAGAAGTGAGTAATCTTGATTACGCCCCCCAGGAAGGTCACCTGTCAAAAAGGGATGATGCTAAGGTAAGGCTCTTTTAGTAAATTAGTGTGCTGGAGCATAAAGTAACCCATTGTTTTACTTTATGTAACGCAAGTCGTATTGGCACTGTCTATACTGTCTGACGTATCGAGCGCTGGTTTACTAAAAGAGTTTAAAACATTATCAGGAGAGCATTATGGCTGTTACTAATATCGCTGAACTGAACGCCCTCGTCGAGCGCGTTAAAAAAGCCCAGCGTGAATATGCCAATTTCACCCAAGAACAGGTTGATAAAATCTTCCGCGCTGCCGCTCTGGCTGCTGCAGATGCTCGAATCCCTCTCGCTAAAATGGCCGTTGCCGAATCTGGCATGGGTATCGTTGAAGATAAAGTGATCAAAAACCACTTTGCTTCAGAGTATATCTACAACGCCTATAAAGATGAGAAAACCTGTGGCGTGCTGTCTGAAGACGACACCTTCGGCACGATCACCATCGCTGAACCTATCGGTATTATCTGCGGTATTGTTCCAACGACTAACCCAACTTCAACGGCTATCTTCAAATCTCTGATCAGCCTGAAGACGCGTAACGCAATTATCTTCTCTCCACATCCACGTGCAAAAGATGCGACCAACAAGGCAGCAGATATCGTTCTGCAGGCTGCGATTGCCGCAGGCGCACCAAAAGATCTGATTGGCTGGATCGACCAACCTTCCGTTGAGCTGTCCAACGCACTGATGCACCATCCTGACATTAACCTGATCCTGGCGACCGGTGGTCCTGGCATGGTTAAAGCTGCATACAGCTCCGGTAAACCTGCCATCGGTGTTGGCGCGGGTAACACCCCTGTTGTTATCGACGAAACTGCTGATATCAAACGTGCCGTTGCTTCTGTACTGATGTCTAAAACCTTCGATAACGGCGTTATCTGTGCATCTGAACAGTCTGTTGTTGTGGTTGATTCCGTATACGACGCTGTACGCGAGCGTTTCGCCAGCCACGGCGGCTACCTGCTGCAGGGTAAAGAGCTGAAAGCGGTTCAGGACATCATTCTGAAAAATGGCGCACTGAACGCCGCTATCGTAGGTCAACCCGCCTATAAAATTGCTGAACTCGCAGGCTTTACCGTTCCGGCAACCACCAAGATCCTGATCGGTGAAGTAAAAGTTGTCGACGAAAGCGAGCCGTTTGCTCACGAAAAACTGTCTCCTACGCTTGCCATGTACCGTGCGAAAGATTTCGAAGACGCGGTAGAGAAAGCCGAGAAACTGGTTGCCATGGGCGGTATCGGTCACACCTCTTGCCTGTACACCGACCAGGACAACCAGCCTGAGCGTGTTGCTCACTTCGGTCAGATGATGAAAACTGCCCGTATCCTGATTAACACCCCTGCTTCTCAGGGTGGTATCGGTGACCTGTACAACTTCAAACTCGCACCTTCCCTGACTCTGGGTTGTGGTTCCTGGGGTGGTAACTCCATCTCTGAAAACGTTGGTCCGAAACATCTGATCAACAAGAAAACCGTTGCTAAGCGAGCTGAAAACATGTTGTGGCACAAACTTCCGAAATCTATCTACTTCCGCCGTGGCTCTCTGCCAATCGCGCTGGATGAAGTGATTACTGATGGCCACAAGCGTGCGCTCATCGTGACTGACCGTTTCCTGTTCAACAACGGCTACGCTGACCAGATCACCTCTGTTCTGAAAGCGTCTGGCGTTGAAACTGAAGTGTTCTTTGAAGTTGAAGCTGACCCAACACTGAGCGTGGTGCGTAAAGGTGCTGAACTGGCGAACTCCTTCAAACCAGATGTGATTATCGCTCTGGGTGGTGGTTCCCCAATGGATGCCGCGAAAATTATGTGGGTTATGTACGAACATCCAGAAACCCACTTCGAAGAACTGGCGCTGCGCTTTATGGACATCCGTAAACGTATCTACAAGTTCCCGAAAATGGGCGTGAAAGCGAAAATGATCGCCGTCACCACCACTTCCGGTACGGGTTCAGAAGTTACGCCATTTGCAGTAGTAACTGACGATGCAACCGGTCAGAAATACCCACTGGCTGACTACGCCCTGACCCCAGATATGGCTATCGTTGATGCCAACCTGGTTATGGAAATGCCGAAATCACTGTGTGCCTTCGGTGGTCTGGATGCCGTGACTCACGCTCTGGAAGCTTACGTTTCTGTTCTGGCATCTGAGTTCTCTGACGGTCAGGCTCTGCAGGCACTGAAACTGCTGAAAGAAAACCTGCCAGCGTCTTACAACGAAGGTTCTAAGAACCCTGTAGCGCGCGAACGTGTCCACAGTGCAGCCACTATCGCCGGTATCGCGTTTGCGAACGCCTTCCTGGGTGTTTGCCACTCTATGGCGCACAAACTGGGTTCACAGTTCCACATTCCTCACGGTCTGGCGAACGCCCTGTTGATCAGCAACGTTATCCGTTATAACGCCAACGACAACCCAACCAAGCAGACGGCTTTCAGCCAGTACGACCGTCCGCAAGCGCGCCGTCGTTATGCTGAAATCGCTGACCACCTTGGTCTGAGCGCACCGGGCGACCGCACTGCTGCGAAGATTGAGAAACTGCTGGCATGGCTGGAAAGCCTGAAAGCTGAACTGGGTATTCCTAAATCTATCCGTGAAGCAGGCGTTCAGGAAGCTGACTTCCTCGCTCACGTAGACAAGCTGTCTGAAGATGCATTCGATGACCAGTGTACTGGTGCTAACCCGCGCTACCCACTGATCTCCGAGCTGAAACAGATTCTGCTGGATACCTACTACGGTCGTGAGTTCAAAGAAGGTGACGTTGCTGCTGTGAAAACAGAAGCACCTGTCATTAAAGCTGACAAGAAAGCGAAGAAAAGCGCTTAACTGACAGCCTGATGAAAAAACCCGCCTTCCAGGCGGGTTTTTTTATGTCTGAATACCAAAGAGGTTATTTTCTGTTGTCGTGCTGAATCGCCGTCAGAGAGCCGACTGACAGCGCTTCTTTATAATGCTTACGACAGACCGAGACATAGCGTTCATTGCCGCCTATCACCACCTGCTCCCCATCTGCATAAGGTTTTCCGGCCTGATCGAGTCGAAGCACCATGCTGGCTTTACGTCCGCAGAAGCAGATAGTTTTCAGTTCCACGAGCTTATCTGACCAGGCGAGCAGATACTGGCTCCCGGCGAACAGCTCCCCGCGAAAGTCCGTACGCAGCCCGTAGCACAGGACGGGAATATCCAGCTCATCCACCACTTCAGAGAGCGCATGAACCTGTTCACGCGTCAGGAATTGGCTCTCATCAACCAGAACGCAATGAATAGGCTCTGACGCATGCGCAGCGCGGATGTCATTCAGCAGGTCAGATTGCGGGTTAAACAATCTGGCTGGCGAAGACAGGCCTATTCTTGAACTCACCTTTCCGGCACCGAAGCGGTCGTCGATTTCAGCGGTATAAACAACGGTACGCATCCCTCGTTCCTGGTAATTGTATGAGGATTGCAGCAGTGCGGTAGATTTGCCGGCATTCATTGCCGAATAGTAGAAATAAAGCTGTGCCATTGGCCGTAAAACCCTAATCAATGTGTAATATTACCGATGATTCATTGTACCATATTTTGTCTGGTCTTCCGCGACAGGCCGCACAGAAGATGCCTTGCTGAAAGGTGTAAAACAGCTACTTCTGACGAAAATAATCCGTTAAAACAGAGAGTAAAGATAAGCTCATTTGTGAATATGTTATAGGGTGAGCCAAACATAACACTTCTTTTTATAGTGGCATCAGCGTTCATTAAAATTCACTATTTATTAACTATTCCTGCCTTAACACCCCAGCCTGGAACTAATACAAAAGGCTGATATTTATCCGCCGAAACTATAATTCCTGCGGTAAATGTCACAAAAAAAAGATGCAATCGGCGGGGTTAAGCAGGTTAACGTGATTACAAGCGACACACAGACGACGAGGAAATTTAAGTTAGCGTAATTAATAATAGTGGCTTAATTTAGTATTTTTTGAATTCCTTACATTCCAGGCTATTGCACAACTGAATTTATGGCTCTATTATTAGGACAACAAACCACCCCCCATTATAAGTTTGAGATTACTACAATGAGCGAAGCACTTAAAATTCTGAACAACATCCGTACTCTTCGTGCGCAGGCAAGAGAATGTACCCTTGAAACGCTCGAAGAAATGCTGGAAAAATTAGAAGTTGTAGTTAATGAACGTCGCGAAGAAGAAAGCGCTGCTGCTGCTGAAATCGAAGAGCGTACTCGTAAACTGCAGCAATATCGTGAAATGCTGATTGCTGATGGTATCGATCCAAATGAATTGCTGAACAGCATGGCTGCAGCTAAAACCGGTACCAAAGCAAAACGCGCTGCGCGTCCAGCTAAATATAGCTACGTTGATGAGAACGGCGAAACTAAAACCTGGACTGGCCAGGGCCGCACTCCTGCTGTAATCAAGAAAGCTATGGATGAGCAAGGTAAACAGCTGGATGACTTCCTGATCAAGGATTAATCACGCCGAATTCAGAAAAATCCCGCTTCTGGCGGGATTTTTTTTGGCCGCAATTTATTGCAAACATCCTCTTACACAACGTCATAAAGCGTTATTCATCGATATAGCTATGCTTACAATCAGGCACCCCGGGGCGTTTTATGGGCATAAAAAAACCGGTGGGCAACGCCACACCGGTTTCAGACATTTACACCGGGGGGTTATTTCTTAATACCCATACTCTCATTGAGCCAGGCTTTAAATTCTTCACCCAGTGAATTGTGGCGAATGCCATATTCAACGAAAGCCTGCATATAACCGAGCTTATTACCGCAGTCATGGCTCTTACCTTTCATATGGTAAGCCTCAACGGTCTCTTTCTCGATCAGCATATCGATAGCATCCGTCAGCTGGATTTCATCCCCTGCGCCTGGAGGCGTTTTCGCCAGCAGAGGCCAGATTTCAGCACTCAGGACATAGCGACCCACAACCGCCAGATTAGAAGGCGCTACGTCGGCTTTAGGCTTCTCTACAACGCCAACCATAGGTACGCTTTCGCCGGGTTCAAGGTTAACGCCTTTGCAGTCAACCACGCCGTAAGCCGTCACGTCATCAACAGGCTCAACCATGATCTGGCTGCTACCCGTTTCATCGAAACGCTTGATCATCTCTGCCAGGTTGTCCTGGGAAAGATCGGATTCGTATTCATCCAGAATAACGTCAGGCAGAATAACCGCTACCGGCTCATCACCGACAACCGGGTGTGCACACATCACCGCGTGACCCAGGCCTTTAGCCAGCCCCTGACGCACCTGCATAATGGTGACGTGCGGAGGGCAAATAGACTGGACTTCTTCTAACAGCTGACGCTTAACACGTTTTTCCAGCATGGCTTCGAGTTCAAAACTTGTATCGAAGTGGTTTTCGATAGAGTTTTTTGATGAATGCGTAACCAGCACAATTTCAGTGATGCCGGCTGCAATACACTCATTGACGACATACTGAATTAATGGCTTATCAACCAGAGGCAACATCTCTTTAGGAATCGCCTTAGTTGCTGGTAACATCCTGGTCCCCAATCCCGCTACCGGGATGACGGCCTTTCTGACTTTCGAATTTAGGGCAGCCATTCAAATTCTCCTGATTTGTTCAAGTTTTGAACTTTTATGCAATAAATAACGCGTTGAGTATATCAGCCTCGCCCTGCAGTCCGGGTCTGAAAAGAACGCGTTGCCGATCAATTAGGACAAATACGCATGATTCTGGGCTGCGATAGTAGCACTCCCGAGAAAACAGAGGTAAAGCAATCTTAAAATTACGCTCCAGTTGCTTATTCCGTGGACAACATTAAGCGTAGCCTTCCCCCAGCCCCCCAAATTTGGCACTGCCATGAGGAACAACGGTGACTAATTTGATTAAGATACGCCGTACCCAGTGTTCCAAGCGGTACACCGTTACTCACCTGAATATGGTGTTCACCCGTATTCAGTGACGCATTCAGGTAATGACTCCAACTTACTGATAGTGTTTTATGTTCAGATAATGCCCGATGACCTTGTCATGCAGCTCCACCGATTTTGAGAACGACAGTGACTTCCGTCCCAGCCTTGCCAGATGTTGTCTCAGATTCAGGTTATGCCGCTCAATTCGCTGAGTGTAACGCTTGCTGATTACGTGCAGCTTTCCCTTCAGGCGGGATTCATACAGCGGCCAGCCATCCGTCATCCATACCACGACCTCAAAGGCCGACAGCAGGCTCAGAAGACGCTCCAGTGTGGCCAGAGTGCGTTCACCGAAGACGTGCGCCACAACCGTCCTCCGTATCCTGTCATACGCGTAAAACAGCCAGCGCTGACGTGATTTAGCACCGACGTAGCCCCACTGTTCGTCCATTTCAGCGCAGACAATCACATCACTGCCCGGCTGTATGCGCGAGGTTACCGACTGCGGCCTGAGTTTTTTAAGTGACGTAAAATCGTGTTGAGGCCAACGCCCATAATGCGGGCGGTTGCCCGGCATCCAACACCATTCATGGCCATATCAATGATTTTCTGGTGTGTACCGGGCTGAGAGGCGGTGTAAGTGAACTGTAGCTGCCATGTTTTACGGCAGTGAGAGCAGAGATAGCGCTGATGTCCGGCAGTACTTTTACCGTTACGCACCACGCCTTCAGTAGCTGAGCAGGAGGGACAACTGATGGAGATGGAAGCCACGGGAGCACCTCAAAAACACCATCGTACACTAAATCAGTAAGTTGGCACCATTACCCGCATTCAGACCTGCTGAAACGAGGATAAGATTTTTTAAACCGCTATGGTAATAACCCACCAGCAGCGGGAACTGTCCCGGTAAATTGGCCTGACGAAAAAGCTGGTTTACTTGTTTGAGTAAACTGCCTAACTCAGGAAGCCGTTGTCCCTGATGCGATAACTGTTCCTGCAATAAACCGTTAAATAGCGCACGAAGTAACAACGCGGCTAATACGCCATTATCCCCTGCACGGGTTACGTCCAGAGAATAAAACGCGAGATCAGAGTCAGACAGTGGCGCAATATCCAGCACCAGCCCAGGCTGGTCAGCCGCCACCAGCTGGCGATAATTTACGCGGCAGTGTGAAATAGTCTGCTGAACGGGTGGCTGAAGTTCTTGCAACAGTTTGGCTGCCGCAGGCGGATCACTTACCAGCGCGTCCCAGTCCTGGAAAAGACGTTCCTCTTCCTCAACGCGGGAATTAAACATATTCGGATAGAGGCACGCTAATACCGTTTCACGTAACCGGTTCAGATCTTTAACGGGTTTAAGCAGGATATCCTGGACGCCAAGGCGCAATGCTTTGGCGATATCCGCCATATTTTCTGTCGCAGAGATCACCAGAATGGGCATCTGGTCACCCTCGTTACGCAGATGTTCAACCAGTTTCAGTCCGTTCATGCGCGGCATCGCGATATCGCAAATCATCAGATCGGGCGCAATGCTGGTCATTTTTTCCAGCGCGTCGATGCCATCTTCAGCCAGTAACGTGTTTGCGCCCAGTGAGGATAACCATGAATCCAGTAGCGATCGGAAAACGGGCTCGTCTTCAACAATCAAAATGTGTTTTCCGGCCAATGGCTGCGTCATGGTTCCTCCCCTGGCTGATAGTTACTAAATAGTGGCATGCTATCGGTACTATCGCCTGTCAGATTTTGCTGAAGTAGTCAAAAAAAGGTGCTTAACGTGCTGTTCGCACAAATGGCAGCAACTCGTCTATTTTCTTTTCGACGGCTAATGAGCCCGCTGCGATGGCGGCCTCAGCCCGATGGAAATCAAGGGTAGAGATTTGTGGACAGTATGGCTGAATAAGAATATCCGGAGGATCGCCAGCCATACGGTTACGTTTAAGGCGATTCTCAAGAACCTGAATAGAGGTGGTCATGATTTCCATCGCCGTCGGTGCGGCGACCGAGCGTCGTGCGGCCAGACGCCCAATTCTTCCGCGCAAACGCGCGTGCCAGGCAAGCTTCTCGCCTTCGGCATCTTCGCTCTGGAGATTGACCGGCATAAGGTCTTGCTGCATCAGGTGAGCATCGTGCTGCAAATCCACGGCAATCACGATATCGGCCCCCATGGCACGCGTCAGAGAGATGGGAACAGGATTAACGACGCCACCGTCGACAAGCCAATAACCGTTATGGGGGACAGGTGCCATAAGCCCGGGAATGCTGCATGAGGCACGCACCGCAAGGTGAATATCTCCTTCGGTCAGCCAGAGTTCGCGTCCGGTGCTGAGATTCGTCGCGACGGCGCCGAAAGGCATCTGACAATCCGTGAAGTCCTGAAGAGGCATAACCTGGCGGAACTGGTTAAAGACGCGTTCGCCGCGCAACAGTCCACCGCGTTGCCAGGAGAGATCCATCAGGCGAAGCACGTCCCAGTAGCTGAAGGAACGTACCCAGGTTTCGAGTTCCGGGAGTTTGCCGCACGCATACGCGGAGCCGACAAGCGATCCTATGGAACATCCCGCAACGATATCGACGTCAACGCCCATCTTGTTTAAGGCATTAATCACGCCGATGTGGGACCATCCCCGGGCTGCACCTGAGCCCAGCGCCAGTCCAATTTTAACCTTTCTCATTAGCCCTGTTTTACTTCCCCTGGATTCCTGACATAGCGTCAACGCAACAGCTCAGTTAACATAGTGCTACCCGAGGCGTTTAACGCCCTTATTTTTTATTCCAGGAAGAGAATCGTGTCTCAACTCTGCCCCTGTGGTAGCGCTCTGGAGTATAGCCTATGTTGCCAGCGATATCTTTCTGGCAATCAGGTTGCACCGGACCCGTCACACCTCATGCGTTCACGGTATACTGCTTTTGTGATCAAAGACGCAGACTACCTGATAAAAACCTGGCACCCATCCTGCCACGCCGCCGACTTCAGACAAGAGATCGAAGCCGGGTTTACGCATACCCAATGGCTAGGACTTACCGTCTTTGAATCGTCACCCGGCAGTCACGACGACGAAGGCTTTGTCAGCTTTGTCGCCCGCTTTACCGAGAACAATAAACCTGGCGCCATTATCGAGCGTTCCCGGTTCTTAAAGGAAAGCGGGCAATGGTATTATATTGACGGTACGCGCCCACAGTTTGGTCGTAACGATCCCTGCCCTTGTGGTTCAGGTAAAAAATTTAAAAAGTGTTGCGGGCAGTAACGCCTGACAACCCAGACTTCGCAAATACAAACAGGATTTCCCGGCGATGCAATCATTACAACGTAAAGTTCTGCGCACTATCTGTCCCGATCAAAAAGGGCTGATCGCACGAATTACCAACATTTGCTACAAACATGAACTGAATATCGTGCAGAACAACGAGTTCGTTGACCACCGTACCGGTCGTTTCTTCATGCGAACCGAACTGGAAGGTATTTTCAACGACACCACCCTGCTTGCCGATTTGGACAGCGCGCTGCCGGAAGGTTCGGTGCGTGAGCTGAATCCAGCGGGCCGTCGTCGCGTTGTGATTCTGGTGACGAAAGAAGCTCACTGCCTGGGCGATCTGCTAATGAAAGCCAATTACGGCGGTCTGGATGTTGAAATTGCCGCGGTTATCGGCAACCACGAGACCCTGCGCACGCTGGTTGAACGGTTTGATATTCCGTTTGAACTGGTGAGCCATGAAGGCCATACCCGTGAAGAGCATGACAACCTGATGGCTGAAGCCATTGAAGCGCATAATCCGGACTACGTGGTGCTGGCGAAATATATGCGCGTGCTGACGCCCTCTTTCGTGGCGCGTTTCCCGAACAAGATCATCAACATTCACCACTCATTCCTGCCAGCCTTCATTGGTGCCCGCCCTTACCATCAGGCGTACGAGCGCGGCGTGAAGATCATCGGCGCGACCGCGCACTACGTGAATGACAATCTGGACGAAGGCCCAATCATCATGCAGGACGTCATTCACGTGGATCACACCTACACGGCTGAAGACATGATGCGCGCAGGCCGCGACGTTGAGAAGAATGTGTTAAGCCGTGCGCTGTATCAGGTGCTGGCACAGCGTGTCTTTGTCTACGGTAACAGAACGATTATTCTTTAATCGACAATGAAATGAACTGGTTAGCTTTCCAGCTTTCCGCGTAAAAATCAGGCAACCAGTTTATTTTTATTGTGGTAACGCTTTACAGGGGCGTGTCATTTGATATGATGCGCCCGCTTCCAGCAGGAAGCGGGCCAGTAAATAGCATTACCCCGTGGTGGGGTTCCCGAGCGGCCAAAGGGAGCAGACTGTAAATCTGCCGTCATCGACTTCGAAGGTTCGAATCCTTCCCCCACCACCATCTCTCAGCATTACCTCAAAATGTGAATTACCCCTGGTGGGGTTCCCGAGCGGCCAAAGGGAGCAGACTGTAAATCTGCCGTCATCGACTTCGAAGGTTCGAATCCTTCCCCCACCACCATCATTTAAAAAAATCATCACAGAACCGAACTTAGCCCACTTTTGTAGGCCGGGTAAGGCGCAGCCACCACCCGGCGACAGGCAGCTACATCGGTGGCAATCGTCGCTTCACCGGCGAACTCTTCACAATCGACGTATTACACTGCGCATGTTCCGCCAGCCCGTCCAGCAACACATCCAGTTGCTCTATCGAGCGCACCACCAGCCTGATCACGAAGCAATCTTCCCCGGTCACTTTGTCGCTCTCAATACACTCCGGCATCGCCTGAATGTACTTATCCACTTTATGCAGCAACCCAGGCAGCGGCCGCACGCGCACCAGCGCCTGCAGCGTATATCCCAACGCCGCCAGATTCACCCGCGCACGATATCCCTGAATCACACCGCGTTCTTCCAGCCTTTTCAGCCGTTCTGCCGTGCTGGGTGAGGTCAAACCGATACGGCCACTGAGCACCTTCAGCGACATGCGCGCATCTTCAACCAGGCAGGTTAATATGTGTCTGTCGATCTCATCGAGAAGGTTTTCCATCGATTTTGCCTCATTTTAAAAAGTCATCACTCTCTTTCACCTTATATCACCCCTGTAAAACCCGACAGCGATTTTCGACAATAAGGTCATTAAATCAGGAGGTGGATAATGCGTGATTTCCATAAAGGCGTCTGGCAAATGAGCCTGGCGATGTTAATTTCCGGCTCTATCGGTGCGTTTGTTTTACTCTCCGGTCTGCCCGTCACGGAAGTGGTCTTCTGGCGCTGTCTTATTGGGGCCATAACACTTTTTATTTTTATCCGGGTCAGTCAAAAGCCCTTTAGTCCCCTCACCCGCACCACGCTGATGCTGGCGATTCTCGGGGGTGTGGCATTAGTTGTGAACTGGCTACTGCTTTTCGCCGCTTACGAACGTATCTCTATTGGCCTGTCTACCGTGGTATATAACACCCAGCCGTTTATGCTGGTATTGATGGGGATGTTTTTAGGTGAGCGCGTCAGCCTGGTAAAATGGGGCTGGCTGTTCCTCGCCTTTGGCGGAGTGGTGATATTGCTCTCCAGTGAGCTGACCGGAGCCCATAACAGTAAATGGCTCGCAGGGGTTGGTCTGGCCATGGCCGCGGCCTTCTTCTATGCGCTGACGGCAATCATTGCGCGCAAACTCAAAACAATCGCCCCACAGCATATCGCTTTTATCCAGGTGCTGACCGGCGTGGTGATGCTGCTGCCTTTTGCCAGCCAGCCGTCGCTCTCCGGCGATTTTCCCTGGCCGATCTTGCTGACGCTGGGCATCGTCCATACCGGTATTATGTATCAACTGCTGTATAGCGCGATCCAGAAACTGCCAACGCCGGTGACCGGCTCCCTGTCGTTTATCTATCCGGTGGTGGCAATTATTGTAGATAATCTGGTGTTCGGACACGCATTGAACCTGACGCAGCTGGCGGGTGGCGCGTTAATCCTGTTTGCCGCGGCGGGCAACAACCTGGGCTGGGGCGAAAAAAAACCCCGCGAGTGCGGGGTTGGTATTAAAACGGTGCATTAGCGACGGGCACGCACAATCTGATACTTGCGCGTCAGGTACTCCACCGGCGCGCTCCAGATGTGTACCAGACGGGAGAACGGGAACAGCACAAACATCGTCATCCCCAGCACCAGGTGAACGCGGAAGATAAACGCCACGCCGTCCAGGTGTTCGGACGCGCCACCGTGGAAAGTCACCACGGACTGCGCCCAGCCGACCAGCTTCATCATTTCACTGCCGTCCATATGCTGCGCCGAGAACGGAATGGTCAGCAGACCCAGCGCGCATTGCACCACCAGCAGGGAAAGGATCAGGATGTCCGCCGCAGTGGTCGTTGCCCTCACCCGCGGGCTGAACAGACGACGTTTCAGCAACAGCAGGCCCCCGACGAGGGTCATCACGCCGCAGGCACCGCCCGCGATCATCGCCATCTTCTGTTTCACCTCAATCGGCAGCCACGCTTCGTACATCCAGTGCGGGGTCAGCATCCCGAGGAAGTGCCCGGCAAAAATCCCGAGGATCCCGATATGAAACAGGTTAGACGCGACGTGCATCCCCTTACGATCCAGCATCTGGCTGGAGGCAGCACGCCAGGTGTACTGGCCGTAGTCATAACGCAGCCAGCTTCCCACCAGGAACACGGTGCCCGCGATATACGGGTAAATGTCAAAGAAGAACATATTCAGGAAGTGCATTAGTGCCGTCCTCCGTTAGAGATATCCAAATATTGCGGAGCGACCGCCCCGGCAAAACGACGCTGGTGAGCGGAGATTTCAGACTCGCCGCAGCTCTGGTCAGCAAAGAATTTCACCTGCTCTTCCTCCCAGACCGCATCCAGCGCTTGCGGGGTATCATCGCGGGCTTCATCCGCGATTTTCTCCGCCACTTTTTCACTGTCGACAGCGGCGTTTGCAAGCTTCATCAGCAGGTCGAACAGCACCGCATAGCGGCTCTGACGCTGCTGAAGACGCGCGCTGAGCAATGCCAGGATCGGCGCGATGTCCTGCAGACCGCCCAGCGCCTCGTCTTTCGGCAGTTGAGCCAGATACTCCAGGTACAGCGGCAGATGGTCCGGCAGCTCGCGGCTGTCGAGCATCAGGCCGTGCTGCTCGTACTGAGCCATCAGGTCCACCATCGCCTGACCCCGGTCGCGGGATTCACCATGAACGTGTTCGAACAGCAGTAACGACGTTGCACGGCCACGGTCAAACAGCTGGCTGTAGTCCGCCTGCGCGTCGAGCAGATCGCGCGATAACAGGTCGCGGAGGAAAACGCCCAGCGTCTGGGCATCCTCTTTATCCAGGTTTTCAGATGACGCGAGTGCATCAAAAAGCTCCTGCTGATGCTGCGCAAGCGCAGCATCCGGATACTCGAGCAGACGCGAAACAATGACGAGTTCAATCATTGGTGCGGCTCCGTTTTGCTGGTCACATCCATGGCGTCGATGCGGCGGCTGTTAAACAGGTTGAATTTGCTGTCTGACCCATGGCAACCGTCGCCAAAACTAAAGCCACAGCCATTTTTCTCCGGGAAGGCCTCGCGAGCCAGTTCACGGTGGCTGCTCGGCACCACGAAACGGTCTTCATAGTTCGCAATTGCCAGGTAGCGGTACATCTCCTGGGCCTGTGCTTCAGTCAGACCGACCTCGTCCAGCGCGCGGGTATCGTTAACGCCATCAACGGTTTCCGCACGCTTAAAGTGACGCATCGCCAGCATACGTTTCAGCGCCAGCAGTACCGGCTGGGTATCCCCTGCGGTCAGCAGGTTTGCCAGATACTGAACCGGGATACGCAGGCTCTCGACGTCCGGCAGAATGCCGTTGCTGCCCAGCTCGCCTGCATCGGCAGCAGACTGGATTGGCGACAGCGGCGGCACGTACCAGACCATCGGCAGCGTGCGGTATTCCGGATGAAGCGGCAGAGCCAGCTTCCAGTCCATCGCCATTTTATACACCGGCGACTGTTGCGCCGCGTCGATAACGCTCTGTGGAATACCGTCCTTCAGCGCCTGCTCAATGACTTTCGGATCGTTCGGGTCAAGGAACACGTCAAGCTGACGCTGATACAGATCTTTCTCGTTCTCAGTGCTCGCGGCATTTTCAATCGCGTCTGCGTCATACAGCAGCACGCCGAGGTAGCGGATACGGCCTACGCAGCTTTCGGAGCAGACGGTTGGCATACCGGCTTCGATACGCGGGTAGCAGAAGATGCACTTCTCTGATTTCCCGCTCTTCCAGTTGAAGTAGATTTTTTTGTACGGGCAGCCGGTGATGCACATACGCCAGCCGCGGCATTTGTCCTGGTCGATCAGAACGATGCCGTCCTCTTCACGCTTGTAGATGGCGCCGCTTGGGCAGGTCGCCACGCACGCCGGGTTCAGGCAGTGCTCGCAAAGGCGCGGCAGATACATCATGAAGGTGTTTTCGAACTGGCCGTACATCGCCTTCTGCATGTTCTCGAAGTTCTGGTCTTTGGCGCGTTTTTCGAACTCGCCGCCCAGAATCTCCTCCCAGTTTGGACCGCTGGTAATTTTGTCCATGCGCTTGCCGGTGATCAGCGAGCGAGGACGCGCGATCGGCTGGTGTTTGCTTTCTGGCGCGTTGTGCAGGTTCTGGTAGTCATAGTCAAACGGCTCGTAGTAATCCTCAATGCCCGGCAGATGCGGGTTAGCGAAGATTTTTCCCAGAAGCATCGCGCGGTTACCCATGCGCGGCTGCAGCTTGCCGTTGATTTTACGGATCCAACCGCCCTTCCACTTCTCCTGGTTTTCCCAGTCGGTCGGGAAGCCGGTACCCGGCTTGCTTTCCACGTTGTTGAACCAGGCGTACTCCATACCTTCACGGCTGGTCCAGACGTTTTTACAGGTGACCGAGCAGGTGTGACAGCCGATGCATTTATCCAGATTCAGCACCATGCCGACTTGTGAACGAATTTTCATTTTACGCTCTCCTGTACCTGGTCATTACCTTCACCGTCTAACCAGTTAATGTTCTTCATCTTACGTACCACCACGAACTCATCGCGGTTCGATCCTACGGTGCCGTAGTAGTTAAAGCCGTAGGCCAGCTGTGCATAGCCCCCGATCATATGGGTCGGCTTCGGCGTAATACGGGTCACGGAGTTGTGGATCCCGCCGCGCTGTTCGGTGATTTCTGACCCCGGCAGGTTAACGATACGTTCCTGCGCGTGGTACATCATGGTCATCCCGGCCGGTACGCGCTGGCTCACCACCGCACGCGCCGTCAGGGCACCGTTGCTGTTAAACACCTCGATCCAGTCGTTATCTTCAATACCCAGATCTTTGGCATCCGTCTCGCTCATCCAGACAATCGGACCGCCGCGCGAAAGCGTCAGCATCAGCAGGTTGTCGCTATAGGTCGAGTGGATCCCCCACTTCTGGTGCGGCGTCAGGAAGTTCAGCGCCTTTTCAGGGTTACCGTTGGATTTCGCGCCCATAACTGCGGTTACGGAGCGGGTGTCGATTGGCGGACGGTACACCAGCAGGCTTTCACCGAAGTCACGCATCCACTGGTGATCCTGATACAGGGACTGACGACCGGACAGCGTGCGCCATGGGATCAGCTCGTGAACGTTGGTGTAACCGGCGTTATAGGAGACATGCTCATCTTCAAGTCCTGACCAGGTCGGGCTGGAGATAATCTTGCGCGGCTGGGCCTGAATATCGCGGAAGCGGATTTTCTCTTCCTCTTTATTCGTTGCCAGATGCGTGTGGTCACGACCGGTAAACTCGCTCAGCGCTGCCCACGCCTTCACCGCCACGTGGCCGTTGGTTTCCGGCGCCAGGGTCAGGATCATCTCTGCGGCATCAATCGCCGTGTTCAGCATTGGCTGGCCTTTCGCCGGGCCGTCCGCTTTGGTGTAATTGAGCTTACGCAGCAGATCCATTTCGCTCTGGGTATTCCAGGCAATCCCTTTCCCGCCGTTACCGATTTTCTCCATCAGCGGACCGATAGAGGTAAATCGCTCGTACGTCGCCGGGTAATCACGCTCCACCGGAATGATGTGCGGCGCGGTCACGCCCGGGATCAGGTCACATTCGCCTTTTTTCCAGTCTTTGACGTCCAGCGGCTGCGCCAGCTCGGCCGCAGAGTCGTGCTGGATTGGCAGCGTCACCACGTCGGTCTCTTTGCCCAGATGCCCGACGCACACTTCAGAGAATTTCTTCGCGATATCTTTGTAGATATCCCAGTCGCTTTTCGACTCCCACGCCGGGTCAACCGCGGCAGACAGTGGATGAATAAACGGATGCATATCCGAGGTATTCATGTCGTCTTTTTCGTACCAGGTCGCGGTTGGCAGCACGATATCGGAATACAGGCAGGTACTGGACAGACGGAAGTCGAGGGTCACCACCAGATCCAGCTTGCCGTCCAGACCGTTGTCTTTCCATTCCACCTCTTCCGGCTTCACGCCACCCTGCCTGCCGAGATCTTTCCCCTGGATACCGTTCTCGGTACCGAGCAGGTATTTCAGCATGTACTCGTGACCTTTACCGGACGAGCCCAGCAGGTTGGAGCGCCAGATGAACAGGTTACGCGGATGGTTTTTGCCGTTCTCAGGCTGTTCAGCCGCGAAACGGATTGAGCCGTCTTTCAGGGACTTAACGGTGTAATCCACCGGTGACATTCCAGCTTTTTTCGCCTCTTCCGCGATGCGCAGCGGGTTAGTACCCAGCTGCGGCGCAGACGGCAGCCAGCCCATGCGCTCAGCACGGACGTTGAAGTCAATCAGGTGGCCACTGTAGCGGGATTTATCCGCCATTGGCGACAGCAATTCCTGCGCGGTAACCGTCTCGTAGCGCCACTGGCTGGAGTGGTTATAGAAGTACGAGGTACTGTTCATGTGACGTGCAGGACGCTGCCAGTCAAGGGCAAACGCCAGCGGCTGCCAGCCGGTCTGCGGACGCAGTTTTTCCTGGCCTACGTAGTGGGCCCAACCGCCGCCGCTCTGACCGACACAGCCGCAGAAGATCAGCATGTTGATCAGGCCACGATAGTTCATATCGAGGTGATACCAGTGGTTCAGACCCGCGCCGACGATGATCATTGAGCGACCGTGCGTCTTATCCGCGTTTTCTGCAAATTCGCGGGCGATACGGGTAATCTGTGCGCGAGGAACGCCGGTGATCTGCTCCGCCCATGCCGGGGTGTAGGCTTTTACGTCGTCATAGCTGGTTGCGCAGTTTTCATCATTCAGACCCCGTTCCAGACCGTAGTTCGCCATGGTCAAATCGTAAACGGTAGTGACGAGCGCCGTTGAGCCATCAGCCAGCTGCAGGCGTTTAACCGGCAGTTTATGCATCAGAACATTTTTCAGTTCAACCTTGTTGAAGTGCTCTGATCCTTCGCCTCCAAAGTACGGGAAGCCGACCTCGGCGATCTCGTCCTGGCTGCCCAGCATGCTGAGACGCAGTTCCGTCTCTTCACCGGTGGTACCGTTACGCTGTTCGAGGTTCCACTTGCCCTTCTCACCCCAGCGGAAGCCGATAGAGCCGTTAGGTGCCACCAGCTCGCCGTTGCTGTTATACGCAACGGTTTTCCATTCAGGGTTATTTTCCTGGCCCAGCGCGTCCACCAGATCGGCGGCGCGCAGCGTACGGCCAGCGGCGTAGTAACCATCACGCTCTTCCAGCATCACCAGCATCGGCATGTCGGTGTAGCGACGTACATAGTCGGTGAAATACTGACTTGGTTTATCGAGGTGGAATTCGCGCAGCATAACGTGGCCCATCGCCATCGCCATCGCGGCGTCGGTACCCTGTTTCGGTGCCAGCCACAGGTCACACAGTTTGGCAATTTCCGCGTAGTCCGGGGTGATCGCAACGGTTTTGGTCCCTTTGTAGCGGACTTCGGTAAAGAAGTGCGCGTCCGGGGTACGGGTCTGCGGAACGTTAGAGCCCCAGGCGATGAGGTAGCTTGAGTTGTACCAGTCAGCAGATTCCGGCACGTCGGTTTGCTCGCCCCAGGTCTGCGGAGACGCAGGCGGCAGGTCGCAGTACCAGTCGTAGAAGCTCAGACAGGTGCCGCCGATCAGTGACAGATAGCGCGCGCCGGAGGCGTAAGAGACCATCGACATCGCCGGGATCGGCGAGAAGCCTGCCACGCGGTCAGGGCCGTAGGTTTTGACAGTGTAGACGTTAGAGGCGGCAATCAGCTCGTTCACCTCTTTCCAGGAGGAACGAACAAAGCCACCGCGGCCGCGAGCCTGCTTAAAGCTTTTCGCTTTATCCGCATCTTCGATGATGGACGCCCAGGCATCAACCGGATCGCTGTGCTGCACTTTCGCTTCACGCCACATTTTCATCAGACGCTTACGCATCAGCGGGTATTTCAGACGGTTAGCGCTATAGAGATACCAGGAGTAGCTGGCGCCACGCGGGCAGCCGCGCGGTTCGTGGTTCGGCATATCCGGGCGGGTGCGCGGATAGTCGGTCTGCTGCATTTCCCAGGTCACCAGACCGTTTTTAACGAAAATCTTCCAGCTACATGAGCCAGTGCAGTTTACGCCGTGGGTTGAACGGACAACTTTGTCATGCTGCCAGCGTTGACGGTAACCGTCTTCCCAGTCCCGGTTGGTATCCAGAACCTGGCCGTGCCCATCGGCAAAAGTTTCACCCTTCTGTTTGAAGTAGCGAAACCGGTCCAAAAATTTGCTCATCGGGTATCTCCTGTGTGGAGCCTGTGGCTCTCTAAATCGACATTGCTGATTTGCAGCGAAGGTAACGCTCTGAAAGAGGAGGAGAATTGATAACGATCAAGACGACGAGGGACTTTCAGGGGTGGGGTTAGGCCAAATACCACCAAAGCGGTAGATTTTAAAAATTCATAATAATATGATTTTTAATGATATTTTCATTTCATCGTACAATAACCACGGCAAAATTTAACATCTCAGGTATTAAGGGGTAGACCTCCCTGCAAGGCGACGGCGATCACAGTGTTACCGGCGCGCTTCTGTGCAAACCCGCCAGTATGTTGTAACTACTTCCAGATCAAAAAAAACGCGGCCCCAAGGCCGCGCAAACGGATAATCACACTTACTTATTTTTCTTGGTATTACGGCCATATACCAGCCACGTAATCACAACGCAGGCGATATAGAACACAAGGAACACTTTCATCGCACCCGCCGGGGAACCGGTCAGGTCAAGCGAAATACCGAACGCTTTCGGGATAAAGAAGCCGCCAATGGCACCGATGGCAGAGATAAAGCCCAGCGCAGCAGCGGTATCCGTCGCCGCTTCACGCATCGCCTGCTCTTCGCTTCCACCCTGCGCTTTCACGCGATCCATCGTCAGCTTACGGAAGATCACGGAGATCATCTGGAAGGTGGACGCACTCCCCAAACCGGCCGTCAGGAACAGCACCATAAACACGCCGAAGAAGGCGATGAAGTTTCCGCCCTGTCCGTCCGCTGGCAGCGTCAGGAACAGCAACGCACAGAAGACAGCCATCACGACAAAGTTCACCAGCGTCACGCGGGTACCGCCCAGACGGTCAGAAACCATGCCGCCCAGTGAGCGAGCCAGCGCGCCAATAAATGGACCAAAGAAGGCGAATTGCAGGATCTGCACGTCCGGGAACTGGGTTTTCGACAGCATGGCGAAACCGGCAGAGAAACCGATAAACGACCCGAAGGTGGCCAGATACAGCAGCGCCATCACCCAAAGGTGTCCACGTTTCAGCACCGGCAGCTGTTCACTCAGTGACGCCTTCGACGCAGACAGATCGTTCATAAAGAACCACGCTGCCAGGGTGAAGACCACCAGGAACGGCACCCAAATCCAGGCGGCGTTCTGCAGGTAGAGGGAAGAACCATCCGCCTGTTCAACGCCACCGCCACCAAAGGCAGCAAAAATGGACACCGAGATCGCCAGCGGCGCGATCAGCTGCATCACGCTCACGCCCATGTTGCCCAGACCACCGTTAATGCCCAGCGCGCCACCCTGTTTCGCTTTCGGGAAGAAGAAGCTGATGTTCGCCATACTGGAGGCGAAGTTCGCACCCGCAAAACCGCACAGCAGGGAGATGATCACGAACACGCTGAACGGCGTGGACGTATCCTGCACCGCGAAGCCGAGCCACACGCAAGGCACGATCATGATCCCGGTACTGAATGCCGTCCAGCGACGGCCACCAAAGACCGGCACCATAAAGGCGTAAGGAACGCGCAGCAGCGCGCCTGACAGCGACGGCAACGCGGTCAGCATAAACAGCTGATCGGTTGTGAACGTAAACCCAACTTTTGGCAGATTTACCGCCACTGCACTAAACAACATCCATACGCAAAACGCTAATAACAGACACGGAACGGAAATCCACAGATTCCGGCTTGCTACACGATGGCCGCGCTGTTGCCAGAACGCCGGATCCTCTGGACGCCAGTCTGTAATAACGGCACCATTTTCCCTTTCGGGAGCGTATGAGTGACTCATAGACACCTCTGATTCTCGAATGATGCTGCAAACATTAGGGTTTTAGGGCGGCGGTAAGTTGATATAAATCAAAGGAAAAGTGCGAGGATTTGCGGCACGAAAAAAGGTCTTATCCTTAGTGAGTAGGCAAATCAGGTCAAAAAGACGTTGTTTTTCACGGCGCTGACGCGTCCCTGCTCCCCCTACCCTCAGATGCATACTCCACTGGCAATTTAGGAGTAATCATTTATAGGTATGGGTATACTCCAGGGTATGCACCAGAATAGCGCCATTCCTGCAAGCAGGCCACGTCAGGAGCCCGGCAACTCTATGTTAAAAAGATGTTTATCACCGCTGACACTCGTCAATCAGTTAGCCCTGATCGTTTTGCTGTCCACCGCACTCGGCGTGACCGGCATGGCGATTTCCGGCTGGCTGGTACAAGGGGTACAGGGTAATGCGCATGCCATCAATGAGGCAGGCTCGCTACGCATGCAGAGTTACCGTCTGCTGGCGTCGGTGCCTCTGACGCAGGACGACCAGCCTCTCATTGATGAAATGGAGCGCACGGCTTTCAGCCCTGAACTGGAAAATGCAGCCATCCGCGCCGGTCAGCAATCCCAGCTTAAAGCCCTTCAGGGCTACTGGCACACCCAACTGGAACCCGGACTGAAACAGGCGCAAAGCCCGGAGACGGTCGCGCAGGACGTGGCGGGTTTTGTCTCACGCATTGATGCCCTGGTCTCCTCTTTTGACCAAACCACTGAATTACGCATCGATCGGGTGGTGATGGTACACCGTGCCATGGCGCTGTTTATGGGCCTGCTGCTGATCTTCACCATTATCTGGCTCCGCGCGCGGCTGCTGAATCCGTGGAAACAGCTGCTGACCATGGCCCGGGCGGTAACCGCCCGGGATTTTACCCAGCGCACGCACATCAGCGGACGCAACGAAATGGCGATGCTCGGCCAGGCGCTCAACACCATGTCGGCAGAGCTGTCCGAAAGCTACGCGGTGCTTGAGCAGCGCGTACAGGAAAAAACGGCGGGGCTGGAGCAGAAAAACGAAATCCTCTCTTTCCTGTGGCAGGCCAACCGCCGGCTGCACATGCAGGTGCCGCTCTGTGAACGCCTCTCCCCGGTGCTGAATGGCCTGCAAAATCTGACCCTGCTGCATGACCTGGAGCTGCGCGTTTACGACGTGGAAGATGAAGATAATCATCAGGAGTTTACCTGTCAGTCCGACATGTCCTGTGATGATAAAGGCTGTCATTTATGCCCTCGCGGCCTGCCGCCGTCGACCACTGGCGGCACGACGCTGAAATGGCGACTAACGGACAGCCATACCCAGTACGGTATTCTGCTGGCGACCCTGCCCGCCGGGCGTCACCTGAGCCACGATCAGCAACAGCTGGTTGATACGCTGGTTGAACAGCTAACGGTCACGCTGGCGCTCGACAGGCATCAGGAAAAACAGCAGCAGCTGATCGTTATGGAAGAACGCGCCACCATCGCCCGCGAGCTGCATGACTCAATCGCCCAATCGCTCTCCTGTATGAAAATGCAGGTAAGCTGCCTGCAGATGCAGGATGCGCAGATGCCGGACAGTAATAAACAGCTGCTCAGCCAGATACGCAACGAGCTGAATACGTCCTGGGTACAGCTGCGTGAGCTGCTGACCACCTTCCGCCTGCAGCTGACCGAGCCGGGCCTGCGTCCGGCGCTGGAAGCCAGCTGTCAGGAGTTTAGCGCCCGGCTGGGGTTCCCGGTGAAGCTGGATTACCAGCTGCCGCCGCGGTTTGTCCCGTCACATCAGGCTATTCATCTACTGCAGATCGCCCGTGAAGCACTCAGCAACGTGCTTAAACACGCGGAAGCGACGGCGGTCACGGTCACCGTCAGCCAGCACGCTAACCAGGTCAGACTCACGGTTCACGACAACGGCCGCGGCGTGCCGGAAAATGCCGAGCGCACGAACCACTATGGTTTAATCATTATGCGAGACCGCGCCCAAAGCCTGCGCGGTGATTGTCAGGTTCGCCGGAGAGAGACGGGTGGCACGGAAGTCGTGGTCACCTTTATTCCCGAAAAACCGCTTACAACTTCTCAAGGAGAAACCCATGACTAATCAGGAACCGGCATCCATCCTGTTGATCGACGACCATCCGATGCTGCGTACTGGCGTAAAACAGCTGGTCAGCATGGCACCCGATATTACCGTGGTTGGCGAAGCCAGCAACGGGGAACAGGGCATTGAGCTCGCCGAGTCCCTCGATCCCGATCTGATCCTGCTCGATCTGAACATGCCCGGCATGAACGGCCTGGAGACCCTCGACAAGCTGCGGGAAAAATCGCTTTCCGGACGCATCGTCGTCTTTAGCGTCTCGAACCATGAAGAAGATGTGGTCACGGCGCTGAAGCGCGGCGCGGATGGTTATCTGCTGAAAGATATGGAGCCGGAAGATCTGCTTAAAGCACTGCAGCAGGCCGCGGCGGGCGAGATGGTGCTGAGTGAAGCCCTGACGCCGGTGCTGGCCGCCAGCCTGCGGGCCAACCGCGCCACGTCTGACCGTGACGTCAGCCAGTTAACACCGCGCGAACGCGATATTCTCAAACTAATCGCCCAGGGGCTGCCGAATAAAATGATCGCCCGCCGTCTGGATATCACCGAAAGCACGGTCAAAGTGCATGTGAAGCATATGCTGAAGAAAATGAAATTAAAATCCCGCGTTGAGGCCGCCGTGTGGGTACATCAGGAACGCATTTTCTAAGGATTACTCATCCGGCAGCAGCTTCCAGCGCGGGTCGTCGTCAGGAATAGCGATCAGCGGCTGCACCACCGCAAGCGTGATCTCATTGGACGAGACGCGCTGGCCCTTCTCATCTTCCACTACCGCCGAAAGATGCCAGCGGTTTGTCGCGCCTTCTGCCTCATTCCAGGCAGGCATAATCACGCTCCAGCCGTCGCTGCTGTTACCCTTCCCGGGCGACGTCAGGCTCAGTGCCTGGGTATCGCCCTGCCAGTGGATCTGACGGATGCCGTGCGTGCTACGAATCTGTAGCTTCAGCATGACGGTTTCCCCCCCTTTCAGATCCCACGGCGGCGTTGCCAGCCAGACGGACAGCGTTTTACGCTGGCGGAACTCCATAATCGGAAGGCTGTTGCGCTCGGGGGAATCATAGCGGCTGCCACGCAGAGAACGCGTGGCCGCAACTTCACTGGCGGAGAGTTGCTTCACCAGCGGCACGCCAAAGCGGTAGTTAAGCTTCAGGCCGAGGTTATTCTGGCTTTCGCCGCTTTCACCCTGCTTATGCGCGGCGGTCAGCGTGACCAGCGGAACGGGGGTATAGTTAAGCCCAAGATTGACCGCCACCGGGTTGTGATAGCCGGTTCCGCTGTTGAAGAGATCAACGTTGTCGCCAAAATACTGCTCGACGCTGACGCTGGTGTTCAAGTGATGAAACCACGGCAGCCAGGCTTTGGCGGTGACATCATATCCCCGCGCCATTCGCTGTTCCTGAACATCAGATCTGTCGCGCCATCCGGCAAACGGCTGGTAATAGTTCGCTGACAGGCGCAGATTCTCCCCCCACACCTCGGCGCCCAGTCCGGCACGCTGCAGGTTTTCGTCCAGCAGATTATCGTAGAAGGTGTTATAGCCCAGCAGCCATTTTCCGGCGACCCAGCGCTGGCCGATTCCGGCGTTACTGACCAGGCCATCCGTCTGCTGCGTCAGGCCAAGCTGGCTCCAGCTCAGGTAACGGTTGTTATCGTTCCAGGGGATAAACCAGCTCCCGCTGCTGCCGTTAAATTTGCCCTCGTTATCGACCAGTAAATTGACGCTGGCGTTCCCCCAGGGCGACAGCCAGGACTCAATCTGCTGGTTCACTTCGCCGCTCACCGCGTCGCGCACCTGACCAAAGGCAAACTGACGCGCCTGCTCGCCCGTTGTCAGGCCGTTGTCGGTCATACTGGCTTCACCAAAGGCTTTCGCCATTTCGGCCAGGTGCTTTTCCCCTTCCCCTGAGGGAGCAGCCATACCCAGGTCGGGCAGATTATCCCCGTTATTATCAAAAGGATTTTGTGCCTGCTGGATAAAGGAACGCGGCGCACCGTGAACGGCTCCGGCCGTAAGAAGGGGGAGTAAGAGCAGAAAACGAATGCGGGACGATACAACCATCAACGTCGTAAAAAAGAACCTGTGTTTATGGATAAACTCTTATTATGTTAACGCGATAAGCCTGGAAATGCAGTTCTGGCGGAAATTTCAGGATTATCCTGAAACTGATTGCCGGGTGGCGGCTACGCCACCCGACGCGCTTACACCATCATCCAAACAGTCCTTTCAACTCCGAAACGCAGGAGCCACAGTTCGTGCCGCACCGTAACGTTGCCCCCAGCGCGGCGACGCTTTCGCACCCTCCGGCTATCGCCTCCCGAATCGCATTTTCTCCGACGCTGAAGCAGCTACAGATAATGCGTCCCGGATCCGCCGTCTCCTCCACACCCTGCCCGTTCAGCAGCGCATGACGCTCTGCAGGCGTCGTGGGGGGCGAGCGAAAAGCAGCGTCAATGATCGGGTGTACCAGATCCGGTAACGCGGTGCCTTCCCAGAAGCCGAGCATCAGCTGACCTTCATGCCAGGCAAGCGCACTACTGCGTTCGCCGGTTTGAGCAACCTGTAACTGCCAGCCCCGGCTGCTGGCGTAGTTCATGACCCACGACAGCAACGGTTTATCTCCTGATACCGTCAGATGCGAGGCTTTACGCCACCAGTGAACCCAGGATGGTAACGCCGGCTGTTCGTGGGTATAGAGCACCCCTTGCCAGGCGGGCAGCCAGGGCATGATCCGAACGGCGGTTTGTTTGCTCTCCGGCTGGCCAGACGCCGGATCGCAGCGCCCTTCCACCAGCGCATTCACCTTTCCCTGACGGGCAAACACGGCGTTCCAGTGCATCGGGGCAAACGCCTCGCCTTGCCGGATGCCGCGGTTGACTCGCACTCTGGCGACCATCACGCCGCGCGGCGAACTGATCCGCGCCAGCTGGCCATCACACAACGAGAACCGCACGGCATCGCTGGCGCAGACCTCAACAAACGGCTCCGCGATATGCTGCATCAGCCGGGACACATACCCCGTCCGGGTCATGGTGTGCCATTGATCGCGGATGCGTCCGGTATTGAGGATCACCGGGTACAGCGTGCTGACCGCCGCACCGTGCTGGACCGGATCGACCGGCACCAGGTTTCGGCGCGGAAAATCCCCCGTTGACCACTGATACGGCTCCAGCCGCTCCCACGCTTCGCGGGTAAGTTCAGCCAGGTCATGCAGGTTCAATGCCCGCGTGCCGTCATTTTCAAAGGCCGTCAGCGCCGCGTGCTCGCAAAAAATCTCGTGCGGATGTTGCCAGGCAAAGGCGTCGCCGTGCCCCAGCCGTTTTGCAATCTGCGCGACGATCCACCAGTCCGGTTTTGCCTCTCCCGGGGCAGGCAGAAAGGCGCGCTGGCGCGAAATACGCCGCTCGGAATTGGTCACAGTGCCGTCCTTCTCCCCCCAGGCCAGCGCCGGAAAACGGATATGGGCGAACCGGCTGGTGTCGGTATCGTTCATGACCTCAGAAACAATCACCAGCGGGCAGCCTGCCAGCGCCTGACATACGGCGTGACTGTCCGGCAGCGAGACCGCTGGGTTGGTGCCCATGATCCACACCGCCTTCACTTCGCCACGGGCAATGGCATCGAACAGTTCAACCGCCATCAGGCCTGGCGTCTGCGCCAGCCTTTCCGTTCCCCAGAAACGCGCCACCCGCGAAAGGTCGTCCGGTTCAAAGTTCATGTGCGCCGCCAGCTGATTTGCCAGCCCGCCCACTTCCCGTCCGCCCATGGCGTTTGGCTGTCCGGTCAGCGAAAACGGACCGCAGCCCGGGCGGTTGAATTTTCCGCTGGCAAGATGGACGTTGATGATGGCGTTACACTTGTCGCTACCGCTCGATGACTGGTTGATCCCCATGGTGTAGAGCGTGATCGCGCGTGGCGCGGTGACAAACCAGTCATAAAACACACCAATATCCTGCACAGGAAGGTCGCAAAACGCCGCCACGCGGGCCATCGGCCACGCGTCGGTTCCCTGGATCACATTGAGCAACCCCACAAACAGCCCCGCATCGCTGCCGGGTTTTAGCGCCAGATGCAGGTCAGCGATATCACAGGTAGCCGTTTCACGCGGGTCAATCACCACCACCTTCATCTGCGGATTGGTTTGCTTTGCCTGCACCAGCCGCTGGTACAGAACGGGGTGCGTCCAGGCGGCATTCGAGCCCACCAGTACCACCAGATCGCTGTTCTCCACGTCCTCGTAACTGCACGGCACCACGTCCTCACCGAAGGCACGTTTATAACCCACCACCGCTGACGACATGCAGAGCCGGGAGTTGGTATCAATGTTCGCCGCCCCGATGAACCCCTTCATCAGCTTGTTAGCGGCGTAGTAATCCTCGGTTAACAGCTGGCCGGACGCGTAGAACGCCACCGCCTGCGGCCCCCATGTGTCGATAATGTGCTGGAGCCGTTCACCTGCCGCCCCCAGTGCCTGCGTCCAGTCCACCTCATGACCGTCGAGGACCGGGCGCAAAAGCCGCCCCTGTAAATCGGTTGTCTCCCCCAGGGCGGCCCCTTTCACGCACAGGCGACCAAAATTCGCCGGATGGGTTTCATCTCCCCGAACGCTGACCACGCCGCCTTCCAAGCGGGCGACCACGCCGCAGCCCACCCCGCAGTAGGGGCATGTTGTCCGGGTTTCTGTCATGAAGCCTCCGCACGCATGACCAGGGCATCGTTACCGACCCACACTTTGCCGTTTTCAATTTTCACCGGCCAGGCGCGTACCGCAGGCTCACCATTTTCAACCTGACAGCCATCGCGCAGACGAATGCGCTGTTTATAAAGCGGAGAGATCACCACCGGCTCCCCCGCCGCATCGCCAAGAATGCCGCGAGAAAGCACGTTCGCACGGCTTCCTGGCTCCAGGTCGTCGAGGGCATAAACGGTTTTGCCAAAGCGGAACAGCGCAATCGCATTGTGACCAAGACGCGCGCCAATGCCCGCCTGTTCGGGGATATCCTCGATACCGCAGATTTCCTGCCAGCGTTTGCCTTGCTCTGCGGCAGTGTCGTTCACAGCGGTGCGGAACAGCGCCAGACGGTTGGGATCGTTGAGCGTGGTCTGCCATTCGCACTGGTAGGTTTCTACCACCCGGGCCATCTCCTGCTCCAGTTCGTCGGCAATACCCAGACTGTCCTCGAGGATCACCTCGCGCAGATAGTCGAGGCCGCCTTCCAGGTTGTCCATCCAGGTGCTGGTGCGCTGCAGGCGATCCGCCGTGCGGATGTAGAACATCAGGAACCGGTCAACGGTACGGATCAGCGTTTCATCGTCCAGATCGCTGGCGAAAAGATCCGCATGGCGCGGCTTCATGCCGCCGTTGCCGCACAGGTAGAGGTTCCAGCCTTTATCGGTGGCAATGACGCCCACGTCTTTGCTCTGCGCCTCGGCACACTCGCGGGTACAGCCGGAAACCGCCATTTTGATTTTGTGCGGCGCGCGCAGGCCTTTGTAACGGTGCTCCAGTTTGACCGCGAGGCCGGTGGAGTCCTGCACGCCATAGCGGCACCAGGTCGACCCAACGCAGGATTTCACCGTGCGCAGAGATTTCCCGTAAGCGTGGCCGGTCTCAAATCCGGCTTCCACCAGCGCCTGCCAGATCTCCGGTAGCTGTTCCAGAGTGGCGCCAAAGAGGTCAATACGCTGCCCGCCAGTGATTTTGCTGTAAAGGCTATAGCGCTTTGCAATCTGGCCGATGGCGATCAGCCCGTCGGCGGTCACTTCCCCGGCGGGCATACGCGGCACGATGGAATAGGTTCCGTCCTTCTGAATATTGGCAAAGTAACGGTCGTTGGTGTCCTGCAGCGGCAGATGCGCCGGTTTAAGCAGATACTCGTTCCAGCAGGAAGCCAGCACGGACCCGACCAGCGGCTTACAGATTTCGCACCCGTGTCCCTGACCGTAGCGGCTGATGAGCTGGTCAAAGGTGCGGATATGGTTGACGCGCACCAGGTGGTAAATTTCCTGGCGTGACCAGGGGAAGTGTTCACAGATATCCTTTTTCACCTCCACGCCCTGTTCAGCTAGCTGAAACTCCATCACCTGCTTCACCAGCGCACTACAGCCCCCGCAACCGGTCGCCGCTTTAGTGCACTGTTTGATGGCACCGATATCCGTTGCGCCCGCGCTCACGGCCTGGCAAATATCGCCCTTGCTGACGTTATGACACGAACAGATCTGCGCACTTTCCGGCAGCGCCGCCACGCCCAGCGCTTTTGGCGCGCTGCCTGAGGATGCGGGTAATATCAGGGTTTCCGGCGCTTTCGGCAGGCTGATTCCATTGAGCATCATCTGCACCAGCGTGGCGTATTCGCTGGCATCACCCACCAGCACGCCGCCGAGCAGCGTTTTGCTGTCGTGGCTGACCACGATTTTCTTGTAGATTTGCTGCGGGCCGTGCGTCCACTGGTAGCTCAGCGCCCCCGGCGTGCGCCCGTGAGCGTCGCCAAACGACGCCACATCCACGCCCAGCAGCTTGAGTTTGGTGCTCATATCCGCGCCGGTGAAGGTTTTATCCTCCCCTGCCAGCGCGGCGGCGGCCACGCGTGCCATCTGGTAGCCCGGGGCAACCAGTCCAAAGATTTCCCCTTCCCACAACGCGCATTCGCCAATGGCAAACACGTCACGGTCGGAAGTCTGGCAGCCATCGTCAATGCAGATCCCGCCGCGCTCGCCGATAGCCAGCCCGCTGCTGCGCGCCAGCGCGTCCTGCGGACGGATACCGGCAGAAAAGACCACCAGGTCCGTTTCCAGCGCTTCGCCATCGGCAGAGCGCAGCACCAGCCCGTCATCCGTCGACGCAATTTCCGTAGTGGCTTTAGCGGTGTGAACGCCCACGCCCAGCGCCTCGATTTTCTTGCGCAGCATCGACGCGCCGTCGTTATCGAGCTGAACCGCCATCAGATTGGGCGCAAACTCCACCACGTGAGTATCGAGCCCGAGTTGTTTCAGGGCGTTTGCTGCCTCCAGCCCCAGCAGCCCGCCGCCGATGACGACCCCGCGACGCGCACCCGCCGCATGGGCCGCAATGTTGTCGAGATCGTCGAGCGTGCGGTAGACAAAACAGCCCGGCAGATCGTTACCCGGTACCGGCGGGACAAACGGGTATGAGCCGGTCGCCAGCACCAGTTTATCCCAGTGCGTTTCATGCCCACTGGCGGTACGCACCACGCGCGCGTCGCGGTCAATGGCGACAATCTGCTGCGACAGGCGCAGCTCAATGCCGTTATCAGCAAAAAAATCCCCTGCCACCAGCGAGAGCGAATCCGCACTGCGGCCGCCAAAATACTCGGACAGATGCACGCGGTCATAGGCGGCATAGCGCTCTTCACCAAAGACCACGATCTGATACTGCTGATGTAAGTTGCGGTTAACGCAATCTTCGAGAAAATGATGGCCGACCATACCGTGCCCAACCACCACCAGAGTAGGTTTTGTCATAGCGTTCTGTCCTGCAACCTGCGGTTGCGTAGTGAATCGATCGAACAGCCAGTCCGCGTGTGCGGGCGCAGCCGTTGCCCGTAAATCGGTAAATGTCGCCGCGTTGCGGCAATCTCCCATCAGCAGCACGCCAGCCAGCGTCCCCTGATGGATCAGTAAGCGACGATAGTGACGCGTCAGCGGATCCCATGAACGCCAGACCACGTCGCCCTCCTGCTCCGCCGCGCGACCCAGGCTGAACAGCTCCACGCCGGTCACCTTGAGGCGCACACCGTTGTCGGTGAGGGTAAATGGCGCAGTGGTGTCGCCCGCCAGCCGTGCGGCGAGGATATCGGCCTGCGCCAGACAGGGGGCGACCAGGCCAAACGTCTGGCCATCAATTTCGCAGCACTCGCCAATGGCATAGATGTCCGGCGCGGAGGTCTGCATCTGGTGATTCACCACAATCCCGCGCGCGCAATGAAGGCCGCTGGCCTTTGCCAGGTCAATGTTGGGCTGCACGCCGGTCGCCAGCACCACGCGCGCCGCAGCAATACTGCGTCCATTGAGCAACGTCACGGTATTGTCGTTAATTGCCGAGATGCCGGAGGCAAGCTCACAGCGCACGCCCCGTTCCGCCAGCGCCTCCTCCAGCAGCGCGCCAGCCTGTTGATCCAGCTGTTGTTCCATCAGCCACGGACCGCGATGAACGAGCGTGACGTTGTCACCTGAGCGTGCCAGTGCTGCCGCAGTCTCAACCCCAAGCACGCCGCCCCCCAGCACCACCGCCGGACCGGAAACTGCCTGAATGGCGCAGGTATCCTCCAGGGTGCGGAACGTGAACACCTGGGGCGCATCACCGCCGGGGATCGGCGGAACAAAAGGCGTTGAACCGGTGGCAAATACCAGGGCATCCCAGCCCAGCGTGCGGGTGGCGGTTCGCACTTCCCGTGAGGCCACGTCCACGGCAAGCGCCCTTTCGCTCCGCAGCACCGTAACGCCACGTACCCGGTACCAGTCCTCATCCTGAAGACAGATATCCGCTGCCGCTTTCTCGCCCCCCAGCACCGGCGAAAGCTGAATGCGGTTATAGGCATGCTCAGGCTCATCACCGACGACGGTGATAGCAAAACGACCCGAGGCCCGCCCGGTTAGCCCGTCAATCAGCCGGGTGGCCGCCATTCCATTCCCGATAATGACCAGTCGCATCAAAGCCCCCTCGTTACGCCGCTTTCGGCTGTTTTTCGTAGAGGAAATGGAGGATCTGCTGACGCATGTGGTGGTAGCGGCTGTCGTCCGCCAGCTGAACCCGGTTGCGCGGACGCGGCAGATCAACGCGCAGGATCTCTCCGACGGTCGCCGCCGGGCCGTTGGTCATCATCAGCACGCGATCGGAAAGCAGCACTGCCTCATCTACGTCGTGGGTAATCAGCACGATAGTGGTGTTCAATGCCTGCTGGATCTGCATCACCGAGTCCTGCAGATGGGCTCGCGTCAGCGCATCCAGCGCGCCGAACGGTTCATCCATCAGCAGCACTTTTGGCTTCATCGCCAGCGCGCGGGCGATGCCCACGCGCTGCTTCATGCCGCCGGAGATCTCCCCCGGGCGCTTATGCAAGGCATGCCCCATCTGCACGCGGTCGAGGTTGTGCTCGATCCACGCTTTACGCTCAGACTTGCTCATGGTGTGACGGAACACCTGATCCACCGCCAGGGCGACGTTGTCAAAGCAGGTGAGCCATGGCAGCAGGGAATGGTTCTGAAACACCACCGCGCGCTCGGGACCCGGCCCGGCAATTTCGCGGTTGTCGCAGATAAGCCCACCTTCCGTCGGCAGCGTAATGCCGGCAATAAGGTTCAGCAGCGTCGATTTGCCGCAGCCGGAGTGGCCGATCAAACTGACGGTTTCGCCCTCGTGAATATCAAACGAAACGTTTTGCAGCGCCAGAAACTCGCCGCTGGCAGTAGAAAAGCGCTGGCTCACGCCCTGGACCTGAATTAATGGTTTCATCTTCGCTCCTTATTTTTCCTGCCAGCTAAAGCGACGGGCAATCAGCATCAGCCCCTGCTCCAGCAGCAACCCGACCACGCCAATAATGACGATGGCGATGAGAATGTTTTCGACGTTGAGGTTGTTCCACTCGTTCCAGATCCAGAAGCCGATGCCTAAGCCTCCGGTGAGCATCTCGGCGGCGACAATCACCAGCCAGGCAATACCGATGGAGAGGCGTACCCCGGTCAGCACCGCAGGCAGCACGGCAGGAAAGAGAATGCGGCGCATGATGGTCCACTCAGAGAGTTGCAGTACCCGGGCGACGTTGAGGTAGTCCTGTGGAATACGGCGCACCCCTTCCGCGGTGTTGATGACCATCGGCCAGATGGAGCAGATAAATATGGTCCAGCTTGATGCTGGCTCCGCTTTCTGGAACAGCAGCAGGCCGATGGGCAGCCAGGCCAGCGGGCTAACCGGCCGCAGGAGGGCAATTAGCGGGTTGAACATGCGCGAGAAAAAGGTGAAGCGGCCAATCAGAAAGCCCAGCGGAATCCCCGCCAGCGCTGCCAGACCAAAGCCGATGGCGACGCGCTGCAGTGACGCAAGCACGTTCCAGCCTATGCCCATATCGTTTGGCCCGTCGCGATAAAACGGATCGGCGAACAGGGTTATGGCCGAGTCGAGCGTGCTGAGCGGCGTCGGGAAGCCTTTGCTGTTTATCGCCGCCAGTTGCCAGAGCACCACCAGCAGCCCCAGCCCCAGAAACGCCGGAATGACGCGCTGTAAAACATCATTCATTCGACGCGCCAACGCAGGCGTACGACGACGAACCTGTAACGGTGGCAGGACAATCACCTCCCCGCTCTCAGGCTTCTCTTGTGGTTTTGTGTTTTGCAGATGCGGCATAATCAGGCCCCTTTACGGTGAATGGCAAAACGGTTGGCGTACCCTTCCGGATCGGTTCCGCTCCAGACGGTACCGTCCATCAGCGTGCTGCTGCGATACGGTGATGAGGGAGTGGAGAGTCCGCCGACGGCGGTGGCAGCATCCTGCCAGACCGCGGTCTGGTTAATGCGCTGCGCAATACCCACGTAATCCGGCGCGGTTTTAAGCAAGCCCCAGCGGCGGAACTGGGTTAAGAACCACATGCCGTCAGAGAGATACGGATAACTGACGGCACCCTCGTTGAAGAAACGGATCGGGTGTGCGTCCTGCCAGCGCTGCCCCAGGCCGTTGTCGTATTCCCCGAGCATTCGCCCGGTGAGATACTGTTCTTTGCAGTTGAGCCACGCCCGGCGCGAGAGGATCTGCGCGGTTTCACGTTTGTTTTCCGGGGACGCCTCAATCCAGCGCGCGGCTTCCATCACGGCACTCACCAGCGCCCGGGCGGTGTGCGGATTTTTCTCCACCCAGTCGCGACGCGTGCCGAGAATTTTTTCAGGATGATCCGCCCAGATGGACTGCGACGTGGCAGCGGTGAAGCCAATGCGGTCGTTAATCGCCCTCGCGTTCCACGGCTCACCGACGCAAAAGCCCACCATGTTGCCAATGCGCATGTTCATCACCATCTGCGGCGGCGGCACCACCACTGTGCGCACGTCATCGAAGGGGTTAATGCCTGCGCTCGCCAGCCAGTAGTAAAGCCACATGGCGTGCGTTCCAGTCGGGAAGGTGTGCGCGAAAGTGTAAGTGCCAGGCGCCTGCTGCCCGACCAGCGTTTTCAGCCCGTCAAGATCGCGAACCCCCTTCTCCGCCAGATCGCTGGAGAGCGTAATGGCCTGACCGTTCTGGTTAAGCGTCATCAGGTTTGCCATCTGCTGCGGCTTGCCTGCAATACCCAGTTCAAGCCCGTACAGCAGACCGTAAAGAATGTGCGCGGCGTCCAGCTCCCCCGCCACCAGCTTGTCGCGTACCGCTGCCCAGCTCGCCTCTTTGGTGGGGACGATGGTGATACCGTATTTTTTATCAAAGCCTTTCAGGGCTGCGATAACCACCGGCGCACAGTCGGTCAGCGGGATAAACCCGATACGTACCGTCTCCTGCTCCGGTTTATCCGAGCCTGCCGCCCAGGCAGCCTGCATGACACCCGGTAATAACACTGCGCCACTCGCCAGCATGCTGGCCTGCAAAAACCGTCGTCTCGACAAATCCGCCATGACCACTCCTGAAAAAAAGCCAAAAAAAAGCGCCCACAGTGCCGAAGCACCGCTGGACGCCTTTATCCCGAAGACTGATGCACCGCCGTTGGCGCACCGTCAAAAATGGTTAATTCAATGATGCAAAGTCAATGCCAGGTTTGAACACCCTGTTTCAGGGCCGACAGCCGGGTTTTGCTCGCCATTACGCACCCCAATCAGGCACAACATGCCCACTGATTGTGCAGCTACTCCTTTGGGGTTATCTGCCACACGCTTTTCACCGTAAGCAGCGCCCGGGCGATATCCACCATGCGCTGATTCTTGTCCATCGCCATTTTGCGCAGCGTTGTCCAAGCCTGCTCCTCACTCATATTCTGGTGGGTCATCAGCACGCTTTTTGCTTTATCAATGGTTTTTCGCTCCTCAAGCGTATCGCGCAGCGACGCAAGCTGACGGGAGAGTTGCTCAATCTCGCGCGCCTGCTGGCGAACCAGAGGCAGCAGGGGTTTATCCGGGTAATGCGCCAGCGGGTCCTCTAGTTCATCTGCGGGATGGGGATAGACCTCGTCACGCTGAATCCGCTCATCCACCGCGACCATCAGATCGGCGATGATTGTCTCCTCCAGCGCGCGCAGATGCTCCAGCCGCGCCGTCTGCAGCGCAAACCACGCCAGCGCGGTATGGCCATTATCCGCGGCAGGCTGGCGGGTACAGGCCACGCGCCGGAGTTGCTCCGTCTCACGGTCGGGCTGGCAGTTGAGGGAGAAAGTGGCCTGAACGTCAGCCTGACTGTGGGAGAGGAAGATCTCAAAGCAGGCTTGCTGCCCGTCAATGCGATCTACCAGTCTCTGGCGGGTAACGTCATCAAAAAAACCCTGCGTGAAGCCTATCGCCCCCAGGGCCCGCTCTTGTCCCGCCAGCTCTTTCCCCTGCATCAGGCTGTAAAGGGCGACACACCGGCCCGCGATTTGCGGATCGTCAATGCTGTCATTGAGTTGCGGCACGATACTGAGCAGATGGCGAAGCATGCGGGAGTAATGTTCCATGGCCTGCGGGGCCGTCAGGGTTTGTTGACTTACCCCGTCACGCAGCGCGGGAAGTGTGTCCAGCGTATGCAGTGCATTACCGATACGTTCGCAGACGGCGCTCCCCGGGAGGAGGGACTGCTTGCCAAGTATCGTATTCAGCGCAGCAAGATTTTCGTCTACCAGTGCCCGGCTGGCTTTGCATTCAGGCGCGTAGAGCTTACCCTGTGAACAGAGCCAGACGTTGGATGCCCCGCGCTCGCACTGTAGCATATGTACCAGTTGGCTAATGCCGTGCACCAGCACGTTCAGCTCTGCCAGCTTGCTGAGCTGCTCCCGGCGCATCAGCCTCGCGCGCTGAAGCCATTCGGTTGCACCTGGCGAAATGCCAGCCATTAATGTCATGCTTACTCTCCCGGACAGCGAAACTCCGGAGAATTAAGCAATATTCGTGCCTTTATAAGAACAGGAGTCAACATGCAGAAGATTGTGATCGTCGCCAACGGGGCGGCCTACGGCAGCGAATCTCTTTTTAACAGCCTGCGTCTGGCCATTACGTTACGTGAAAAAGAGAGCGACCTGGCATTACAGATTTTTTTAATGTCGGATGCTGTCACCGCCGGGCTGAAGGGCCAAAAGCCGGCAGAAGGCTATAACATTCAGCAGATGCTGGAGATCCTGACCGCGCAAAATGTGCCGGTGAAACTGTGCAAGACCTGTACCGACGGACGCGGGATTACCACTCTGCCGCTGATAGAGGGCGTAGAAATCGGGACGCTGGTTGAGCTGGCCGAATGGACGCTGACCGCAGATAAAGTATTAACTTTTTAATAATAATCCCGTAAAAATATTATTTTCTTATGGACGCGGTTTCAGCATCAAGTTTACCTGCGGGGTTGCCGATAGGCATGGAAACAACACAGCAGGTATTTCACTTATGTTCAGATCGATTCGCGCACGTATTATCGCCACGACGACAGGTTGCCTTGTCGTCGCCCTTCTTCTCAATACCGTTATTAACTTCCAGGTCACGCGCCAGGATAACCAGCAGTCACAGCGCGATATATTGACCAGTACCAGCGCCAGCCACAACATGGCGATTGCCGACTGGGCCAAAAGCAAAATGACGGTGATTACCTCCGCACAAAGCGTCGCGCTGGCTGACGACCCGGTTCCGGTGTTTAAACAACTGGCGCAGGCGGGGGGATTCACTAACGTCTATGTGGGTTATGCGAGCAAGACGGCGAAGTTTTCTGAACCTGCGGGTGTCCCGGCGGATTATGATCCGACCATTCGTCCCTGGTATCAGCAGGTGGTGAGCACGGACGGCCCGGTAGTGACGGCACCCTATGTTGATGCCGGTACCGGAAAGCTGGTGGTGACGTTTGCTGTACCGGTGAAAGAAAATGGCGTCCTGAAAGCGGTGGTGGCGGGCGATGTCGCCATGGATAGCGTCGTGGCAAACGTGCGCGGCATCCACCCAACACCCGCCAGCAGCGGGCTGCTCCTGAACAGTGACGGTACCGTGATTGCCGCCAACGATCCGGCTTTGACCCTGAAGCCGTTTGCCGAGACGATCAAAGGGATCGACTTTGCGGCGCTGAAGCGCGGTAATCCGGTCGACGGAACCCTGAATGATGTAGACAAAACCTTCATTGCCTCAGCCGTGCCGGGCACAAACTGGCTGCTGGTCGTCGCGCTCGACAACAGCGATGCCACCTCCGGCATGCGTTCCCTGCTGAAAGCGTCGGCGATTTCGCTGGTGATCCTGGCACTCCTGAGCGGCGCCATTGTTCACGTCCTGATTGCCCGTCTGCTGAAACGCTTGTCTGACATTCGTGATGCGATGCATAACATTGCCAACGGGACCAACGATCTGTCCCAGCGTTTGCCGGACAGCGGCAATGATGAAGTGGCGCAAATTGCGCAGGCCTTTAATGCCTTCAGCGACAAGCTTTCCGTCGTGATGGTACAACTCCGTGACGCCAGCGCGTCGGTGAAAAATGCCGCGCAGGAAATTGCGGCTGGCAACCAGGATCTTTCCGGGCGTACCGAGCAGGCGGCGTCCAGCCTTCGCGAGACCGCCAGCGCGGTGGAGCAGATCACCGCCTCCGTCACGCAATCGAATGAATCGGCAGCGGAAGCGAACGATCAGGCAAGCAAAGCCTCTGCGGCTGCCGCGCGCGGTGGTGAAGTGGTTTCTCAGGCCATCAGCACGATGCAGTCCATCGAAGTGGCGTCCGCAAAAATTGGTGATATCACCAGCGTCATCGACGGTATCGCCTTCCAGACCAACATTCTGGCGCTGAACGCCTCCGTCGAGGCGGCGCGTGCCGGTGAGCAGGGCCGCGGATTTGCCGTGGTAGCCGGGGAGGTGCGTAACCTCGCCAGTCGTAGCGCCCAGGCGGCGAAAGAGATCAAATCCCTGATTGATTCCACCACCGATAGCGTGGCGACTGGTTCGCGCTATGTGCATCTGGCCGGTGAAAGCATGGATGAGATCCGCTCCAGCATCGGCAGCGTCTCCGGTATCATGCGCGAAATCTCCATCGCCACCAGCGAACAGATGAAAGGCATCCATGAGATTAACCATGCGGTGACCCATCTCGACAGAATGGTGCAGCAGAACGCCGAGCTGGTGGTGCAGTCCGCCGCCGCCGCGGGAGCCCTGCAGAGCCAGGCGGGCGACCTTGCTGAAACGGCCGGCCATTTCCGCATTTAATGTTCCCCCGGCGCGCGTTTCGCGGGTAAAACGCGCGCCAGCCTAACTTTTGAGGAATTTTGTCATTTTTGTTTAATCGTTATGCCATTTTTTGATCAAAATCAGCATCCCGACTCTCCCCCTTTGGTGTTATGCAACGAGTGAATTGTGAACAACATCACGCTCGGATATGGCTGCAGGGAGAGCGTTGTTTAAGACTACGGGGTAAAAAATGGCACGGGTAAAAACAAGTTTGAAACTGTTCGGCGGGGATACGGTAGTGGTGCGTTGCTCAGAACGCTGCCGCATACATCTCATGAGTTCAAAAGCGCAAAAGCAATCCCAGGCGGATATTCTGACCGTGCAGGATGATAAAGCGTGGCTTACCGTGCCGTATACCGGCACATGGGATGTGCTGATCGACAGCCACAGTCAGTCGCTGGAGCATTCCGTCAGCTACGTGGCAGCATAAGAGTAAACGCCCGGCCAGCCGGGCGTATTATCAGGCAAAACCCGGTCGCAGCGTACTGTTGACAGGGTTCCCTTCCAGCAGCGCCCTCACCTTTACCACCAGCTCATTCAGACAATCGTCCTTCATACCGAGGCGGGTCAGCTCCTGATCGAGGGAGAAGAGATACTGCGCGTTGGTGCCCAGCGGCCCGCTGGCGGCGGCAATTAACGGGGCGATGACCTGCGTGCGGGTATCCGCTTCATACAGCGGATGGCGTGGATCCATAATAAACACCAGCGCATTGACGGTACGTCCATCGTCAAGCTCCAGCTTGCACCAGCTCGGCATATAGCAGCCGGTGATCATCTCGCGCTTCCAGAGCAGCGTCAGCTCCTCTTCGAGCGTGGCATCCGGGAGGCGATACGCCACGCCCGTGGTGCGTCCGCCCTCTTTCAGTGCAAGCATGCGACCAGGCTGACACGCACTGCCGCGTCCGGCCGTCAGGCGCAGACAAAATGCGCGGTGCCAGCCAGGCAGCGTTCCCGTTGCCGATTCGACAAATTCCAGTGCCGGGTTCCACATCAGCGAACCGTAGCCAAAAATCCATACCGGGCCATCATCCGGGCGGCAGGCAAGCGTGGCAGCAAGCGACGCCGCACGTTGTTCAGCTGACCAGAGAAGCGATTCCTCAATAGCACCAAATGCCGTCTTACAATCTGCCTTCATTAAGAAATCACGCGTTAACACTTTACACCTCCGCCACTGCATGCTTCCTTGCGACATCTGTAATGCGCCTTCCCGGCATTTTTTTCTCTGGTCATTTTGCCAGCAGTGAAATAACGATAAGCAATTAGCGGACCAGTTGCAATACAACGGAAGTTCAACCGCCTGAAAAGTCAAAATGAAGGCAGCGAATTATTTCACGGCTATTTCTTTTTATGCCATTTATCATCGTCTCCTTTCTCGTAGTCATGTTTAACTGCGGCCCAGGCGACCTTATGCGCCGTCTCTTCCCGGCTGGCATCATCCCGGCGATCGTCTTTATCTTTGTACTGATCCCAGGCACTGTTAAACGCTTCCTTGTAGATATCCTGCGCGTGTTCAGGCAGGACATTTTTCACGTTATCAGGTAATTCGCGTTTCGTTTTGTAGGGCATCACTAATCTCTCTTTTCGGTAAAGAGATAAGTGTGGACGACGATATGCCATGGTGCCACCCAACAATAATTAATGAGTAAATTAAAATTATAATTCGTTGTTATTTAATGTTTATTTATGAGAGATATGGCATTATAGACATCAAAGATGAAAAGCATTACAAAAGGTAAAATTAAGTAAAAAATAGAAGGTATTTAACAGATTTCTGTTAATTTAATCTCCTTAAAATCTATCTATAATTACAAGCACCTGCATTGATGGAGAAGCACATGACAGCAACACACGAGGCGGTAAAGACCCGCCACAAGGAGACGTCACTCATTTTCCCGGTTCTGGCACTGGCTGTGCTGCTCTTCTGGGGAAGCAGTCAGTCACTGCCAGTGGTGGTTGGTATCAATATTCTTGCCCTGGTCGGTATTTTAACCAGCGCATTTAGCGTCGTTCGCCATGCGGACGTATTAGCCCACCGTCTGGGCGAGCCGTACGGTTCGTTAATTCTCAGTCTTTCCGTTGTTATTCTCGAAGTCAGCCTGATTTCCGCGCTTATGGCGACCGGCGATGCTGCCCCGACGCTGATGCGCGATACCCTCTACTCCATCATTATGATTGTGACAGGCGGCCTGGTGGGCTTCTCGCTGTTACTGGGCGGACGTAAATTTGCGACCCAGTACATGAACCTGTTTGGCATTAAACAGTACCTGATTGCCCTCTTCCCGCTGGCAATTATCGTGCTGGTCTTCCCGATGGCGCTGCCAGGCGCAAACTTCTCCACCGGTCAGGCGCTGCTGGTCGCGCTGATTTCCGCAGCCATGTACGGCGTGTTCCTGCTGATTCAGACCAAAACGCACCAGAGCCTGTTTGTATACGAACATGAAGATGACGGCGACGACGATGACCCGCACCACGGTAAGCCGTCTGCACACAGCAGCGTGTGGCACACGGTTTGGCTGATCGTGCATCTGATTGCGGTCATTGCGGTCACCAAAATGAATGCCAACCCGCTGGAGACGCTGTTGACCGAGCTGAACGCCCCGGTGGCCTTTACCGGTTTCCTGGTGGCGCTGCTGATCCTGTCCCCTGAAGGACTGGGGGCGCTGAAAGCGGTGTTGAACAATCAGGTGCAGCGTGCAATGAACCTGTTCTTCGGCTCCGTGCTGGCGACCATATCACTCACCGTACCGGTGGTGACGCTGATTGCCTTTATGACGGGGAACGAACTGCAGTTTGCGCTGGGCGCGCCGGAGATGATTGTGATGGTGGCCTCGCTGCTGCTGTGCCAGATCTCCTTCTCCACCGGACGCACCAACGTGCTGAACGGCGCGGCACATATGGCGCTGTTTGTGGCGTACCTGATGACGATATTTGCCTAGCCTCTTTGCCCAGCGGCGCTTCGCTTGCAGTGCCTACAGGTTTTGTAGGCCGGGTAAGCGCAGCGCCACCCGACAATATGTCCTATAAAAAAACCCGCCGAAGCGGGTTTTTTTATTAGTTGCTGGTATCCAGCTCGTCGAAGTTCTTCACCAGATCGTCAATCGCTTTGATCTGCTTCAGGAACGGCTCCAGCTTATCCAGCGGCAGTGCGGAAGGACCATCGCATTTCGCGTTAGCCGGATCCGGGTGCGCTTCAATGAACAGACCCGCCAGACCCGTTGCCATACCGGCGCGCGCCAGCTCGGTTACCTGCGCGCGACGACCGCCAGACGCGGCACCAAACGGGTCACGGCACTGCAGGGCGTGAGTCACGTCGAAGATCACCGGAGACTGGTTAGAGACGTTCTTCATCACGCTGAAGCCCAGCATATCCACGACCAGGTTGTCATAACCGAAGTTTGCACCACGGTCGCACAGGATAACCTTGTCATTGCCGCCTTCGATAAACTTGTCGACAATGTTCCCCATCTGGCCAGGGCTCACGAACTGTGGTTTTTTCACGTTGATGACCGCGCCGGTTTTCGCCATCGCTTCCACCAGGTCCGTCTGACGGGCCAGGAATGCCGGAAGCTGGATCACGTCTACCACGTCCGCTACAGGCTGTGCCTGCCAGGACTCATGCACGTCGGTGATCACTTTCACGCCAAACGTCTGTTTCAGCTCCTGGAAAATCTTCATGCCCTCTTCCAGGCCCGGGCCACGGTAAGAGTGAATGGAGGAGCGGTTGGCTTTGTCAAAAGAGGCCTTAAACACGTACGGGATGCCCAGCTTCTGGGTCACGGTCACGTAGTGCTCGCAGATACGCATGGCGAGATCGCGGGATTCCAGCACGTTCATACCGCCAAACAGCACGAACGGCAGGTCGTTTGCTACCTTGATATCACCAATGCTAACCACTTTTTGTTTCATAGGATCGCCTTATTCAGGTGTGAATCGGAATTAAGATTAATGCAGTGTAATTTGTTTGTGCGAGATCGCGTTGATCTGCGCGCGAATCATTTCGCTAATCGGATCTTCCGGGCACTGCTCAACGAAATAGCTCAGATCGTTCAGCGCAACGTGTTCGCAGTCGAGCTGGGCATAGATAAGCCCGCGGTCGCGAATTTCGTAGGGATCTTCCGGATTAAACTGCAGCAGCACTTCGCTGGCACGCAAGGCCAGCTCCATCTGACGCTCTTCCATCAGCGCTGATTTCAGCGTATCCAGCAGCTTGCGGATTACTTCGGCGTTATCGGCCTCGTCGAGATCTTCGTTAAAGAGCTCGGCGACCGGGCTGATGTTGCCTTTCAGCCAGACGTCCAGCGTATGCTCATCCAGCGTATCGCCGTTAAACGGATTAATGAGCCACATCTCGCCGTCCAGCCACTCCGCCCGCAGGATCATCTGCGTCGGGAAAATGACCGGCACCAGTGGAATATCAAGACGGTGCGCGACCCACAGCAAAATAGAGCCCAGCGCAACGGCGCTGCCCTGACGGTTTTTTAAGACCTGGTCCAGCCATAATGCGTCAGACAGGCGATACACGCCACGCGTGTCGCAGAAACCCCATTCGCCGTAGAAAAGCTCAAGCAGCTTCTCTAATTGCCAGTCCTGCGGGCGCGCCTGATTGATCTCTTCACGCGCCAGGCTGACCAGATTCTCCAGTTCATCGTAAACGTACTGCGACGTAAAATCGTCGCGTATCATCTCCGAAATCAGGATCATGCCATCGCAAAGCGGCACTTTATTAAATTCGAAATCGGCTAAGGACTTCATGACTTACCCCAGTAACGCCCGAACGTACAGCTACCCCCGGGCGCGATAAAACTCAAAACAATGTAGATGATAACGCCAAACCGCCTTTCAGTCAGCCTTACGCCTTTATCAGTAAATGGCAGATAGCCTTGCTTCACGCCCACTGGCCTAGCGTCAACCGTTCATTACCGCCGTAGTCGCGGCAGGTTTCCACTGCGGTATAACCCGCTTGCGTAAACAGCGCACGTACGGCTTCCCCCTGCGTCCAGCCATGTTCCACCAGCAGCCAGCCGCCGGGAAGTAAATGTTGCCGTGACGTTGTCACTATGTGATCAAGATCGGCTAACCCTGCGTTAGCCGCAACCAGCGCCGTCAATGGCTCGAAACGAACATCGCCCTGCGCAAGGTGCGGGTCGTGTTCGTCAATATACGGCGGGTTACTGACGATCATCTCGAACGAGCGAGTCTCCAGCGCGCTAAACCAGCTGCTTTGCAGCACGGTCACGTTAGTCAGCCCAAGACGCGCCACGTTACGCTGCGCCAAGGTCACCGCGTCAGGCATCACATCCACTGCTGTCACATCGCAATCCGGACGCTCGCTGGCAAGCGCCAGCGCGATAGCACCCGTTCCTGTTCCGAGATCGAGAATGCGGCTGGCCGCAGCCGGCAAACGCGCCAGCGCCTGCTCCACCAGACATTCGGTATCCGGGCGTGGAATCAGCGTTGCCGCTGAGACATAAAGCGGGAGCGACCAGAACTCACGTTCACCGACAAGATGCGCCACCGGCTCACCGTTTTTACGGCGGGCAAGCAGCGTAGCGAGCTGCGCTTGCTGCTCAGCGGTCAATGGCGTCTCACCGAATGCCAGCAGATACGTACGGGCTTTACCCGTTACATGCTCCAGCAAAATTTCGGCGTCGCGTTTTGGGCTTTCGCTTGCGGAAAGCTCACCGGCGGCCTCACGTAACCAGCGCTGAAAATCCATTATTCCTGCTCGGACAGCGCCGCCAGCTGGTCGGCCTGGTATTCCTGCACGATAGGCTCAATCAGCATATCCAGCTTCCCTTCCATCACCTCGTCCAGACGGTAAAGCGTCAGGTTAATGCGGTGGTCGGTCACGCGGCCCTGCGGGAAGTTGTAGGTACGGTTACGGTCGCTGCGATCGCCGCTGCCCAGCAGGTTACGACGCGTCGATGCTTCCGCCTGCTGGCGTTTCGCCATTTCGGCCGCGTGGATACGCGCACCCAGCACGGACAAGGCTTTGGCTTTGTTTTTATGCTGCGAACGCTCGTCCTGACACTCCACCACAATACCGGTTGGCAGGTGAGTAATACGGATAGCGGAATCGGTGGTGTTAACGTGCTGGCCGCCCGCACCAGAGGAGCGGAAAGTGTCGATGCGCAGGTCCGCCGGGTTGATGTCCGGCAGTTCCGCTTCCGGCAGCTCTGGCATCACCGCCACTGTACAGGCAGAGGTATGAATACGCCCCTGAGATTCCGTAGCAGGCACGCGCTGCACGCGATGACCGCCAGATTCAAACTTCAGACGACCATACACGCCGTCGCCGCTGATCTTGGCGATAACCTCTTTATAGCCACCATGCTCGCCGTCGTTAGCGCTCATGATTTCCACGCGCCAGCGACGCGATTCAGCGTAGCGGCTGTACATGCGGAACAGATCCCCGGCAAACAGCGCCGCTTCGTCACCGCCGGTACCGGCGCGGACTTCCACAAACGCGTTACGCTCGTCGTCCGGATCTTTTGGCAGCAGCAGCACCTGAAGCTGTTGCTCCATCTCTTCAGAACGCGCTTTCGCATCCTGTAACTCTTCCTGCGCCATCTCGCGCATTTCAGGATCGTCGAGCATCATCTGCGCGGTTTCGATGTCTTCCTGAACCTGTCGCCAGTCGGTAAAGCATTTAGAAACATCACTTAACTGCGCGTACTCACGCGAGAGTGCGCGAAAACGTTCCTGGTCCGCAATGGTCCCGGCATCCCCGAGCAGCGCCTGGACTTCTTCATGGCGCTCGTGCAGAGCTTCCAGTTTAGCGACGATAGAAGGCTTCATAGGCGTAAGTGCACCTTGTCTTAGAAAATGGGTATAGGGCGCTATTCCAGCCCGAGGCTGTTGCGCAGAATAGTCAGGCGTTCATCATCCCCGTCACGGGCAGCCTGTTGAAGAGATTTGGTTGGTGCATGGATCAGGCGGTTGGTCAGTTTCCACGCCAGATCCTGCATAATGGCCTGTGCGTCGCCGCCCTGTTCAAGGGCCGCTAACGCTTTGGCAGTCAGGTCATCACGCACCTGCTCCGCCTGCCCGCGATACTCGCGGATGGTCTCGCTGACGCTTTGCGCGCGCAGCCAGGCCATAAACTCGCTGGTTTCCTGCTCAACAATGGTTTCCGCCTGTACCGCCGCCGCTTTACGCTGAGCGAGGTTGTGCGAAATGATGCTTTGCAGGTCGTCAACGCTGTAAAGATAGGCGTTCGCCAGTTTACTGACTTCCGGTTCAACATCACGCGGGACGGCGATATCCACCAGCAGCATCGGCTGATTTCGACGCGACTTCAGCGCGCGTTCCACCATCCCTTTACCGATGATTGGCAGCGGGCTGGCGGTAGAACTGATAATAATGTCCGCCTCTTTCAGACGTTCATCGATGTCGCTCAGCGCAACCACTTCTGCGCCCACCTCATCCGCCAGAACCTGCGCACGTTCGCGGGTGCGGTTCGCGATAATCATCTTTTTCACTTTATGCTCGCGCAGATGGCGCGCCACAAGTTCGATGGTTTCGCCCGCGCCCACCAGCATCACGGTGACGGTGGAAAGGGACTCAAAGATTTGACGTGCAAGGGTGCAGGCTGCGAAAGCAACAGAAACCGCACTGGCACCAATGTCGGTTTCGGTTCGCACACGCTTCGCCACGGAGAACGACTTCTGGAACATACGCTCCAGTTCACTGGCCTTCAAATGCCCTTTTTGCGAATCCGCAAAGGCTTTTTTCACCTGACCGAGAATCTGCGGCTCGCCCAGCACCAGTGAATCCAGACCGCTGGCGACGCGCATCAGATGGCTGACCGCATCATTGTCCTGATGCCAGTACAGGCTATTACGCAGCTCGTCTTCGTTGAGATTGTGGTAGTCACATAACCAGCGGATCAGCGCTTCATGCAGATTATCCTGCTCTTCCACGCTTAAATATAGCTCGGTACGGTTGCACGTCGAGAGCACCACACCCCCTTGCACCATGGGTTGGGCAAGCAGGCTGTCCAGCGCCAGGTCAAGCGTATCCGGCGAAAACGTAACGCGTTCTCGCAGCGAAACCGGGGCCGTTTTGTGGTTAATACCGAGTGCTAATAGGGTCATGTTGAGCGGGAGTAGTACCAGCGTTAATAAGGTTAGCAGGACGCATCATACAGGATGCGCGAGATCAATAAAAGAGACCGCCTCCTTTCGGAGTAATAGCTTACGCATTGCTTTGAGATAATTTGAACGTAGACGGTGGGACTGCGGGACGCTAGCATTAACAGTTATAACTGCAACGTATCTCAAGGATTTGTCCTCATTATGACCCGACTGATTCGCCTGCTGCCTCTGGCGGCACTGGTTCTGACCGCATGTACTGTCACCCAACCAAAAGGCCCGGGCAAAAGCCCTGATTCACCGCAGTGGCGTCAGCACCAGCAGGACGTCCGCAATTTGAGCCAGTATCAGACCCGCGGCGCCTTCGCCTATCTCTCTGATGAACAAAAAGTGTATGCGCGTTTCTTCTGGCAGCAAACCGGGCAGGACAACTATCGCCTGCTGCTGCTGAACCCGCTCGGCAGCACCGAACTGGAGCTTATCGCCAAACCGGGCGAAGCGCAGATCACCGACAATAAAGGCCAGCACTACACCGCGACCGATGCCGAAGAGATGATTGGCAAGCTGACCGGGATGCCGATCCCGCTGAACAGCCTGCGCCAGTGGATCCTCGGCCTGCCGGGTGACGCCACCGACTACACCCTGGACGATCGGTACCGTCTGAGCCAGGTCAACTACACCCAGAATGGCAAAACCTGGAAAGTGGTATACAACGACTATGACAGCAAGAGTAAACCATCGCTGCCATCAAATATGGAGCTGACACAGGGCAGCCAGCGCATCAAGCTCAAAATGGATAACTGGATCGTTAAATGATGACCCACTGGCCTTCTCCGGCAAAACTGAACCTGTTTTTATATATCACCGGTCAGCGTGCTGACGGCTACCATACCCTGCAAACGCTGTTTCAGTTTATTGACTATGGCGACACGATCGCCATTGAGCCGCGTCAGGACGGGCAGATTTGTCTCCTGACACCGGTCGAAGGCGTGGCGCATGAAGACAACCTGATTGTGCGTGCCGCGCGCCTGCTGATGAAAGCGGCAGCGGAGTCGGGGCGGCTGCCCGCGGGAATCGGTGCGGACATCAGTATAGAGAAGCGCCTGCCGATGGGCGGCGGTCTGGGCGGCGGCTCATCTAACGCCGCCACGGTGCTGGTTGCCCTGAATCACCTCTGGGGCAGCGGGCTGTCGCAGGACGAACTGGCCGCCCTGGGCTTGACACTGGGCGCGGATGTTCCGGTGTTTGTTCGCGGTCATGCGGCCTTTGCCGAGGGCGTGGGGGAAATCCTCTCCCCGGTCAACCCGCCGGAAAAATGGTATCTGGTTGCTCACCCCGGCGTGAGCATTCCGACCCCGGTCATCTTTAAAGATCCTGACCTGAAAAGAAATACCCCGATTCGGTCAATAGAAACGTTATTAAATTGTGAATTCAGCAACGATTGCGAGGATATCGCAAGAAAACGTTTTCGCGAGGTTGATGCGGTGCTTTCCTGGCTGTTAGAATACGCGCCGTCGCGCCTGACTGGTACAGGGGCCTGTGTCTTTGCTGAATTTGACACCGAATCCGCCGCTCGTCAGGTGCTTGAGCAAGCGCCGGATTGGCTGCATGGTTTTGTAGCGCGTGGGATGAACATCTCCCCCCTACAGCAGGCCATTCTGGCGCAGACTGAGTTTCGGTGACAACGTCACCCTGTTCCAGACGTTGCATCGCGCTCTTTAATACACCGCCTGGATAGCCTTCGCCTGGCCCGCACAGTTTGCGGCGAACGCTATCCACCACTGGACGCATGCCTGAGGTTCTTCTCGTGCCTGATATGAAGCTTTTTGCTGGTAACGCCACCCCGGAACTAGCACAACGTATTGCCAACCGCCTGTACACTTCCCTCGGCGACGCCGCTGTAGGTCGCTTTAGCGACGGCGAAGTCAGCGTACAAATTAACGAAAATGTACGCGGTGGTGATATTTTCATCATCCAGTCCACCTGTGCTCCAACGAATGACAACCTGATGGAACTGGTTGTTATGGTCGACGCCCTGCGTCGCGCTTCCGCAGGCCGTATCACTGCTGTAATCCCTTACTTCGGCTATGCCCGTCAGGACCGTCGCGTCCGTTCCGCGCGTGTGCCAATTACCGCTAAAGTCGTTGCTGATTTCCTCTCCAGCGTCGGCGTTGACCGCGTACTGACCGTTGACCTGCACGCAGAGCAGATCCAGGGCTTCTTCGACGTCCCGGTTGATAACGTATTCGGCAGCCCAATCCTGCTGGAAGACATGCTGCAGCTGAACCTGGACAACCCGATCGTGGTTTCTCCGGACATCGGCGGCGTGGTACGTGCCCGTGCTATCGCTAAGCTGCTGAACGATACCGACATGGCGATCATCGACAAACGTCGTCCTCGCGCTAACGTTTCTCAGGTGATGCACATCATCGGTGACGTTGCTGGCCGCGACTGCGTGCTGGTTGACGATATGATCGATACCGGTGGCACGCTGTGTAAAGCCGCTGAAGCGCTGAAAGAACGTGGTGCGAAACGCGTATTTGCTTACGCAACTCACCCGATCTTCTCCGGTAATGCGGTAAACAACCTGCGTAACTCCGTCATTGACGAAGTTGTGGTATGCGATACCATTCCACTGAGCGACGAGATCAAGGCACTGCCAAACGTGCGTACCTTGACCCTGTCCGGGATGCTGGCCGAAGCGATTCGTCGTATCAGCAACGAAGAATCCATCTCTGCAATGTTCGAACACTAATCGAACACGGCCGAAAAACCCGCTGCGGCGGGTTTTTTTGTCTTTAGGTTTTATTTGTATGATTAATGCCTCCTTCACCTGCCATTCATATGACAGATGATGCGCACTCGGATGATAGATAATTGTGAAAAACGTAGCCTCCTCACATGTTCTGCCCTTTCGCGCCCTCATCGACGCTTGCTGGAAAGAGAAGTACACCTCGTCACGTTTTGTCCGTGACCTGATTGCCGGGATCACCGTCGGCATTATCGCCATACCGCTGGCGATGGCGCTGGCGATTGGTAGCGGCGTTGCACCACAGTACGGCCTCTACACCTCGGCCGTTGCCGGGATTGTCATCGCCCTGACCGGTGGTTCACGCTTCAGCGTCTCTGGCCCGACCGCCGCTTTTGTGGTGATCCTCTACCCGGTTTCGCAACAGTTTGGTCTTGCAGGCCTGCTGGTTGCCACCCTGATGTCAGGCCTGTTTTTGATTCTCTTTGGCCTGGCCCGCTTTGGCCGCCTGATTGAGTACATTCCCCTTTCCGTCACGCTCGGGTTCACCTCAGGGATCGGGATCACCATCGGAACCATGCAGATCAAAGATTTTCTCGGTCTGCAGATGCCTCACGTACCGGAACATTATCTGCAAAAAGTGGGCGCGCTGTTTATGGCACTGCCTACGGCCAACCTGGGCGACGCCGCCATCGGGATTGTGACGCTGGGTACGCTGATCGTCTGGCCTCGTTTAGGGATTCGTCTGCCGGGTCACCTTCCCGCGCTGCTGCTGGGTTGCGCAGTAATGGCAATCGTCAATATGTTCGGTGGTCATGTCGCGACGATCGGCTCGCAGTTCCAATATGTGCTGGCGGACGGTTCTCAGGGTAGCGGCATTCCGCAACTGTTACCGCAACTGGTACTGCCGTGGGACATGCCTGGCTCCAGCTTTACCTTAAGCTGGGATTCCCTGCGCGCCTTGCTTCCCGCCGCATTCTCTATGGCAATGCTGGGGGCCATTGAATCGCTGCTCTGTGCCGTCGTGCTCGACGGCATGACCGGCACCAAACATAAAGCCAACAGCGAACTGGTCGGTCAGGGGTTAGGCAATCTCATCGCCCCGTTCTTTGGCGGTATTACCGCAACGGCAGCCATCGCCCGTTCAGCGGCGAACGTGCGCGCGGGAGCAACCTCCCCCGTTTCGGCGGTTATCCACTCCGTGCTGGTGATCCTCGCTCTGCTGATCCTTGCCCCGCTGCTCTCCTGGCTGCCGCTTTCCGCTATGGCCGCGCTGCTGCTGATGGTGGCCTGGAATATGAGTGAGGCGCATAAGGTGGTCAACCTGCTGCGTCGTGCACCAAAAGACGACATCATCGTAATGTTGATCTGTATGTCGCTGACGGTTCTGTTCGATATGGTTATCGCCATCAGCGTCGGGATCGTGCTGGCTTCCCTGCTGTTTATGCGCCGCATTGCACAGATGACGCGCCTTTCGCCGGTCAACGTAGAGGTGCCTGATGATGTGCTGGTGCTGCGCGTAATTGGCCCGCTGTTCTTCGCCGCGGCGGAAGGCCTGTTCAGCGAACTGGAAACCCGCATCGCTGGCAAACGGATTGTGGTATTGAAATGGGATGCCGTACCGGTACTGGATGCCGGTGGCCTGGACGCCTTCCAGCGCTTCGTACAACGTCTGCCGGAAGGCTGCGAGCTGCGGGTGAGTAACCTGGAATTCCAGCCGCTGCGCACCATGGCGCGCGCGGGCGTACAGCCGATCCCTGGCCGACTCTCTTTCTACCCTAACCGGGAAGCGGCGTTAGCGGATCTGTGATTCACCTGATGCGGTGAAACGTCTCTGCATCATTATCCCGATGGCCTGCTGGAGCCATGCAAGCACAGCAGGCGACATCCATGTTCCTTTCATCAGCTGCGGCTCCTGCTGCATGGCCGCGCGAAACTTTTGCTGGGTTTCCGGGTTTGTTCCCGCATACGACTGGAATAACGCCAGCCAGTTTTCAGCCAGCTTTTGCGCCTCCTCACAGGCAGGATCGATACTTTTCCGCTGCGCCTGATGCAGTTTCGCCACCAGCGGCGGCCACTCCATCATGCGGTCAAAGTAGTGTGCCCTGGTAAAGGCCATCTCTTCGGCGGTGAGATACTTCTCCCATATGTTGAGCTTAGATTCAGCAAACGCCCGGGTAATGTACTCCGTCATCTCCGGCGTGATGCCAGTCTGCGCCTGCATTTGCGGCTCAACGCTGTGCATTTCGTTCAGCCGGGTAAGAAACTCCGGCTTGCCCGCCGTGTCCTGCTCCAGGCGTTCCATCCAGCGCGTCGCCAGCTCCATGGCTCGCGCATCCGTAACGGGGATATGTTGCTCCAGAAGTATGTTGGCCTCTGTAACCAGCCCTGACCAGATAGCCGCCAGTGCCTCCTTCTGCACCGCAAACGGCAGCTTCTGTAACTCTTCTTTGCTAAACCAGCGATCGTACATATTCATTAACTCCAGCGTCTGTAGCCAGGATTCCAGATCCGGCGTCGCATCGTCGCGAAGCCCGGTGCGCAGTTCCACCAGCCGGTCGCGCAGCGTATGTATGCTGCAAAGCTGTTTATCCAACAGCGTGATTTGCGCATCGAGTAAAACGACAGCGACGCCTGTTCCAGAAAATCCCTGATTTCAGCAAGTTCCAGCCCCGCTTTTGCCAGCGTCTGGATCATGTGCAGACGCTGGACATCTGCCAGGTTGTAAAGCCGGTAACCTGCCGCACTTCTGGCAGAAGGCAGCAACAACCCTGTTTGCTCATAGTGATGCAATGTCCGCACGGTGATCCCGGCCCGTTTCGCAAGCTCACCCACCTGAATCAACATAATTGCTCCTTTTTACTTTGCCAGTGCACACACTCTGGAGCCTTACGTTACGTGAGGGTCAATACTACATGCAAAAAAAAACGACTCCCTTGGGAGTCGTTCGGTGTTCTTTATCAGGTACTAGCTGTGCTTATGCTGATCCCTGCGACAACGTTTATCATAATGGCGCACCCACCAGTATTTATCGCAGACTTCCTCATGTCCGCTCACGCGCGCCCCGGCAAGCCACAATACTGCACCGAGGAAAATGCTCAGTACCGCGCCATGCGCGAAGTATTGCGGGAGATCAAGCTGCGGCAATTGGTTTAAAATTGAATAACCCACGCCGACAACCATCACGAACAGCCCCAACCCCATCAGCACGTTACCGAGTAACGAAGCGTTTTTGCGTTTCATGTGTCACCTCCGGAACTTTGGGTTGTCAGGGGAAAAGCCCCTAATCCTTGTGTGTAAAGTATAGACAACGCCCCTTTTATGAGTTGCGTGAATGATCACATTTACGGATAACTCCCAAACAAAAGTTTACAAATAAGGCGTTGAACAGCTTGAAATTCTAATTGTTCAGATGAGTAATTATTCGACTTTCGCCGTGACGATTGCAGAATTTTGTCAAGCGGCGCGCCAGACAGTAAACTACGCGCCAGATCTGGAACCCATTAGGAATTGAATCGTGACGATTAAACTGATTGTCGGCCTCGCCAACCCGGGCGCAGAATATGCGGCCACTCGCCACAATGCCGGGGTATGGTATGTTGATCTGCTGGCCGAGCGGTTGCGTGCTCCCCTGCGCGAAGAACCTAAATTCTTCGGCTATACCTCACGTATCAACCTTGCTGGCGCAGATGTGCGCCTGCTGGTACCCACCACCTTTATGAACCTGAGCGGTAAAGCCGTGGCGGCAATGGCAACGTTTTATCGCATCAATCCGGATGAAATTCTGGTGGCTCACGATGAGCTGGACCTCCCACCCGGCGTGGCAAAATTCAAACTGGGCGGCGGGCACGGGGGCCATAACGGTCTGAAAGATATTATCAGCAAGCTGGGCAATAACCCGAATTTCCACCGTTTGCGCGTAGGAATCGGCCATCCGGGCGATAAAAACAAAGTTGTTGGTTTTGTGTTAGGTAAGCCCCCGGTTTCTGAGCAGAAACTGATTGACGAGGCGGTAGACGAAGCGGTGCGCTGCACTGAAATCTGGCTGAAAGATGGCTTAACCAAAGCGACAAACCGCCTGCACGCTTTCAAAGCGCAATAATCCGCCCGATACGGCTTTTTTACCGCGCGTGATGCGGGTTACGTGTATAATAGGCAGAGTTATTTACTTTTCATCAATCGGTTATCGTTAACGGATTGATTATCAAGATATTAAGGTGATTTAGAAATGGGATTCAAATGCGGTATCGTCGGTCTGCCAAACGTGGGCAAATCCACCCTGTTTAACGCGCTTACCAAAGCGGGTATCGAAGCGGCGAACTTCCCGTTCTGTACCATCGAACCGAACACCGGCGTTGTGCCAATGCCCGACCCGCGTCTGGACCAGCTCGCGGAGATCGTGAAGCCACAGCGCATTCTGCCGACCACCATGGAGTTCGTTGACATCGCGGGCCTGGTAAAAGGCGCCTCCAAAGGTGAAGGTCTGGGTAACCAGTTCCTGACCAACATTCGTGAAACCGAAGCGATCGGCCACGTTGTGCGCTGCTTCGAGAACGACAACATCATCCACGTCAACAACAAAGTGGATCCGGCTGACGACATCGAGGTCATCAACACCGAGCTGGCGCTCTCTGACCTCGACACCTGCGAACGCGCGATTCACCGCGTGCAGAAGAAAGCCAAAGGCGGCGATAAAGACGCGAAAGCGGAACTGGCTGCGCTGGAAAAATGTCTGCCACAGCTGGAAAACGCGGGCATGCTGCGCGCGCTGAAAAACCTGACGGAAGAAGACAAGGCGGCGATCAAATACCTGAGCTTCCTGACCCTGAAGCCAACCATGTACATCGCCAACGTTAATGAAGACGGTTTCGAGAACAACCCGTATCTGGACAAAGTGCGTGAAATCGCCGCGGCGGAAGGTTCTGTCGTTGTCGCGGTATGCGCTGCCGTTGAATCTGATATCGCCGAGCTGGACGACGCTGACCGTGAAGAGTTCATGGCCGAGCTGGGTCTGGAAGAGCCGGGTCTGAACCGCGTAATTCGCGCAGGCTATGAGCTGCTGAACCTGCAGACCTACTTCACTGCGGGCGTGAAAGAAGTGCGTGCGTGGACGATCCCTGTAGGTGCGACCGCGCCTCAGGCGGCCGGTAAGATCCACACCGACTTCGAGAAAGGCTTTATTCGTGCGCAGACTATCGCGTTTGAAGACTTCATCACCTACAAGGGTGAGCAAGGCGCGAAAGAAGCAGGCAAGATGCGTGCGGAAGGGAAAGATTACATTGTTAAAGATGGCGATGTGATGAACTTCCTGTTTAACGTCTGATTCGTCTTGGATGAAAAAAATCCACGCCCTGGCGTGGATTTTTTTATTGCGGGGTTAAAACACATTTTCTAATAGTTCTGTTTTCATGCTGGGTTCAAAGGGAATGATCTCAACAGTCGCAAGCTTTAACCTCTGAAAAGGATCCTCGCGCAAGCGCTCTTCCAGAAAGGCAAGACTCTCAGATTTTGCAAGAATGACGCCACCGTTTCTTGGGATCCGTCTACCGGACGCCAGGAAAATCCCCTCTGAATACCCCTTTTTTAGCCACTCAACATGAGCATGTATCGCTGCGTCAATCTCTTTGAGTGGTTTGATATAGGTTAAAATGACAATGTAAACCGTGCTCATCCTTTGCCTCTTAGCTCTGTTTTAAACCGCTTGTTGGAACTGCTTATGCAGCCCTCTTTTGCCACCGGTTATTGTTATCATTTTCTGGCGCTTTTGATGTTAATACGCAGGGCCAGATAGAGACAACGCGTTACGCTTCATACCCCAGGAATAAAACCAATCATGCCAGCCGTTTTGCTTTTCCGCATAGCTACAGACTACAACCACTTCTTTTGACCGGTTGAATGTTAAGTAATAGAAAGCCGCACCTTCAGGAGGTGCAGACCAAAATAGTTTTTCGCCCTGAGCACTGAAAATGGTCAAAACGGTTGGTAGTGGCTTTGAGTCGCTTAACGCAAAGACTAACTGACGTGTTGGGTCGACCATTGCGAGATCTAAGCAAGGTATACTTATGCGTAAGCTTCTTGTACAGCATATCCACTCGAGCACCTCTTTTTCTTTAATAAAATTGAAGTCAGCGATCATCTTAGCTCTTAATAAATATTTTCATTTAGTTTATAAGAAAATTTCAGATCATCTCGATATGTTATAGTTTGAAGCCCGAAATATTATATAAAGCGTCACTTACCAAAGCGTTCTGGAGATGCCTAAGAGATTTGACAACTTTATTTTTGAAAACGACATCGCAATTTAATTTAGGGGTAAGTATTTTATCCGAATAATAACAAATGTTCATCTTTTCCGTACTAGATGATTTTGCTCAGCCTGTAATTATATCTTTTTAGAAGCAAGGATTTTATATCTCTAATTACGGCCCATAAAAATGCATCAATGTGTTAAGATCATCTAAATTTTGTTTAGTTGGTTTATTTTTCTCCATTTTATCATATTCATAAATTATTCCTTTCATAGGAATACCAGATTCATGATTAACCGCTATATCCAATAATAAATCAATATCAGACTGTTTTTTTAAAGTGCTCTTTAAAACTTTTTGGAGAAGTTTTTCAGCATCTTTTCTTTCTAAGAAATACATAATATATACCCCGTAACATTTCAATTAAGTAAATGAGTATCTTTACCATCTTTATATACTAGCAAAATGCAATCTTACAATGATCTGAATATTTTAAAGTTTCATACCAAATTAAGAATAGCAGGATGAGTGAGCAGATCAATTTTTAGAATCAGTTATAAACCATGCTGGCAGCAATGGCCATGAGCAGACAGTTTTAGTACTAATCTAAATCAAGAACAACAAGGACAACAAAGCCTCAAAAGGACAGTGTCTATCATCATGGTTTAGTGTAGGAAGCTGTCAAAAAATGGGACAAGACTGCTTCGAAGGTTAATTTCGTCAGCACACAGGTGGATTGATTGAAGCTGGCTTCGGTTTTAGTACATTTAGCCGGTAAATAGTAATTCTTTTGAGTTCTTTTATTAAAATTTGTCTGTCTTTGTTGTCGGCGTGAGAATTTTAAAAACAGACAAATGCTTAAATATAGTCTCGAAAAAAATATTCCTTCTTTTTGTTAAAGATCACGGCGTAATTTTTTTGATATCAAGTGCGTAATTAACAACATCATCCAATAGCTTTTCTTCCCTGAGGGAAAAGTTTGCGTATTGAGACATTGCTCTGCATGTTGACAGACTTTCAACGACTTCAAATGGAATTTTATCTCCAAAATTTATTATCTGATCATAACGAGTTTGAAAAAAATTGGCCGATTCATGTTTGCCATTGGCATTAAGTTCAAAAATTATTTGTTCAAGTGCATTTTTTAAGTTATTTAAATTCATTGCCAGGGAACCCCTAAAGTTTTAACCACCCATGCTCTTGGAAGATTGGACACCACAGCCTGGTATCCCATCCCAGGATAACCTGCCCCTTGAGCTGCAGCAGGACCTTCACTCACCCAAGTTCCCTTAGGAACTTTGAACTCTGATACATTAGTAATATTTACACCCCAATCATGGCGAATAGCTAGTTTTTCTCGCAAAACCTCCTCGGAATTATATTTTTCATTTGTAAGCCAAGAAATTTTTCTTCCTGTTCGATTATTTACACCATGATATTTATAAAAAGTCTCATCTGTTTTCAGCTGCCTATTTTTATAAACGCTTTTATCAAATGTTTCAGCAATTCCCCCAGGAAGTTGCGGCCCTGGTTTTTTTCCTGTACTGCATCTCGATAACCCCCACGGATCCACCCACCCCAGCGCATTCGGCGCATACTGGTAAAGGTTTATCCCCCCCGCCAGCCCTATCGGGTCCTGCTGCGTAAACCTTCCGCAGTCCGGGTCGTAATACCGGAACAGATTGTAGTGCAGCCCTGTCTCACGATCCAGGTATTGCCCCTGCATACGCAGGTTCTGAGAATATCCTGATACCTGCGTTTCGCTTTCCCGCAGCAGCTTGCCCCAGGCGCTGTTCACTCCTTCCCAGCGCACCTGCCCTTCGATATCCGTCATCCGCTCCGGCGTGCCGTTGGGCTGACAGTGGAACCAGAAGATTTCCGGGGCATCCACGCCGTCGATACGCGCCAGCGGATCGTAGCTGTCCTGATCGCTGTAGACGTAGGTCAGCGGCACATCCCCGTGCACTTCCTGCAGCAGGCGGAACCCCTCCCAGACAAAACGGGTAGTGACCGGCTTGCCGGTTGGCTGCCCGCCCAGCATCTGGCGACGCGTTTTGCTGATCCGTCGTCCGAGCGGATCGTAGCGGAAGTTGACCTGCGTCTGCGGTTTGTTGCGATCCCGCGGCTGGCTGATGACCTCCGTCAGGCGCTGCTCGCCGTCGTAGCGGTAGTGCCACCGGGTCTGGCCGTTATCCTTCTCCACGGTGCGGCCGTGAATGTCATAACGCCAGCGAATGCCGTTCAGCTGCGTCAGGCGGTTATGCGTGACCTTCTCAGCAGAGCCTTCCAGCGGGTTGCCAGCGGCATCCCAGCGCCACTGCTCCTGTCCGGGCAGGGAGCCGTCCTGAACCAGCAGGCGCCCAGCGCTGTCATACTGCCAGCGGTACCAGCTGAACGGATTATCGTCCCGCTCTTCCCGCACCAGGTTATTGCGGTAATCGTAATCCCAGCGGCGAGACCAGCGGCGCGGCGACGGGCGTTGGGCATTGCCAGTGAAGACATCCCGGCGATGCAGTCGACCGAGACGGTCGTACTCGCTGCGGGTGGTCAGCAGCCCCTGAGTACGGCTGGTCTCCCGGTGGAGTTCGTCGCGGGTAAAATCAGAGACCGACAGCTTATCGAGGGCAATGCCGAGCAGATGCCCGCTGCCGTAGTAGAACTGTTTCAGCTCGCGGCCATCGGGCAGCGTGACGGAGGTGCGGTTGCCCAGCGCGTCATACTCCCACGCCAGCTCGCCGTGTTCGCCCGCCTCGCGCGTCACGCGACCGAGCGCGTCATAGTCAAAGGCAAGCTCCTGCTCGGCCTCGGTGGTCCATGCGTCGGCTGAAAGCGCCGGATGCAGCCCGATCCGGCTTAATAGCCCGGATGGTGTGTAATGATAGCGGGTCTGGCCTTCCGGCGTGGTGCGGGCGACCAGCTGGCCGCTTGCACTCCAGGCGAAGGTGTAGGTGATGGCCTCCGGATGACCGGCGGCAAAGGTGCGCGCTATCGTGCGCCCGCAGGCGTCGTAGCGATACTGCGAGGCTACGCCATCAAGCCCTGTCTCTTCCAGCAGCAGCGAGTCCGCGCCCCAGCGGAACCGGTACGCTTCGCCGTTTTCGTTTTCCAGGGCAACCAGACGCCCGCGGCTGTCCCAGCGGCGGCGCACCTCTTCCCCCTGAGTATTGCGGGTGGCGGTTAAGCGCCCTGCGTCATCGTATCTGAACTCGCTTTCTTTCCCGTCAGCGCCCGCATGCTTCACCGGCAGGCCGCGCTCGTTCCATGCAAGTGACTCCGTCCAGCCTTCTGGGCGATCGAGCTGTACCGGACGTCCTGCCGCGTCGTAGCGATAGCGCGTCTCTTCGCCGTCGGCGCCAGTCTCGGCCACCAGCCAGCCGAGCGGATGATAACGGTAGCGGGTAATGCGCCCGGAACAGTCCGTCGCACGTACCATCTGCCCGGCGTCGTTATACTCCTGATAGCGGCTGTTTCCGGCGGCATCGACCTCTTCAACCACCTGACCAAACTCATCCCGGTGCAGCAGCGTGGTCTGCCCCATCGGGTCGACCACGCGCTTCAGGCCGTGATGTTCGTCGTACCAGAAACGGGTCGCGCTGCCGTCGGCTTCGATAATGGCCGCCGGAAGCGCGCGGTGCTCCAGCCAGGTGGTGGTACGGGTATTGCCGTCGGCGTCGATCTCCTGCACCCGGTTGCCCATTTCGTCGTAGACAAAGGTAACGGCATTGCCGAGGGGATCGACGCGACGGGTCAGAAGTTCGTTGTCATCCCACTCGTAGCGCCAGTTTTCACCGCGCTCGTCAACGTAACGGACAATCAGATTTTGCGCGTTCCAGTAGTGCTTACGCGTCTGGCCGTCGTAGTGCTCGACGGTCGTCAGCCCGGCGGCTAAATCATAGCTAAAGCGGCACCCGTCGCCGGTGCTGGTGCGGTTTTCCACCACGCGCCAGTGGTCGAATTTTTGCCAGCGGTATTCACTCTCCAGCCCACCAGGCAGGCGGTGCCAGACCATCAGGCCGCGGTCATTATAGCGATATTCACGCGTTACCACGCCGGAGGCATCTGTCGCGCTCGCCAGTTGGCCGCCCGCATCGTAGCGCCACTGCATCAGCGGCCAGGAACGGTTGCCGTCGAAATGGCTCGCCGACGTCACGCGCTGCGGGAAACGTTCATCTTCATAGCGCAAAGTCACATCTATTGCCCGTGGCTCGTCGTGAAGACCAACCAGCCTGCCGTGCTCATCCCACGTAGTCAGCAGCGCGTTGCCGTATTCGTCGCTGAGAGATGCCAGACGCAGAACAGCAGGGTTTGCCCGGGTTGGTTTGTACAGACGCCACACCGCACCGTCGTCATCAGCTATCGCCACGTCGCCATTTTCATTACGGCGGATAATGATGCCTTCGCTGATGCTGTAAAACGCGCGGTCGACAGGCGGCAGCTCGAAGCTCAGCTCACGCCCGGTTTCGTCGAACCAGGTGGCGTTGTTTTCTTCCAGCGTCAGATAGCTGTCAAAGGGGGTTGCCCAGCCCAGCCCGAACAGCCCTTCGCGGGTGGTCAGGCTGTTATAGCTGCGCTGCCACCGAAGCGGGAAGCGCCCCGGCAGCGAGAAATCGAGTTCATCGTCGTCATTCAGTACCTTTACGCCGGTGGCGGCGTGAACCGGATGCGAGGAGCCAAACACGGCATTCACGGCCATATCGGCCAGCATCCCGCCGCCGGCCGCCGCCAGCGCGCAGGGCATGTTTTTCAGAATCTTGCCCGGACGTCCGCGCAGCAGGGAGAGCGCAATCATCCCCAGCGCCAGTCCCGGCGTTTTACCGCTTTTGATATCGCGAACCGTAAGCGTGTCGCCGCCAATGATCACGTTCGGGGAGACATCGTCGGAAATGGTGCCTTCGCAGGTGGTGCGATCTTTCGCGCGCACTGCAGGCTGTCCGTTGATAAAGACGCTTTTGGAGCCTTCCGCCAGATACTGCGGCCCGGAGTGTTTTTCGCACGCCACCTTGTCTTCTTCAAGTGGCGAGGTCCCCGCCGCGGCAGAGGTCACGCTCGGCTGCCACATTTCGCTGCCAAATTGTCCGGCGGCGGAAAGCAGCATCCCTGCGTAATCGGCAAAACTGCCCGGAGACTGCGGTTCAGGGGAAGGGGTATCCGCAGGCGTCAGCGTTCCGGCCGCGCGCGCGGCGGGGATCGCATTCGTCAGAACGTTATTCGAACCGGTGGTAATTTTGCCCGCAGGCGACGGAGGGAAAAGCGCATTGCCCAACCCTTCCGCGGCATTGCTGATATCGTCAGTGATCCCTGCCACGTTCGCCAGCACGCCGCCGATAATCCCGCTTAACAGACAGCTGGATCCAATTGCCGCCACGCCTGCTGCCGCGGCCCCCGCCCCCAGCAGTGGCGCCGCTACGGTTGCAGCAGCGCCAACCGCCGCACCGATCACCGCATAGGCGGCACCTTCCGCCACAATGCTGGTGATGTCAGCAAAAATGCTGGAGTGAATAATCTCGTCGCCCTTACGGGCCGCGTTGTTATCGCTCATGCCTTACACATTCCGGTTTTCGTTTAGCGTCAGACTTTGCTTAAGCGCGCTCCAGCGCCCCTCGTCCTCTTCGGTGAACGCTCTGAGTGCCGAGAGGGTAAAAATCATCAACACCGGTTTGCCCGGCGTCTGTACGGCCAACTGTTTTTGCCACAGGCGTTGCCCGTTACTGTCGAAGGTGGTCTCAACTTCCAGCCCATTAATTTTTCCGTCAGGGCCGGCTTTTACATTCCGGAATTCGCTCTGAGCAATTTCGCCCATCTGAGGACGCAGCACATCCCACTGGCGGTGAAACTCTTGTTCGTAGTCACTGCCGTCCGGAATGACGCCGCGGCTGACCACCACGGATAATCCGCTTTCGTCATCGCGAATAATATTCATACTGTTATCCTGCCAGGCAGCAGGATAAAGGGAAAACGAACCTTCCTGGAGGGTGTATTTCATAAGTGAACTCGGGATGGTTAATATTGTGAGAAACAAGAAGGCCAATCCATGCTGGCCCTTTGGGCTGGCTGTTTTATTATTTACGCCATTGACCTGACTGTTCGACTAAAACCTGGCTACCTTTGCTGACAACCAGTTTCGCGGGTGCATACGTCACGGTATAAACGATTTCGCCATTCTTGTACGTTGAGCCGATTATTTTACCTGCGGAGTCGCGAAACGTTTTTCCCTTTGCGGCTAACCGTTTCGAGCTTATTGTATTGCGATAATTCAAGCGCCGATGACGTTTCAACGACGCCTGTCAATAAAGCGGTGAACAATGCGACTGCCAAATATTTTTTGGTCATAAATCACTCTGAAGTACCATTTTCGTAATTCATGGTTATTTTCACAACCTGACTGTCTATAACCTTAAAAGAGAGCAATTTCTTACCCAATTCATAGGAAATCCACTTCTCCCCGGAATCATTTTCGAACTGACCATCGCCGTACGCATTGTTCAGCTCTCTGATTGTTGAACCCACATGAACGCCACGCGGCGTTAAAATATCTGAGGCAGTCAGCGTAATCTGGGACACGATATAATCGTCAACGCTTCTTTCTGCTTTATCCCACCAGAGATTGGAAATGAATATTTCTAACCCAGCCTTTTGATGCTGGTAGAATTTATAGTTTGTTCCGTCAAAAGGAACTTCACCGACAAAATGGCCTTCCAACGGCACGTCAATTTTACGGGCAATATCAGGAGTCCATCTGTCGCCCAATGCGACAGGCTGGTCTTTAATCTGCACAGAAAAATCCCGTTTTGTCAGAACGGAAGGCATCACCTGAGCCAAAACCACATTGCTGCTCAGACAGGTAAACATCAGGGCAGAAAAAAGAAATACCGGAGTGTTTTTTTTCACGTTAATTGTCATTCAATGAATATTTATTGCGCTTCTCACCACTGGAAACCCCGTCAGGACATGGGAACTGTGTTTCTTATTCGGCGCTTATGACGACAGAATCCAGACAGTCAGGTTTTTTCACGGTGAAACTGAAGCTCACCTTTTGTCCATTACTGTCTTTTGGCGCGGTATAACTGGTCACTTCATTCTCAGAGCGGCCTTGCGGATAGTCAGTGAGCACCAGTTGCGGAAAGTGCATTTTAACGGTATCAAGCGTTATGCATTGACCTGACGGTGAAAAATTCAGTAAAGGCGCCATGTCGCCGTTATCTTTGCTTAAACGTAAACCAATTTCGGTAATGCTCGCTCCATCATCCAGTTTGAAATCGTCAGCATTGTAGAAATTGATATATTCATTTTGTCTGGTGATCTTAAATGACAACGGCGCATTGCTTAGGCTTGTAACGGATAATGATCTGAGTGATGCGCTCATCCCGGAAATGAACTTCCAAAGATCCTGTTTCTGAGCGCCTCCTTCAGCCATTCCCGTCGTTAATAATGCGATAAGCACCGCACCGGCCTTACTCATCTTTTGGCGTAAATTTCGCCTGCACAGCCGCATCAATATCCCCTTTATGCCCCGATCCCGGTGCCGTGGTGCCCGGCTTGGTTCCCGAGGTATTCAGGTGCAGCTTACCGCCCGTGGTGATATAACCATCCCCTTCCACGAAGAAGTTAAACTCTTTACCGATCAGGTTAATCTTGCCGTTAGCATTCAGCTCAATGGCGCTTTCCCCTGAGACCAGCCGCAGCTTCGTCCCGGAAGCAATGACGTACTGCTCCACCGCCGCATCCAGCTTGCCTTTGCCGGTCAGGATCTCAGTCCCACCTTTGACAGCCTGGGTCTGATTCGCTTCCACGCGATGCAGTTCATTTTTCTTCACGTAATGGCTGCGCTCGCCGCCGACGCTGTGCGTTTCATCATTTTTAACGCTGGTGTCCATGTTGCGCTCGGCCTGGATCCACACCTGCTCTGCACCTGCTTTATCCTCAAAGCGCAGGGCGTTGGCGTTGTCCACGGAGCCGTCTTTCGTCCGGCTCATAAAGCCCATCTGCGTCGCCGCCGCCGGCAGCGCCCACGGCGGCATGCTCGCGTCGTTGTACACACGCCCGGTAATAATCGGACGGTCCGGGTCGCCGTTGATAAAGTCCACCACCACCTCGTCGCCGACGCGCGGGATTTGCACCCCGCCGTAGCCCTGGCCCGCCCACGCGCTCGACACGCGCACCCAGCAGGAGCTGGTGTCATCCCCCTTCGCCAGACGGTCCCAGTGGAACTTCACCTTCACGCGACCGTATTTGTCGGTCCAGATACTCTCGCCGTTCGGGCCCACCACCTTCGCGGTCTGCGGGCCGTAGGTGCGCGGCCACGCCGTGCTCTGCGCCGGGCGATAAGAGACCGACGCCGGGATGACCGTGAAATCGGTCCTGTGAACAGTTTCACCTTCGCCGCTGGCGTAGCGGTTCTCTTCGAAGTGGTAGCCCGCCGCCGTCACCAGATACTCGCCGTTATCGCTGAAGAACGGCGCGTTGGTCAGGGTGAAGGTGTGGCCCGGCGCAATCCCCGCCGCCGTGGCGGTGGCCTGAATCTGCTGGTGCTCAACCTGCCAGCGCTCCTGGCGAATGCGGGCGTAAAACTCCGCATGCCCGGTCTCCACAAAGCGTCCCGGCCAGTCGTAGACGTCAATGCTGCCCGGCTTCGGCGACGCCGGGTTCTGCTGGGCCTGGAACAGCCACGCGTTCGGCTTGCGGAAGTCATAGTCGTCGAGGCTGTAAATCCCCGGCGTCACGCTGTCCTCAAGCGCCCACTGGCTGATGCCCTCTTCATCCGTACTGCCGCCGGACGGCGTCTGGTGGTAAGGAATGACCTCATAGCCGCTGAACGGCTGATGCTGGGTGGCGGCGTCGGTGAGCACCAGGGTGTGCTTGTCGGCCTCGTGGCTGAAGTGATAGGCAATCCCTTCCAGCTCCATCAGGCGGCTGATGAAGTCCAGGCTCGACTCCTGATACTGCACGCAGTAGTCCCACACCCGGTAGCTGCCGGTAAGTTTATCCTCCACGTTGACCTGATGTTCAGCCAGCAGGGTTTTCACAATCTGCGGCACCGTCTGGCCCTGGAAAATACGCAGGTTACGGTCGCGCTTCATCGGCCACAGGTCCGGCTCCACCGTCAGCTGGTACACCGCATAGCGAGTGCCCGTCAGCTCAACGGCGCTCACCGCCACGCGGGTAATTTTTCCGTTAACATAGCGGGACGTCAGCAGGTTCTGCGTCGGAATGGTCACCGTGACCGGCTGGCCCAGCAGTTTGCTGCGGTCAATGCGCGCGTCCGTGCCGAGCACGGTCAGCGTCAGCGCGAACGACTCGGACATCGCCTCGCGGCCCGTCAGTTTCCAGAACAGAAGCCCCTCCACCGGGAGCTGAACGGTAATTCGGTTGAGCATAATTTTTATTCCATCTAGCTTATGCGATTTAGAAAAGAGGTTCGCATCTACGCATCAGCGTCATTTATATATCAAAGTGAATGATTTCTTTTTCTTTTGCCCATTAAGTAAACAAGAGAATATATTTTTAGCAGTTCCGAGATAACGAACAATCCTAAATTTACCCAGACACTTGTAATACCAAACACACTTACCAAAAGTGGGAAAAAAGAAACCGAACATCTGAACGAAATTAGACGGAAAACTTCCTGAGCAAGGGCAAATTTAATCGCAACGTCTTTTCTCTTAAAAAACAACCAGGCCGAAATAAAAAGTGAAAGTAACAAGAGCAAATCAAATATAAAAAAGAGTGTTACGATAAAGTTGTAACCGCCTCCTGAAACTACATCTGAGGTTCCTGTGAACGCGATTAAATCTGAAATCAAGGGGATCCTGTCCTGACGAAGTGAGTTTACAGAATAAAGCAAAAGAGCCAGTACATCCATGCTTCCCCAGAAATACCATAATTTACTTTTTAAATTCATAATCCTCTTCTCTGACTCCAGGTATCCATTGCCATGATTTACCACTTACTGCCCAGGCATCATCACTCTCAAGGTATTTCTGATAAATGGATCGTTGTTCTCCGTATCGTCTGATGACCGATTTCTTAGATATAAACACGCGCGATTCTCCATCCAGATCTCCGGGTAGCGCTGTCCAGCGCTGAATTTTATCGCGCGACGTATTCATGTAATCTTTACCGTCCGATCCAAATACTCGTCCCTCATCCCCCATGCTCGTCAGTCGATTAATCGCCATAATCACAACATTTTTTGTGCCATGATAATCATCTTCAACAGTTTTCCAGTAACCCGGCCCGTAATTATTGGTAGAGGGAACGAATGAATCACGCGTTGGGGCTGGTTTTCCAAATAGAGCGACATTATTTCGGTAACGTTCGAGGACGTAATTCACAAAAGCTGAGTTGTAGATCGTCTCATCAACACAAAACAACTCCCCTGACTCAGAGATGAAAAAGGGATATAGGGCTTTTGTCCGTTGACGGTGATCTATTAAGACCACCTCCCCTGAATCAATTAACCGCTGTATTTTATTAAGATTTTGCGCATACAGGGGATCAAAAACGGCATTAGGATTAAATTCGAAGCGATGTCGTAACGTTAAACCATCAATGCTGTGAAATGGATTTGAAACGCCTCGCACCACAACAAACTCACGCCCTACGTCGCTCCGTGCATAGACAGGAGAGACAATCTTTTCGAATTCCTTTGGACGAAGCCTTTGGCTTCGAAGATCGTACACTTCCATAGTATCTCCTGTTTAAATTCCTACGGATTCACCAGCCAGGTGCCCGGCTTGGCAATATCCAGCGTCTGGCTGCGCGTTTTCCCGTTGCCCTGCAGTTCAATCTTCACCTCACCGGCGGGCAGCTTGAGCGATGCATAGCCGTTGGTCGCCGGACGCAGCGCTTTTGGCTCGCCGTTCACTTTCAGCGTTTCGCCGTCCTGAATACGGATATAGACCAGCGCAACAGGGCTTTCGACAGGCGGTGGCGTTTGTTGCGCCGTCGCCTGCTCGCTCACCTTAGCCGTTTCTGGCTTCACGTCTGGCGCGTTCGCGGCGGTTTCCGTCGGACGCGTCTCTGCGGGTGCCTGCGCAGCCTGCTCTGGCGCATCCTTGCCACCGCTGAACAGCATCGCTCCGGCGACCACACCCACCAGCACGCCTGCGGCAACCATGCCCGGGATTTTGTAACGACGCCAGTCGAGTGCTGAAGCCGGCTTTTCCTCTTCCACCGGTACCAGCATGGTGCCCGGTTTTTTCGCCGTCAGCACATCGTTTATGCCCGCAACCGGCATCTCGATCAGCGCGGCGAATTCGTCGATAGACTGAGGACGGTCTTCCATGTGCAGCGCCAGCGCGCGGTCGATGGCCTGCAGCAGCGGGATGGAATAGCCCTGCGGCATAATTTCCACCAGTGGCTTGCAGGTATCCTGAATAGAACGCACCACGCTCACCGGCGGCGGAGAACCCACGATCAGGGTACGCAGCACGGCGCCGAGGGCGTAAATATCCGTCCACGGTCCCTGCTCGCTTTCGTTGTCGTCGGTGTACTGCTCGATCGGTGCAAAACCCGGTCGCAGCATGGTTTCCGTTTCGTCAGAAAGGTTACCGATGGTGCGGCGCGCGGAGCCGAAATCAAGCAGTACCGGCAGGCCGTTATCCTGGATCTGGATGTTATCCAGTGAGATATCACGGTGCAGATAGCCTTCGTCGTGGATGGTCTTGATGGCGCCAAACAGCATCGGCAGCGTGCGGCGGATCCAGGCCTCGTTGATCAGCTCCGGTTTTTCTTCGCGCAGGCGCGAAAGCGTGGTGCCGCTGTAAAACAGCGTACCCATGTATGCCGTGTCATTTTGCACCCAGAAACGCAGGACATGCAGCAGGTTCGGGTGGTTAAAGCGCGCCAGCAGACGGGCTTCCTGAATGAAGCTGTTCAGGCCTGCGGAAAACGCTTTGCCAAAGCGCTCGCTGCGCAGCACCAGGGTCATGTCGTCGCCGCGCACGGCGAGCGAGGAAGGCATAAATTCTTTGATAGCGATAGTGCGTTCGAGCTGGTGATCCCACGCGCGATAAACGATGCCAAAACCGCCGCCGCCGATCACCTCTTTGATTTCAAACTCGTTGAAGCGGTACCCGACCGGGAGCGCGTTTGGGACAGTCCGATTGTTATCATTATCCGTCATCTTTTACAGTTCTCTTGATGATTATTACGCGGCAAACTGACAGTGAAACTCGCCCTGCTCGCAGGTGACATGCAGACGTCGGTACTGCTCGTCGCTGCGGCTGGCGGTAAGTAAGATCTGGCTCATCTGAGGCAGCAGGGTGTTGGTCAAAATAGCATCTACCATGCGGCCACCAGACTCCACCTCGGTACAGCGCTGAACAATCTGTTCCACCACGCTGTCGTCAAACTCAGAAATGATATTGTGATTCTCTTCCAGACGACGCTGAATGCGCTTGAGCTGCAGGCGAACAATCTGCCCCAGCATCGCGTCGCTGAGCGGGTAATACGGCACCACCAGCAGGCGGCCCAGCAGCGCAGGCGGAAACACCTCCAGCAGCGGCTGGCGCAGCGCGCCGCTTAAGGCATCCGGTTCCGGCATCAGTTCCGGATCGGCACACATAGCGCTGATCAGGTCAGTGCCAACGTTGGACGTCAGAATAATAATGGTGTTGCGGAAATCGATGTGGCGCCCCTCGCCGTCCTCCATCCAGCCTTTATCAAAGACCTGGAAGAAGATCTCGTGGACGTCCGGGTGTGCTTTTTCAATTTCATCCAGCAGCACGACGCTATACGGACGGCGGCGCACGGCCTCGGTTAACACACCGCCTTCACCATACCCGACGTAGCCCGGCGGCGCACCTTTTAAGGTGGAAACGGTGTGCGCTTCCTGGAACTCACTCATGTTGATGGTGATAACGTTCTGCTCGCCGCCGTACAGCGATTCCGCCAGCGCCAGCGCGGTTTCCGTTTTACCGACGCCGGACGGGCCGCAAAGCATAAAGACGCCCACCGGTTTGTTGGGATCGTCGAGTTTTGCCCGCGAGGTTTTCACGCGACGGGCAATGAGATCCAGACCGTGACGCTGGCCGATGACGCGCTGGTTCAGCGTGTCGGCAAGATTCAGCACCGCGTCGATCTCGTTTTTCACCATCCGCCCCAGCGGGATCCCGGTCCAGTCGGAAACCACTGCGGCAACCACGTTTTCATCTACCGCCGCAAACAGCAGCGGCTCATCGCCCTGCAACGTTTTCAGCGCCTGCTGCTGTTCCGCCAGCTGGCTGTGCAGCCCGGCGGACTCCTCCTCGCCCGAGGCAAACAGCGCGGCGCGCAGGCGGATAATTTCCTGCACCAGACTGCGCTCCTCTTCCCAGCGCTGGGTCAGGGCTTCACGTTTGCTTTCATACGCATCACGTTCTGTGATTAACGCCGTTACGCGCTCATAAACGCCTGCACCAACGCGCGCTTCGCGTTCGGCTATCTCAATCTCCACGTCCAGCGCGGCAAGATGGCGCAGGCAATCTTCCAGTTGCGCCGGTGGCGCGCTCTGGCTGACCGCCACGCGGGCACAGGCGGTGTCGAGCAGCGCAACGGCTTTATCCGGCAGCTGACGCGCCGGGATATAGCGATGCGACAGCTTCACCGCCGCGCTGACCGCTTCGTCGAGCAACAGCACCTGATGGTGGGTCTCCAGCGGCGATACGGTACTGCGCAGCATCAGAATGGCTTTCGTTTCGTCCGGCTCGTGAACCTGCACCGTCTGGAAACGACGGGTCAGCGCCGGATCTTTCTCGATGTACTTTTTGTATTCCGCCCAGGTGGTGGCGCCGATGGTACGCAGCTGTCCGCGCGCCAGAGCGGGCTTCAGCAGGTTCGCCGCATCGCCGGTCCCCTGCTGGCCGCCTGCGCCAATCAGGGTGTGGATCTCATCGATAAACAGAATAATCGGCGTGGCGCTGGACTGAACCTCGTTGATCAACGCCTGCAGACGGGCTTCAAACTCGCCCTTCATGCCTGCGCCAGCCTGCAGCATGCCGATATCCAGCAGCCACAGCTGAATATTTTGCAGCGGCTCCGGCACGTCGCCATCGGCGATACGCAGCGCCAGCCCTTCCACCACCGCCGTTTTCCCGACCCCGGCCTCACCGGTCAGCAGCGGGTTGTTCTGGCGGCGACGCATCAGGATATCGACCATCTGGCGGATCTCTTCATCACGCCCGACTACCGGGTCAATCTTCCCTTCGCGGGCGCGGGCGGTGAGATCCTGGCCGTACTGAGCCAGCGTACCCTGCGCTGCCGGTACCGCACCCGCTGGCGCCTCGATGGTGGCCGCAGCCTGCTGCGTCTCTTTGCTGTTGGCGCAAACCGTATCGAACTGCTCGATCAGCACCTCGACGTTAAGACGGGTGAACTGCGCCGAAATGCTTTTCAGCACGTTTGCCAGGTTCCAGGTTTTGAGCAGGCCGATCAGCAAATGGCCGCCACGTATGCGGCTGACGCCAAACTTCAGCGAGCCATAGACCCAGGCGCGCTCTACGGCGCTGTCGATATGTTCGGAGAGATCGGAAACGGAACTCGCGCCGCGCGGCAGCGCATCCAGCGCGGCCACGATATCGCGCGTCAGTTGCTGTTCGTCGAGGGCAAAGTGGCGGATGATCTGCTGCAAATCGCCATCCTGCTGTTGCATCAGTTGATGCAGCCAGTGCACCAGCTCAACATAGGGGTTACCGCGCAGCTTGCAGAAGGCAGTCGCGCTTTCCAGCGAGGTAAATAACAGCGTATCCAGTTTGCCGAAGAGCACGGCACGGCTAATTTCTGACATGTTAGTTTCCATTAACAATGATTCGGTATACGGAAGGATTACCGCTCTGCGCGATAGACCAGATCGCCACGCGGGACAGGCTGCGGCTGAAGGCCCAGCCAGGTGTTGTAGCCTAATTGCCCATTGCTGCCGAGCGAAGTACCCTGCACCGCGTCTTCATGCAGGATCACCCGCGTTTCCCATTCAAACTCCACCCCAATGTACTGGCGCACCCAGTCGCGCAGTTCGGTGACCCACGCTTCGCCAGGTAAAAACCGGTTGTACTCTTCAGCGCTCAGCGGGCCGATTTCAATACGAAACTTATGCTGTACGTCGCGGACGGCGACGCCAAGAAAGGCGGATTCCCCCATGCGCGGCATACGGCGACCTTCCCCCAGCTGTGCCTGCTCACGCGTGGAGAGCGGCATCCACTGCGGCACGTTGCTTACCAGCCTGATCGGGGCGTTAAAATAGTTGCGCAGGATCTTCTCCAGCCCCTCCGGATCCCGACTGTGGCGGGTCAGATGCCCGGCGTGGGTAAAGCGGGCATGGGCGCTCAGGCTGCCTTTATTCATCTGGCCCGGCTGTCCCATGCCAATCAGCGAGGCCAGGTAGCCCTCAAAGCGTTTGTTGTCAGCGCGATCAAGGGAGACGGCAGGCTGCGCATCCGCCCAGGCGCGGTAAAACAGCAGCGTCAGACGATGATGAAACAGATCGACAAACGCGCTCAGGCTGGTGTCCTGATGGTGATGAATACGCTCGCGGGCATATTCGGTCATGTGAACCGGCAGCGGGCCGTTCGGACCAAACAGCCCGAAGCTGAGGATAGACACCTCATGCAGCCCGCTCTCTTCCCGCAGGCTAACCTCGGCCAGCGTCGACGGCGCAAAGCTCATCGACGGCTGCTGGCCGATGCGCAGCGGCTCAAATTTCGGCAGCGGCGCGCGTCCCAGCGGGTAGCGCTCGCCGCCCTGGGCATCAATACGCCTTAACAGCTGAAACAGATCGTAGCGCCAGGGCGTTTGACGGACCCCGTGCCAGAACGTCTCCGGCAGCTTCGTCAGGCGATGCACGCGCAGCGGTGCAGTGGCAGCGTCACTCATACCAGCGCCCTTTTACCCATTCTCGGTGCCCAGTAGCCGATCTCACCGCGCTGCTGACTCTTCAGGGTGAACTCAGTAAAGCTGTTGATGGATACCAGCCGGGCAAACAGGCGTTCCAGCACGCTGCCGAAAAGCCACGGGCTGGCACCGGAAAATGCCCGCTCGTCTACGGTCAGGGTAATGCCGATTCCGCGGGCGAAAACGACCGGACCGGGTTCAGGCACGCGGCGGTGAACCGGCTCCAGCACGCAGTGGCGAACCCCCTCCACCTGACGCGCCACGGCCGTTTCGGCCAGGTTGGCATACAGCCCTAACAGCTGGCGAAGCGCGGCAGCCCCCTCTTCATTCTCGCTGTCCATCAGGCTGAGGTAGTTCATCTGCAACTGGCTGATGAGCCGCCAGGTGCTGAACCCTTCTGCCAGCGCCGGACGCGGTGGCGTCGGGCCTTTACGCAGGGTCAACGATTTCACCGGCATGGAGTCGGCCATGATGAACTGCCCAAGCTCCTGCTGTAGCATCAGCGGCAGGTCGCGGCTGGTGCAGAGCACCTCGGCAGAGATGTAGCGCAGGTTTTCCTGCCACGGGGCGTGCTGTTCATCCACCAGCGAAACAAAAACCTCTGAACCGATATAGCCGGTACGGGTGCCGTAGCGCTGGGCATGCTCAGAGAGCACGCGCTGTTCCCGGCGCAGGGAAAAATAGGCTCCGTAGTTGCCCGCATCCCCGCTCCAGGTGCTCCAGAAAGGACGAAACGTCTGGTCGTCACGCTGACCGTCCGCGCTGCCGAAGATTTTATTCACCGCGTAAATTTCATAATCCAGCGGGCGGATGTTATCGACCACCAGATGGTATTCGTGCTGGCCTTCATTCAGCTTTTGACGCGCCGCCACCTTCGGGAACAGGTTGATGACTGGCGTGCAGTGCAGCGCCAGATGGCTGGCATCCACCACGCGCTCCAGCTGTTCATCTGATTTATCCAGCAGGATGAAGATATCGAAGGCTTTTTCGCCTTCACAGCGCTGGAGCAGCGTGCTCAGGCCGCTCAGGCTGATGAAGCGGAAACGGGCTGGGAACGCGAAATACTCCTGCAGCAGACGATAACCGTCAAAGTTGCGCAGATCGTCCGGGAGCAGTGCCTGATCCGCGGCAAAGCCCTCCTGACACAAGGCATCCGACGCCAGCAGCTGTCGCTGAGGTTGCGGGCTGACCGTCTGGCAGACGATCCCGGCGTGATGTTCCATCACCAGCTCCAGCAGCTTCAGCGCTTCAATGTCCGGGCCGCTGAGGAAAAACGTCAGCTGGTCGAAATTCAGATGGCCGAGGTTTTGCGGGCCGTCGCAGGCAATGCGGATCCGCAACGCGCTGTTGATTCCCCGCTGGCTTAACCCCAGCTGTGCCAGCGGCAGGTCAGCAGGCACGCCGCCCAGCTCCACGTTGTCAATTTTCAGCGGCAGCAGATTAACCTCGTGCGCCGTAGTATAGCTGCAGGTTACGCCGGTCTTTTTCAGCGCCAGGCTGTCCATCATGGTGCCGCGCGGCACAATAAAGCCATTGCTCAGGTCGCCCCGGCTGCTGTCGGGCTCGATTTGCGCAATCGCCATTGATGGGGTTGGCGCGAGGTAATTCGGGGCGATCATCTCCAGCAGACGCTGGGAGAAACGCGGAAACTCGGCATCCATTTTCATCTGCACGCGGGAGGTCAGAAAAGCGAAACCTTCCATCAGGCGTTCCGTGTACGGGTCCGCCACTTCAATGCCGCGCATGCCCAGTCGTCCGGCGACTTTTGGGTAGCGCTCGGCAAACTCGGCCCCCATTTCACGCAGGTAGGCCAGCTCACGGTTGTAGTATTCGAGCAGTTTACTTTCCATGATTACCCCGCATCTTTCAGTTCAAAATGGCCGTTTTCCAGATCGACATCGGTGCGAAACAGAAACTCCAGCGGGTACGGCACACACCATAAACGCCCTTTTATCTCAATGGAGAGCACGTTGTGCAGATCCAGCGAGGAGGTATCCGACACGCAGCGCACCTGCAATCCCTGCGGCAAAATGCGCGGTTCAAAATTGATGATGGCCTCGGTGAGCTTGCGCTGAATATCGTGCCATTCGATATCTGACATTCGCTTACCTGCGAGCGGCGCGACGCCGAAGTTGATCACCGAGCGGCTCACCTGCGGCAAGGCGCTCAGATCGCCGGAGGCATCATGGTTGATGGTATTAAACAGCCACTGCAGATCCCGCAGGACATTGCGACGCAGCGCAGCGTGGGTGATCAGATTACTGTTGGCTGGCTCACGCTTTTTTTCCGGGTCGTTATCCGTAAGGCGATCCAGCAGCGAGGGCTGCATTTTGTCGCGCGCCCCCACCTTATCCTGCTTGCTGCGGGCCTGCCAGCCGCTGCGCAGCAGATCGCCTTCGCCAGCGGGATTACTCATCGGCTCCGTCCGTCGCAAACGTCACGAGGCTTAACGACAGCAGCGGGCTTTCGCTTTGCTCGCTCAGCCAGGCTTTTTGACCCAGCCCTTCATACAGCGTGCCGCTCTCATCAAGCGGATGCCACTCGGTAGTGCGCCCCAGTTTGACCGCATCCGGGGCATCAGCCGCAAAAGGATAGCGCGCCGGGATCTGGCACACCTGCTCGGTACCGTCGGTAAGACGGACCAGCGCATGACGCCAGACCAGATCGGTCACGCTGGCGGGCGCCTGGAAACGGATCTCCGCAATAGCGTTAAACGGCAGCCAGAAATAGCGTCCGTTAACAAGGGTTTCGCACACCGGACCAAGACGGGCATCACCCTCCATCAGCCAGTCAAACGCCTGCGTCTCCTCGTTTTCAAGGATGATGTGTCCCGCCGTTGCCTGCGCCTGTTCAAGGGCTTCCAGACGCAACGCCTGGGCGCGCTCGCCCTCTTCGTTAAGCGCGGCGGCAAGCGTGGTCAGCCACGGCCACTGAGATTCAGGCATGGCTGGACGCGCCTGGCCCGCCATCACCTGCGCACGCTGCAGCTCACCCTGAATGGCCTGCTCAAGCAGTGTGACGGTCGGCTTCGCCTGAGGCTTCAGCACCAGCCAGCTTTTCAGCTGGGTCAGCGCCCGGGTCCAGTTGCCGCTGAGGGTTAAAAACTGCACGAACGCGGCGCGAAGGTCGGCATCTGCCGGACGGGCTTTGATCCCGGCTTCCAGACGCGCCAGCGCGTCATTGAGCGTTTCACCCGCCAGCTGTTGATAGAGCGTATTCATAACCATTCCTTAATTCGCCGCGCGCCATGCGCCCACCGCCGGATCGCGCAGCTGAGGGCGCAGGGTGTCAATCAGAACGATATTCAGTGAGGTGCCGGGTGCGACCCAGGCGCTCCAGGTTTTCTTCACCGCCGCAATACGCGCCTGCAGCTTTGCATCATCGCTGGCGGTTTCACGGGAAATCTCTACTGCCACCGTGCCGTTACTTTTCCAGCCGTTGAGCGCGTTATCGTAAGGCAGGATCATCCAGCTCTGGTCGCTGTTTGGGGTGCTGAACACCATGCGCTCTTTGTTGACGGAGGTGATCAGCGCGTTTTCCGGGTCAGCGTTTTGATTCAGCCCCATGACCGGGAAGCCATGAATGTACGTCACAGCCATCTCTTTTTGCCCGCCGTTGCGGGACTGGGAGATCACGGTGTGACCGCTGAGCCAGCTGCCATTGCCGCAGCGGGTGGTATCAGAATCCGGAATAAAGAGCGCCGGTGCAGATGCGCCGCCTTCCCAGAAGGTGCGCAGGTGACAGCCGTCCTGGAGGGTAAACTCCTGCCACGGCGTGCGGTCAGCGGCAACCGTATGGGTTGCAACGTTTTGATCCGGCGGCATTAACGCCCCGCTGGCAGTGGTCGTCGTCACGGCTGGCGTCGCCTGCTGCTGTTTCACCACCAGCGCCCACTCCTGCGCTTTGGCGGCGGCTCCTTGCGCCAGCGTCGTTCCCGCCGGATCGTTGAGCGTCCAGCTGAGCGTGTTCACTTTGCTGCACTGGTGTTCCAGCAGTGAGCCAAGGCGTGGCACGAAGTTTTCCAGCACAGAGACATCCTTCTTGCCGTTCGCCACGATGCGCAGTGCCACCTCCGGCTTACACCAGCTTTGCGGGGTGTTGTCTTTGATGTTGTCGATCCAGATATCCAGCTTCTGCGCAGGAGACTGCACGATGCGGAAATTCTCAGCCTGCGCGGTGGAGGTCACCGCCAGAAGTGCCAAACCCGATAGCCAAAGTTTCATATCGTTCCTTGTGTGTCTAATCAGTTCCGCAGGGAAGAAATTGTGCTGCATCAGAGAGGGTATGCAGCAAAGTGGTGTCCTGAGGGTTGCCCATCCATACCGCCAGGGCGGTGTAGTTATCCTGCGCATTCCCCTCCTGCTCGCCATTCTTTTGAATGATTTGGTTCATTAAGGTCAGCCATTCCTGGGGCGTATTGACCATATGCAGCGATTGCTTCATTTGCTCTTCGCTGACGCCGTGCCAGAACCCGTCGGTGCAGAGCAGGAATGCATCGCCGTCTTCGACCTGCACGACATCGCTGTAGCTCGCTTCCGGCCCACCGTTTTCAATCCCCAGCGCCAGATAGAGCAGATTACTGTTCAGGTTGTCGGTCTGGTGCCCGGCATCTTTCATCTGCTGCACCAGGCTGTGGTCGGTGGTGACATGCCACAGCCATCCCCGGCGAAACAGATACAGACGGCTGTCTCCGGCATGCGCCCAGTAGGCCAGGCCATAATCACGGTCAATAAACAGGCTGACCAGCGTCGTGCCCATCCGGCGATAATCCTGAACGGCCTGCTGTTCGCTGAGAATGGTGCGATTCGCGGTCTGCACATAATCACGGATATGCTGCGCGTTAAGGTGTTTGTCGCCATCGAAGCGGGAAATAATACTGTTGCGGGCCAGTTCAGCGGCCACCTCACCGCCCGGCAGGCCAGCGATGCCGTCACAGACGACAAAGCAGGCTGAACGTTCCCCTATGGTTTCTCCCGTCTGATCCTGGTTGCTGGCGCGCGTCCCCTGGCGGGAGAGAGAAGCCGTTGCGATATTCATTTGTCTTCCGATCCGCTCTGTGAGTCTTTGTACTGATTCACCTCCATGTCATACGCATGAAGGAAGGCTTCGCCGAACAGGGTGTGGAAGTCATCCTCAATCTCGCCCGCCGTCTCGCCATAGCTGCGAACAAAATAGTCCCACAGGGCGGCTTTACGGCTGCCCGGCAGCGCCAGACGCGAGGTCATGCCGTTTTGCTTCGCCTGCTCTTCCAGTTGTTCCGGATTAAAGGATTGCAGCATCGCGGCAATAATGGCGCGGATGCCGGAGATCATGCCCAACTGGTGCGCCTGCAGATCGATCAACGCATCGCGCACGGATTTCGTTGGCGGCATAAAGCCCGGCATCGGGGTGCCAAACATCTGGATCAGAACCGTTTTCCCGGTCGGCAACAGCTTGAACGGGTTGTTGGCATCGTCCAGCACCATGGTCATATCGGCTTTTACGCCGCGTTTAAGAATAGAGCGTGAGGAGAGCAGCGCCACGGTGCCCTGAGAGAACATGCCGAGGATCTGCCCCAGCTGACGCATATTTTCCCGGTCAAACTGCGGGACAGGCTGCATTTCGCTCAGCCCCATCCCTTCCAGCAGTGCCTGCAGCAGTTCCCCCTGCAACACATCGCCCTTCTCTCCAGTGTTCGCGGTAGCAGATGGCGAGGCAGCGTTATTAACCGGATCGATACGCAGTCGGCCCTTAGGGGTCTGAGCGCTGCTGCGCGCAACGGCCTGCGGCGTAGGCATCGTGAAACCTGCGTAATCTGGTCTCACCGGCTCCTCTTCTGCACGCGGCGTTTCCTGCGGCTCAGGGGCAAAAAGCGGGGAACCGGCAAGGACGTCTTCCTCCTGCTCAGGCTCAGGCGCTGGCTTTTCGTCAGTGATGTCATCCGGATGGGTTAACGGCGCCCCGCCCATCAGCCCGAGCGGGTCATCATTGCGTGCAGCCGGCGCGCTGGCCTTGCCACCAAATAGCGCCAGCGGATCGAGTTCATCTACCGCCTCTTCTTTAGGGGCGGGTTGAGTCTCAACAGGTGGCACCAGCGTGGAAGGCGTCACGTCGTCGAAAATGCTCTCTTTTTTGAACAGCGTTTCTTCGCCGAACAGCGTGTCCGGGTCGACATTCTTACGCTCAAGCGTGGGATCGCTGTCGTTGAACATCGCCAGCGGATCTTCAGCATTACGCTCCGGCGCCGCAGGCTGAGAGAACGGATCCTGCGAAGCCGCTGACTGCGGTTTTGCACGGTTGCTGGAGATGCTGTCGGAGATGGAAAACTCCTGCATCAGGCTATCCCAGATTTCCGACGGCACGGCAGTTGGTTCCGCTTTACCGCGTGGCGCAGGGTTAGCAGGCTTCGGTTGCGATGCTGGCGCTGGCGCGGCTGTCGGATGCGCCTGCTGCTGCATGCTGGCGGCCATGCGGCTCACCGGCTGCGTGTCGTGGATAAGTTCGGCCACTTCGATACGGTAGTCATCAATACCGAGAATGTCGCCATCCTGCAGTTCAACCTGACGCCCCCGCTCCAGCGGAATATCATTTAATACCACGCGGGTGACGCTGCCACGGTTAGTGACGCGACATTCACCATTGGCGTCAACGTGAACAATGGCCTGCAGGCGCGAGATGGTGCGGTCATTGTCCGGCAACACCAGATTGTTATCCGTACCGCGCCCAATGGTGCCGCCCGGGGCATAAAAATCACAGCTGCTCTGCGGCGGCTGATGACCGGGTTTCGTAGAAATAATCGTGAATCGCATGGCGTATTCCTGCTGGTATGATTAGCGCTCAAACGCTGCCGCTCTCGGGGGTGAGAACGGCGGCGTTTGAGAAATTGAATATCAAAACTATTTAATGAAGGTGATAAAATATAATCCAACAATGAGCCATAGAGTGAATATTAATGCCTGTAGCTTATAACGACGATGTAACTTTAGTATCCAGCCAATTCTTTCTTCAGGTAACGACTGCACATATTTATAAGCTTCTTCCTGAACAAGCCTTTCACGCGTAAATTTCATTTTAATGCCTTTATAAAGGCGAACGAACCAGATTATTTTTTGATAATTAGCCAGCGAACCAAAAAAAGAAGCATAGTCGGTTACAAGATCCAGATCATATCCTTTGCGCCGATAGTCTGAAAGTAACTGATTATAATCAGCCTCGTGTTTTTTGAAATAACGAGAACTGAGCAGATCCATAATTATAACAATCAACAATAAAACCACGATAAGAAATAATAGTAAATTCTCTATATTCACCATATTTTATCCATCATATACTCAGTCGCTCCGCCCGCTATCTCACCACCAACGTATCCACCTGCAGCTGCCCCGACAATGGAGCAGGCGAGCAGTCCTACGCCCCCCGTCGCAACACCAAGCGCAACGCATACACCAGCACCTGCCATGGCTCCGTATTTACCACCGTAAATACCCCCTGCCAGGCTTGCACCAAAGCTGCTGTATTTTTTCACAGCAACTTTAGAGCAACTCTGCTCTCGTCCCGCGGTGCAGGCATTGTAAACTTCATTAGTGGTATTTGCACCTGCAAAACCTATTGCAAGCCACCCTCCCGCTTTAAGAAAACGAGCGGCCTTAGAGGCATTATCGATATATTTTGAATAACCACGAATAGAAGCGACTCCGGCTGTACTCCATTCATGTACAATGGATCTGCTTGACAAGCCTAATGCATGCTTCAATTCGTTATAGGGTTTCATCTTTAAGGTCAGACGAGACAATTTGTTTAATAAACCATCCAACTCAGAAAAGAGGCGCTGACGCTCAACAAAAAACTGTTGGCTTATCAATGTCCCTTGTGCTCTGTACTGATTCTGGTAAGCCAACTCAATGGATTTAAGTTTTTTTTCTATTTCACTAAAATATTTTTCGCCTGCATCAGCAACGACACCAAGGGACTTATCCATAAAATTAGTGACTGCAGCTATAGTACTAAAATGTTGGTTAAAGAAATTCGCTTCTCCAGAGTTAAGATCGGCCAGAGCACCATTGACTTTCTTTTTAGCAAGCTGTAATTGCTTAAGTTGCACAGAATTATTACTTCCCGGCACATCTAGAATCAACATCTGCCCAGGCTTTGACCACTGCGCATCACTATTAACCTGCATGAAATAACGTGCAGCATCACTATTTGGATTATTGAATAAAAGCCTTGCCTGGAAATCCAGGGTTCCGGGTTGCTGAACAATACAATATCCCGGATTAACTAATGATTGACTAGCCATATTCATTCCCATTGATTTTCACAAATAAGCACTCGCATTCAAATAAAAATGGAGGTGAACCAGCATCCAAACGTTGATGTTTTCTTAAAAAACGGCAACGTTTAAAAACTCTCCTACTCTGTTTTGGCTAGCGATAACTCACCTTTGGCATTTACACTGAGAATAAAGCGAGCCGCATAGCGAAGTTCCGTATTATGAGTTCTCGCCTTCAATACCACATCATATTCCCCTGACTGCCAGTCCACTTTATCCCAGCGAAGACACTCTTCAGAGTTTAAAATGTGGGTGGAAGGAAATGTTCCTGGAGAGAAAGCAATTTCCCATTTGTTACCTACACGTCGAGATATAGAAGGTTCGTAAACTAACACAGGCTCACTTAGCCTCATGTCATTCGAAATCCCAAAACAGGGTACATTTTTTTCCACCTTAACAGTTAAACTTTGAAACTGAGCAGGATGGGATATGCAGGCGCTACATGATAATACAATGGGTATAACCGTTAACGCTCTTTCCATCGCAAAAACACGCCGAATAGTGAACCAATCATAATGGCCGGGGAAAACTCCCCGGCCACATGCGCAATTACGCTTCTTTGTTCTCTTTGATGTTCCAGCCAGCGCTGCTTTCAGCACCTTTACCACCGGCAGTGGTCTGCTCCCAGTACTGCTGTTTCACTTTCGCAGCCTGGAACGCGTAGGTCACACCAACGGTATCGCCGTTGTCTGCACCGGTGTACTGAACAGAAGTCACGAGCACATCTTCCAGCGTGATGCGGGTATATTCCACCTGCTGACCACCGGCTTTACAGACGGACAGTTCAACTTTGGTCAGGTGTTTACCGCTGGCGCAGTGTTTCAGGATTGCAGTGGTGGATTTGTCGATCAGAGCGTTAACGTGCAGATCGTTAAAGTTTACTTTACCGGCACCGCCGCCACCGCCAACGCTCATATTACCCGGCTGGGAAGCGCCCCAGGAGAAGGAGGTAATATCAGTCCAGCCGGTGTGGTTAGAATCTTTAGATTCGCCCGTAACACCCTCGACCTTCAGAAACATATCAATAGCCATAATATCTACTCTTCGTGGATGAACAATATTGCTTTCGAAAAAGCACTTATATGGCAAACAGGAAAGCATGGGGCTGAATAAAACCGTCCATATTTTACCTCTGCCTCATATCAAATGACCCGTGTCATTTGACAGTCTTACATTCCCCCTGAATAAATGGAAAGAATGTGAAGTCTTTACTACTGCGGGTTATCCTGAAGCCAGGTGCGGTCAGGATTGCCGATAATTAATTGAGGTACAAGTTTATTAAGTTCGTCGCTATGATAAAGACGTAGACAGTTTAACGTTACGCCTTTGACATCGGGTTTTCGCTCCGAGTGAAAGCCGTTAATTTTATTTTTATATTTCCCAATAATGGCATTCACTTTGTCAATACCGTTTTCAGCATCAAACGGCACCCACTCAATAAATGCACTCGCACTGCGGGCCGCATCGATAGAAAACTGGCTGTTCTTATCTGCCACCTGTGCAAGACAGCGCGCCAGGACCAAATCTTTTACCACCTGTCGGTATGTTTGCTGCTGATAAAAATCAACGTATGGGTTATCACTGCGAGCAGGAAAACAGAAGGCAGCGAACAAAAGAAATACTGCTTTTAGATATCTGAAAACGATTATTTTAATTCCCAAAACCAGATTTCCTGACAGTAAGGAAAACAATCTGAGTTACATATAAACGAATTATTGCTCAGAGGCTCAATGAGGTCGATATGGCCACCGCCATAACCATCAATTCTATTGAAAAACACGACACCTTTTCTGCCCAACATTGAGCGGGCACCTGCCTCACGGTCAGTAAAAATTTCAGCCTTCCCAAAAACATGTGATTTATATAGTTGATCAGCAAGTAATTTTGCGCCAGGTTCAATTGTCTTTCCCTTATAGGGTCCCGCCTTTATGGGTAAACGCCCTGTAAATTCAACATTACATTTTAATAAGGCCAGACTCATTCGTACTGCACAGGTATTCTCGTAAGCAGGCTGCTGCTTGATAATCGTCGGATAGTCGTAGCCAATTTCAGAGAAGACCTGTTCACCCGAGGCAAACCCCGCGCGCGTGTGATTAGAAGAGTAATGCTGACGTTTCAGTTGTTCGTATAATGGTCTCATTTATTACTCTCCTTTCGTACAAGGACGTAATTCTTTCATGCCGTCAATGATGATTTTTGAAGCGCGCTCCGCGCCTTGCTGTTTCGATAAGTTTGCAAAACGCGAATAAAGAAATTCATGGAGAGTATTTGGCAAAAAAGGTTTGCCCTTGCACCATGCAGTGCCCTCAGACGCGTCGACTACGCCGAGAAGATACATATTAGCCTTTATGCGTTCACGTTCATTTGTTTTCGATAACCAGGCTTTAGCGAAGCGATCGGCGCTTAAATTTAAATCGTATCCCGTTAACAAGGACGGATCGCGTTGAAAGTTTGAAGTATCATCCTGAGGTAATGCTTCGGCCTGAGGATATTTATAATTTCCTGTTTCCGCGCTTGCCAGAGTAGAAGCTGCCAGCAAACTGGTTACGATTAATAAAGTTTTTATCATCGGATATCCTTATTCATTGACAGCAATTAACTGAAATGAGGCTTTTAGCTAGCCGGCCCCTTCGGGCCGGCTAGTCATCATCACGCGTCTTTCGTCTTCAGCGACGGCAGTTTAGAAACCAGACGCAGGGAAACGGTCAGGCCTTCCAGCTGGTAGTGTGGACGCAGGAAGAACTTCGCGGCGTAGTAACCCGGGTTGTCTTCAATCTCCTGCACCTGCACTTCTGCAGCCGCCAGCGGTTTACGGGACTTGGTTTCCTGAGAGGAGTTCGCCGGGTCACCGTCCACGTAGTTCATTACCCAGTCGTTCAGCCAGCGTTCCATCTCTTCGCGCTCGCGGAAGGAGCCGATTTTGTCGCGCACGATGCACTTCAGATAGTGGGCAAAGCGGCAGCAGGCGAACAGGTACGGCAGACGAGAGGCCAGACGCGCATTCGCGGTGGCATCCGGATCGTGGTACTCGGCCGGTTTTTGCAGAGATTGCGCGCCAATGAAGGCAGCAAAGTCGGAGTTTTTCCGGTGAACCAGCGGCATGAAGCCGTTTTTCGCCAGCTCGGCTTCGCGGCGGTCGCTGATGGCGATCTCGGTCGGGCATTTCATGTCCACGCCGCCGTCATCGCTTGGGAAAGTGTGGCACGGCAGGTTTTCGACTGCCCCACCGGACTCCACGCCGCGAATCGAGGTGCACCAGCCGTACTCTTTGAAGGAGCGGTTGATGTTGGCCGCCATCGCATAGGCGGCGTTCGCCCA